>NZ_JBHSKT010000004.1:0-456577 GCF_042657365.1 Adhaeribacter terreus | reverse complement strand
ATTCCGAACAGAGAAGTTAAGCCCCGTAGCGCCAATGGTACTGCTGTCAAAGGCGGGAGAGTAGGTAGCCGCCAACCCCATTTAACTAAACCCCAGCTTAGTAATAAGTTGGGGCTTTTGCGTTGTAAAGTGTTTTAGGTAAGTGTGGCTTGCTTGGAGGATGAGGAAGAACTGGAAAGACGATGATAGTGCTGAATGGAAGGAGAAGAGCAAACGTTCTTGAAAATAGCTTCATTCCTGAACATCAATAAAAATTAAAAGTTACAAATCTCAGGTGCGCTCTATTTACAAATTTCATAGTTAATAAGTAATGCTGCTATATAATATCGCTATTATGTCTGATAGTTATCGAAAATAGTGTGCAATATAATTACAGTTGAGTTGAAAGCTGACTTCGCACGGACTGCCTTTAAAAAAGGATTTAAAACCAATTAGAAATTAAATTAGCCAATTCTTTCAGGTAAATTTTATCAGTTTCATCAAAATCATTTAATAGATCGCTATCTACATCAAGCACCATTACTACATTTCCATTTTTAAAAACAGGTACTACAATTTCAGACTTTGAAGCACTGCTGCAGGCAATATGTCCTGGAAAGGCTTCTACATCAGGTACTAAAATAGTCGTTTTTTGTGTGTAAGCGGCACCACAAACACCACGATTGAAAGCAATTCGGGTACATGCCACTGGACCTTGAAATGGACCGAGCACTAGCTGATTTTCTTTAACCAAGTAAGCGCCTACCCAGAAAAAATTGAACACTTCTTTCAATGCGGCCATTGTATTCGACAGATTCGCAATTAGATCTTTTTCGCCAGTAGTTAAGGATTCTATTTGAGGAAGGAGTTGTTTATACTTATCAGCTTTAGAGCTATTAGTGTTTATTACTAAAGTTTCTGACATAACGTATATAGATTTAATTGTATATGTTGAGAATTTTTTATAGAGTTAGCTTTTTATGAACTATACGAGTTTTCATTATTTAATCCTATAGTTCATTTTGCTGAAAAAATGTTTAAATCTTAAAAAGAGCAATAACTGTCAAAGAGTTAATTGTTAAAGAAGAAATTATTCCGATGTATAAAAAGCTGGTCTTGATCAATGCAAAAATTTTCAGTTAATGAATTGAGTGGCAGATCAGGCGCCGAAATGCCTGCACTAAATTGCTTAAGACTACGCAAAATACGCGCTTCGTCCCAAAGGTTATTCTTAATAAATGAATTAAGTAAGAACGTGCCGCCTTCCACTAAAACGGATTGAATCTGACGTTGATGTAAATGGTATAGCAATTGGCTCAAAAAGTCAGATTCAGGATCTAAACGAACAAATTCCAAGTTATCGTGTAAAAACTCAGTACGTTTTAAATTGAAAACTATAGTCTTCTGATTTCTATCGAATAAATGTAGCTCAGAAGGAAGATTTAAATTTTTATCTATTACCAGCCTGATTGGATTCTTGCCTGACCATTCGCGGATATTCAGTTTCGGGTTATCAAATTGAGCAGTATTTGTGCCTACCAAAATAGCAGCTTCTTCTGTTCTCCATTTATGAACTAAGTTTTTTGAAATGGCTCCTGAAATTGCAGCTGGTTCATAATTTTCTTTAGCAATAAAACCATCTGAGGTTTGTGCCCATTTCAAAACAATATAAGGGCGCTTTTGCTGATGAAATGTAAAAAACCGCCGGTTCAAAATGCTACCTTTTTCAGCTAAAAAATTGCTTTCCACTTCAATTCCCGCTTCGCGTAGCTTTGCTATTCCGCGTCCGGCTACTAAAGGATTCGGATCATTGTTGCAGATTATTACTTTCTTTACCGCATGTTTTACCAGTAGGTCGACGCAAGGAGGAGTTTTGCCGAAGTGGGAGCAAGGTTCCAGTGTTACGTATACGGTGCTTTGAGACAGCAATTTTTTATCTTTAACTGCATTCACCGCATTCACTTCCGCGTGTGGCCCCCCATAGCTTTGATGCCAACCTTCACCAATAATTTCGTTATTATGCACAATTACGCAACCAACTAATGGGTTTGGACTGGTATAGCCGGCGCCGGAGGCTGCCAGTTCCAAAGCTCGAAGCATAAAGAAATTGTCGGCGGGTGTCATCATTTTGTTAAAAAAATTAGGAGCCAGATAAAGATAATTCAAAAAGACAAAATGAGATGAGGTGGCTGAATTTAAAGAAAAAGCTTCTAACTTTAACTTTAATCAAAAACCTCCTAGAGGTAACTTACAAAATTATCAAAATACTCCCGCTGTGAAAAAAACGCAGGACTTAATTAATCATATTCGGACAGCAATTGCTGAAATTTATGAAGAACCTGAAGCTTCGGCCATAGCATTTGCCGTTGCCGGGCATGTATTAGGCATTGGTAGGTTGGAATTGAGTATGCAGCGTTACGATCTTGTTTCTCACGAAGTTGAGGTGACCACTGAGAAGTTGATCGAAAGATTGTTGCAGCACGAACCTTTACAATATGTACTCGGAATCGCTCATTTTTTCGATCTGGAGCTTAAGGTTACGCCGGCCGTTTTAATTCCTCGTCCTGAAACAGAAGAATTAGTTGCCCAAATCATAAAGGAAAACCAGCACCGGCCACAACTGCATATACTAGATATTGGTACAGGTAGCGGTTGCATAGCCATTACACTGGCCGAGGTGCTGGATTGTGCGAAAGTGTATGGTCTCGATATATCTGAAAAAGCGCTTGAAGTTTCACATGAAAATGCTCTGAAATATGGACAACCCATTCAGTGGATCAAAGCAGATATTTTTGAAGATAAAATTCCGGTAAAAGCCCATAGTCTGGATATTCTGGTTAGCAACCCGCCATACGTTCTGGAAAACGAGAAACCTAAAATGCGTAAAAACGTACTGGACCACGAACCGCACCTGGCTCTATTTGTACCTGACAATGATGCGCTCCTATATTATAAACGCATCGCTGAAGTCGGGAAGAAGTGGTTGAAGCCGGGCGGGAAATTATATTTTGAAATAAATGAACAATTTGCCGATCCTTTAATTGAGATGCTAAAAAGTCAAGGCTACCAAAGCCTTAGCGTAAGCTGCGACCTGTTTGGGAAAGATCGCTTTGTAACTGCTGCATTGCCCACCAGAACTTAATCCATCGCTGTCAGATTTATTCGGGAATTTCAAGAATATTCTTCTAAATTTGCTCGCCGTTAAAGTGTTGCGGCCGCAGATAAGGTGTGTTTTGTGCAAAACGCTATAGTTTTAGCCTCAAAAAGTCATCTTCAATTACATTCAGAAACTAATAAATAACATAAAAACTGTGTACGATAAGTTAGTAAACAAAGAAGCAACATTAGCCGTGATCGGTTTAGGTTATGTAGGCTTGCCCATTGCTTTAGAATTTGCAAAAAAAACAAAAGTGATAGGCTTCGATATCAACGCTAAGCGCGTGGAAATGATGAAGAACAACATCGATCCGAGCGGCGAGTTGGAAGCTTCGGCTTTTGAAGGGACTGATATTACATTTACTGATAATTTAGACGTGCTTCGCGAGGCGCAGTTCTTTATAGTAGCCGTTCCAACTCCAATCGATGAGCACGCCATGCCAGACCTGAAACCATTGCTTTCGGCTTCGAAAACGGTAGGCAAAGTGCTGAAAAAAGGCGATTATGTGGTTTACGAATCTACCGTTTATCCTGGCTGCACCGAAGAAGATTGTATTCCGGTTTTAGAACAGGAATCAGGTTTGAAATTCCCTGCTGATTTTAAAGTTGGTTATTCTCCGGAGCGTATCAACCCGGGTGATAAAGAACATACGCTTACTAAAATTGTAAAAGTAGTTTCTGGTTGCGATGCTGAATCTGCCGAAGAGATTGCCAAAACATATGAACTGGTAGTAGAAGCCGGCGTGCACCGTGCTTCTTCCATTAAAGTTGCCGAAGCTGCTAAAATCATTGAAAACACCCAGCGCGACGTAAATATCGCGCTCATGAACGAGCTTTCTCTGATCTTCGACCGCCTGAACATTAATACTTACGAGGTTTTAGAAGCCGCCGGAACCAAGTGGAACTTCCTGAAATTCTCTCCGGGCTTAGTTGGTGGTCACTGCATTGGTGTAGACCCCTATTACCTGACTTACAAAGCGAAAGAACTGGGCTACGATGCCAAAGTAATTCTGAGCGGACGTACGACCAATGATAACATGGGCGCTTACATTGCCAAAAAAGCCGTTCAGTTAATGGTGAAGCAGGGCAAAGATATTTCCAAAGCTAAAGTGCTGGTAATGGGTGCTACTTTCAAAGAAAACGTGGAAGACATCCGCAATTCCAAAGTGGCCGACGTGATCAAGGAACTGAAAGATTTCAGCGTAAACGTAGATGTAGTTGATCCGCACGCCGATTCTGATGAACTAAATCACGAATACGGTTTCAGCTTGGTAGAAAAAGCGGGTAACGATTACGACGCCGTAATTGTAGCCGTAAACCACAAAGACTACCTGAATCTGGATGAAAAATATTTCGAATCGATCACGACCGAAAACCCAGTGGTGATGGACATTAAAGGCATCTATCGGAATAAATTTACCGATGGAATGTTGTATTGGAGCTTATAAAAGGAAAATTGAGGCGTGAAGAATAGCAGCAAGATTTTAGTAACCGGTGGCGCCGGCTTTATTGGTTCGCACGCTGTGGTAGAACTCACCGAAGCCGGTTTTGAACCGGTAATTGTCGATAATTTCTCGAATTCTCAGGAAAGCGCTTTAAAAGGCATTGAAGCAATTCTGGGCCACGAAGTAAAATGCCACCGCGTAGATTGCACCGATACACAGGCTTTACGCGAAGTTTTTGTTTCCGAAAAAGACATTGCCGGCGTAATTCATTTTGCCGCTTACAAAGCCGTAGGCGAATCGGTGGCAGAACCGCTGAAGTATTACCATAATAACGTAGGCTCTTTGGTGGCTTTGCTGCAGGTGATGGAAGAGTTCACGGTTACAAACTTGGTTTTTTCTTCGAGCTGCACGGTTTACGGCATTCCGGATGCATTGCCGGTTACCGAAGCCACGCCAGTGAAAAAAGCCAATTCGCCGTATGGAAACACCAAGCAAATCTGCGAAGATATTCTTTCCGATCTGGCTAATAGTGGCACGCAAATTAAATCTATCGCGCTGCGTTACTTCAACCCGATTGGTGCACATGCTTCCGCTAAGATTGGTGAACTCCCGCTTGGCATTCCGAACAATTTAGTGCCGTTCATTACGCAAACTGCAGCAGGTATAAGAGAGAAATTGACCGTTTTTGGTAATGATTACGATACGCCTGACGGCACGAACATCCGCGATTACATTCACGTGGTAGATCTGGCCAAAGCACACGTGGTTGCCATCAATAAATTGCTATTCGGAAACACGCAAAAACTCGAGATTTACAACGTAGGTACCGGAAAAGGGAACAGTGTACTGGAAGTAATTCAGGCCTTCGAAAAAGCTTCCGGACAAAAACTGAACTACCAGATTGGTCCACGGCGGGAAGGCGATGTGCCGAAAATTTATGCCGATGTAACCAAAGCTACGCATGAATTAGGTTTTAAAACTGAAACCAGTTTGGAAGAGGCTTTACGGAGCGCCTGGAATTGGCAAATGCATTTAGAAAAACAAACGGTATCGAAATAGCTAATAAAAGTATGAAAATCCTGATCACCGGCGGTGCTGGCTTTATTGGTTCTCATGTGGTGCGCCTGTTCGTTACCAAATATCCGGAATACCAGATCTTCAACCTGGACAAACTAACCTACGCCGGCAATCTGGAAAACCTGAAAGACATTGAAGACAAGCCAAATTACACCTTTATTAAAGGAGATATTGTAGACGAGACGTTCATTAACGAGATTTTCCGCGAAAACCAGTTCGATTCGGTTATTCACCTGGCAGCTGAAAGCCACGTGGACCGCTCCATTACCGACCCGATGGCTTTCGTGAAAACGAACGTTTTAGGAACCTGTAATTTACTGAATGCGGCCCGCGAAACCTGGAAAAACGATTATAGCACGCGCCTGTTCTACCACGTTTCTACTGACGAAGTGTATGGTACTTTAGGCGAAACCGGGATGTTCACCGAAGAAACCAAGTATGATCCGCATTCCCCATATTCGGCATCTAAAGCGAGCTCTGACCATTTTGTGCGCGCTTACCACGATACTTACGGCATTCCGGTAAAAGTTTCAAACTGCTCGAATAACTACGGTCCGAACCACTTTCCTGAGAAACTTATTCCACTGGCTATCAACAATATTCAGAACATGAAACCGGTGCCGGTTTACGGCAAAGGCGAAAACGTGCGCGACTGGCTGTATGTAAAAGATCACGCTACGGCGATTGATGCGGTTTTCCACAAAGGCAAGATCGGTGACACCTACAACATTGGCGGCGTAAACGAGTGGAAAAATATTGACCTGATCCGTTTGCTTTGCGATACCATGGATGAAAAACTGGGTCGCGAAAAAGGTACTTCCCAGAAATTGATCACCTTTGTAACGGACCGTGCGGGCCACGATTTGCGTTACGCCATCGATTCGTCTAAAATCATGAACGAGTTGGGTTGGAAACCATCCGTAACCTTCGAAGAAGGCTTGGCCAAAACGGTAGACTGGTACTTAGAAAATCCGGAATGGCTGAAGCACGTAACTTCCGGCGAATACCAAAGTTATTACCAGGAACAATATAACCGATAGGTTTAAATAAAAATTAGGAATTCAGCATCAGGAATGGTTAAATCAGGTTTCGACTTTTGGAGGTCAAAACCATATCGTTTTCCATCTTTCTGAGTTAGCCAATTTCTAGTTTCTAATTTTAAATTTCTAATTAAATAAAAAGTGTACGAACATCCTTTCCATACCGAATCGCTTGAAAACAAGAAATTTTTAGTAACGGGCGGCGCAGGCTTTATTGGGTCTAATATTGTTGAATATTTATTGAAATATAACGTTGGAAAAGTGCGTGTACTCGATAATTATTCCAACGGATTTCCTAAAAATGTGCGTGCATTCTTAGATAATCCGGCGTTTGAGATGATGGAAGGTGATATCCGTGATCCGGAAGTTTGCCAAAAAGCTTGCGAAGGAATGGATATTGTGTTGCACCAGGCAGCTTTAGGTTCGGTTCCACGGAGCATAAACGATCCGATCACTTCCAATAACGTGAATATCGGCGGTTTTGTGAATATGCTTACGGCTGCGAAAGATCAGAAAATAAAACGCTTTGTTTATGCAGCTTCCTCTTCTACTTACGGCGATAGCAAAGCGCTTCCGAAAGTGGAAGACAAAATTGGCAAGCCGCTTTCGCCGTATGCTGTTACGAAATATGCCAACGAACTTTATGCTGATGTGTTTGGCAAAACCTACGGCATGGAAATTATCGGTTTGCGTTACTTCAATATTTTTGGCCCGCGTCAGGATCCGAATGGTGCTTATGCGGCGGTTATTCCATTGTTCATAGATGCCGTAATGAAAAACCAGCCACCTAAAATGAACGGCGATGGCGGGCAAACCCGCGATTTTACTTTCGTGGAGAACTGCGTACAAGCTAATATTAAAGCCGCTTTGGTTGCAGAACCGGAAGCAGTGAACCAGGTTTACAACATTGCCGTTGGAGACCGGACTTCACTAAACGATCTTTTCAACATTCTGAAAGAAGAAGCTAAAACTGATATCGAACCAATATATGGACCAGACCGTGCCGGTGACATCCGTGATAGTTTAGCCGATATATCGAAAGCAAAAAATCTGTTGGGTTACGATCCCCAAGTCCGTATTCGGGAAGGTCTGCAGAAAACATATCAGTGGTTCCTGAACAACCAGGAGTTTATTTATAATAATTAAGTTAAATTGCTTAATTGTTAAATTGTTAGTTATTCTGTCTGAAAGCAACCATTTAACAATGCAACAATTGAACAATTAAAATATGAAAGGCATTATTCTGGCCGGCGGTTCCGGTACTCGTTTACACCCATTAACCCTCGCTGTGAGCAAGCAGCTCATGCCGGTTTACGATAAGCCGATGATCTACTATCCGCTATCAATTTTAATGATGGCCGGTATTCGTGAGATCCTGATCATCAGCACGCCGCATGATATGCCGATGTTCAAAAAACTTCTTGGCGACGGTAAAAATCTGGGCTGCGAATTTACGTACGCTATTCAGGAAGTTCCGAATGGACTGGCGCAAGCTTTTGTAATCGGGGAAGAATTTATTGGCACCGACAAAGTAGCGCTGGTTTTAGGCGATAATATCTTTTACGGAAGTGGCTTAGCCGAATTACTTCAAAGCAACAACGATCCGGATGGCGGTGTGGTGTATGCCTACCATGTATACGATCCGGAGCGTTACGGTGTGGTAGATTTCGATGAAAATAAGAATGTGCTTTCCATTGAAGAAAAACCGGCCAAGCCAAAATCGAATTACGCAGTACCTGGCTTATATTTTTACGATAACGATGTAGTAGAAATTGCCAAAAACTTAGAGCCAAGTGCGCGCGGCGAATACGAAATTACCGACGTAAATAAAGAATACCTGCGTCGGGGCAAGTTGAAAGTTGGAATTTTAAGTCGTGGAACGGCCTGGCTCGATACCGGAACTTTTGATTCTTTAATGCAGGCCGGCAATTTTGTACAGATCATTGAAGAGCGTCAGGGTTTGAAAATAGGCTGTATAGAAGAAATTGCCTGGCGGATGGGCTTCATTTCTACAGAACAGCTTCAGGAAATTGCCAAGCCTCTTACAAAAAGCGGTTATGGCCAATATTTACTGAATCTGGCCGCAGAAAAAGTCTTCAGTGCTTAAGAAAACGCTATCTTTTTGAATAGAAAAACCCACAGCCTTTAAGTTGCGGGTTTTCTGTTTTTAAATGTTTCTGGTTTAAGGAAAGCGTCTTAATAGAAAGAGTTTTGAAAACGCTATGATTTGGAGACAAAAAAGTAAAGTTATAAAACGGTAGGGTTTAGGAACTAAAAAGTACTGCGTTATGGAATTACCAAACCCAGCAATAAACCCAGAATAATAATGAACGGCGGCGGCACTTTTGTCCAGAGTAATATGGCGAACGTGATAATTACAATGCTTATATTGAGCCAGTTAGCTTCTATGGGATGAAAAAGTAAAATAGCAGCTGCGCAAACCATTCCGGAACTTACCGCATTTATGCCTTCCAGCGAGGCTTTTACTACCCGATATTTTTTCAATTCATTCCAGAAGCGGATCACGAAGAAGATAAAGAAGGTGCCCGGAAGAAAAATGCCCGCTGTGCCTGCAATTGAGCCTAAGATCTGACCTCCAATGCCATATTCGCGCATAGCCAAAGCCCCAATGTAAGGTGTAAAGGCGAAAACGGGACCCGGTAATGCCTGTAAAAATGCGTAGCCGGAAAGAAATTCTTCGGAAGTTAAATATTGCTTATATTCCACAAATTCGGTGAAAAGCAGCGGAATCAGCACTTGGCCACCACCAAAAACCAGCGTGCCGTTACGGTAAAAGTTCTCGAAAAGTAAAATAGCGCGCCACTTGGTTATGCTACCAAAAACTGCTGCTGTTACCAGCACGGCCACAAAAAGAATAAAATTACTCCATTGTATCTTCAGTTTTTTATCGGGTTCCAGCGGATGATTTTTAAAGCGAATAGCAGTAACAGCGCCGCCAGCCAGTAACAGCACCGGAAAAACCCAGGGCGAACGAAAGAAATAAGAAAGAATTGCCGAAATGATCATCAAGCCAATGCCGGTTTTGCTTTCAATAACTTTAGTGCTGATCTTATAAGCGGCAAAAGCTACGAAACCAACCGCAATAGGCTGAATGTAACGTGTAAAATGGAGAGAAATATTGCGGCTTTGCAGATACGTTACCGCCAGCGCCGCCAATGTCATAAATATAAAGGCCGGAATGATCCAAACCAGCAAAGTTAGATAAGCCAGATTAGGGCCGCCTAACCGAAAACCAATAGCGGTTAATGTTTGCGTAGAACTCGGGCCGGGAAGGATCTGGCAGAGAGCATTTAATTCAATGAGTTCTTTTTCAGTGAGATAGCGCCGTTTTTCTACCAGTAGTTTGAACATTATAGCCACGTGCGCCTGCGGTCCGCCAAAAGCGGTTAGCGCCAGGATGAGCACATCCTTCAGAAAAATGTAGTGGCGAAGGCTCAAAATTCAGTTGTTGGTTGCTAGTTGTTAGTTGTTAGTTGTTGGCTTTCAGATCTGAAATACAGGCCTTTCAGGTATATATTAAATATCCTGTTTTTTTACCAAAAACCAACAACCAGCAACTAACAACTAATTTATTTTTTCAATAATCCGAGCTCAATGAGGCGTTCGGTTAAATATTCGCCGGCCGTTGCATCCGGATAAGCTTTCGGGTTTTGCTCATCTATGCAGCTCTCCAGGCAGGTTAAGTCCATTTCGGAACGCGGGTGCATGAAAAAAGGAATAGAATAACGCGATGTATGCATCAGCTCGCGCGGTGGGTTTACTACCCGGTGAATGGTAGATTTCAGTTTGTTGTTGGTTAAACGCGCCAGCATATCGCCTACGTTAACCACAATTTGTTCCGGCAAGGCCGTGATCGGGATCCATTTTCCATCGCGACGCAACACCTGCAAGCCATCGGCAGAAGCACCCATTAGCAACGTGATCAAGTTAATATCGCCGTGTTCGGCAGCGCGAACCGCATCGGCTGGCACGCTATCCGGATCTTCGATCGGGAAGTAGTGGATCGGACGCAAAATGCTGTTACCGTGATGCACTTTATCGTCGAAATAATTTTCATCCAGATCTAAATAAATGGCCAGCGCACGCAGAATTTCTTTGCCGGCTTTTTCGAGCGCTTTATAAGCTGCCAGTGCCGTTTCTTTAAATTCCGGTACTTCTTCCGGCCAGATATTTTCCGGATATTCTTCCTTTATCGGATCATTGTCTTCTACTTCCTGGCCCACATGGAAAAATTCTTTCAGATCGCCGGTGTTGCGACCTTTTGCGTGTTCTTTTCCTTTGCTGATGTAACCACGCTGACCCGCCAGTGCCGGGTTTTCGTATTTCTGTTTTACTTCGTCAGGCAGGGCGAAGAATTTTTTGGTTGCGGCGTACAAACGGTTCGAAAGATCATCCGAAAGGCCATGGTTGCGCAAGGCAATAAAGCCGATGTTGTTGTAAGCCGCTCCAAGTTCTTCTACAAATTTCTGCTTACGCGCCGGATCTCCGGAAAGGAAGTCGGCTAAGTCCAGCGATGGTATTTTGTCTAATAATTTCTCGCTCATGTTAAATAATGGTAATCTTTAAAACGTAAATTGTCGTACCTCGCAAGGTAAATAAAAATTTTATAACTTGAGCCGCAAAACGGTAATCCTTTAATTAAAAAAACTATGAAGAAACACTATTCATTATTCCTGGCTGGTTCGTTCATGCTGGCCTTTTCCGCCTGCGATTCAACCAAACAAACTACTACTGAAACTACCACTACGCCAAACGGTGCCGAAACAGTAGCGCAGCAACCTATTAACGAGGTGATGGAAAAGAACGGCCTGAAAGTTTATTCCTTCGACGATTCGCCGAAATTTGCTGAAGCAGCCTTGAAAATGGTAGAACCGGCTGGTGGCTCCACCTTGCCAAGCGGCGCGGTACAGTTCCGTTATGAGCTTACCAATTTCAAATTAACCGAAATGACCGGCCACGACCATTCTAAAGAAATGGCAAACTCCATGCAAGGCCAGCACATTCATAATATTGTAGACAACGAACCGTACACCGCGCACTACGAAACCAGCTTTACCAAAGATGTAAAAGCAGGCAACCACGTAGTGCTGTCGTTCCTGTCGCGCTCTTATCACGAAAGCCTGAAGCACAAATCTGCTTACGAATTGCGCACATTTTCAGTAGGCAAACCGAAAGAAGCTAATAACTTCGATCTGAAAGCTCCGCATATGTTTTACAGCCGTCCGAAAGGCGAATACGTTGGTAACGACACTAAAAAGATCATGCTCGATTTTTACCTGGTAAACACCGATCTTTCGCCGGAAGGCAATAAAGTACGTGCCACCATTAATGGCACCGAATTTATGCTGGATCGTTGGTTGCCATATTCTATCGAAGGCCTGCCAATGGGCGAAAACAAGATCAAACTCGAACTGCTGGATAATGCCGGTAACGTAATTCCGGGCCCATACAACACCGTAGAGCGCACTATTACCTTAAAAGCAGCTTAATTATGTGCTGATTTTTTAATGTGCTAATGCGTTATCATTAGCAGTATTAAGAAATTCAGATCTGAAACAAAAAAGCGGCAACCGGAAGCGGTTTGCCGCTTTTTTTGCTGAAAAACGGTAGGGTTTTGAGGCAAAAAAGTCAGAAACAGAAACCAAAAACCTCACAGGTTTTAAAACCTGTGAGGTTTAAGAGTGTGAACTAAAAAACACTATGTTTTTCAGCAAAAAAAGTCATTTCTGCATTCACCCATTTCACATTCCCCGATTTCCTGATTTTTACATTAGCACATTAAAAAATTAGCACATTACCTCCCATACCGCGAAAACCGCAAAGGCCAATGCACGGACACATCGAAATACGGGTACCAATTCTTTTGATTAGCAGCCAGTTCTTCCGGGGTAAATGTGCTGCCTAAATATGGAATTCCGGCTTCGCGATACGTTTTGAAAGTGTGCAGACGCTGCATCCATAAGCTGGCATAAATCCGCATGTTTTTTTGTGTACGGCCTTCATAACTAACTTCCGGACCATGCTGACGCGTAACCTGGTGAAGGTAAATTAGCTCCGGTGTTTCTCCCGGAAGACTCAAACCCGCTTTGCTGCGAATGCGCTGCTCAAAATAACGGTAACCACCCCGGAAACTGCTGTGTATCTTTTTACCCGCAACGTACTTTTTAGCGAACAAAGCCAGCGTATTGCTGATGGTAGTATCCAAAGGGCTTTCCGAGAAACGTTCCCAGTTCAGCAGGCCCAAACGGTTTTCGCGGCGGTAATATTCCAATTGCAGCGCCAGCGTTTTGCTAAGATCGTAGCGGAATAAATGCGTTTGGTTGAAGGTACGGTTCGCGCGGTTTTTCAGTTGTTCAGAAAGCAGGCTGCGCACCTGGTAATTAGCCTGTAATTGCATCTGCGCATCCCAGCTGAATTTGCTTGGTGCCCACACAAAACCTGGTTCGTAAAATAAACTGCGTTCGGTATAGTTTTCGGCACTTTGCGCGGCTTTAATAAAAACGTATTGCTTGTAAGCGCCCACCAAACCAAAATTGGTCCGGAAATTTGGGCGCCAGCGGGAAGTAAATTGCAGGCGGCTTTCGTAAAAAACTTCGTCGCGGTCTTCGTTATTATCTTCGCTGGGCGTATTCACCCGCAAAAGTTCGCCCTGGTTCTGGGTAGAAATGCTGTGTTTTTCGGTAAATAGCCAGGTAAGGCCCGCGCCCCACGAAGTAGTATTTTGCAGCAGGTCTTTCAGCAAATCTTTGGAAGTGGCGTAGCGGCGATTTCTTTCCCGGTAACCAAATTGCAGATTCCCGCGCAGCTTCTGGGTTTGGTAAAGCATTTCCTGCAAGGTTTCCAGTTCAAATTGGTCATAACGAGAATCGGGAATAGCGGCGGTTTTTTCCGTTAGCGGGCGGTAAGAAAAGGTGCGTTCCGGTAAAGCCAGGCGGTTTGAACTCCGGAAAACCAGCGCGTTGGTAATGTTGTAAGTACCGGTAAAATAAAGCGCCAGCGTATCGCTCTGAATGCGTTGCACATTGTTGCCGGTATAATCTTCGGTGCGGTTCTGGCGGTATTCGCTGCGTAAACCAATGGCGGCAAAACTGCTGAATTGCTTATCGTAACGGGCATCGGCAATCAGGCGCTGAAATGTGCGCGGTGAAAGATTCGCGCGGCTGAAAAGAATAGTTCCCGATGCACTTTCCAGGTCGGCGGGCTGCGACCAGCCGGCTAATAACGTACCGCCATATTCAGGCCCGGTGTCGGTACGCTGGCTGCGGGCATCGCGGCGTATGCCGGCAAAAACGGAAGTCTGCAGTTGCCAGTCGGGCAAGAGTTGCGGCGAAAAGCGTACATGTTCGGTAAAGCTTCCGGTTTCGGTTTGGCTGGCGCGGTTATGCTGGTAAAGCACATGTTCTTCCAGCCACCAGTTTTGCCGGAAATTCCAGCTATGGTTCAAATTGGCAAAATAATCTTCGCGGGTAAAACGGCTTTCGGGTAAGGTAGAATTGTACGTATGGTCCTGGCCGAGATAATAGCGTAACTGGTTGGTTTTATTCAGGCTGTCGGTGCCGGCCAGAAAATTCCGGAACGTGAACGTGTTAATGCCAATGCGAACCGCCTTCATTTCGTAAACTGCGGTGCTGTCCGGAATCGCTGCTTTTATAGCCGGCGCCAGAAAAAGCAGAAAGAAAAAGGCAAACAATCTGGACACGGCAAAAACAATTTTCCTAAATTACTTATTCCGGCTTAAGGCTGCAAATGCATTTTAGTGAAGATGGCGGCCGAAGGTAAAACGCTATAAAAAAACGCTCAGAAACTCCTTGTGCTTCGGGTTAAATTTCCTGCTCCGGGCAACGATTAGAGGTTAGATCTGGTCTGCTATAAAACAAGAGATAATTGAAATCTACGGTACTTAACGGGGGAATATCTTGATTTAAAAGATATGCGTTTTGTTTTTTAAGATAAAGCGTGCAATTTTATGAATACATTTTAATACAGCGCCCGGAACCCGGTTATCCAAATTTCTGGCTGGCAAACGGGCAATTTTATAGCTGAACTCCGATCTATGCATAAAAACTTACTTGTAGTAATAATCCTGTTGCTGGCGGCGCATGCGGCTTCGGCTCAGAAATATGTTTGGGCCTGGAAAGTGCATAAAGTTTCGTCGCAGCGCGCCAGCGGTAAAGATGCTTTCAGCCCCGACCAGGTGCTCGGCGAGCCGAACGCTTTACCCTTAGGCGAACCAAACAGCCAGGCCTGGAGCCCGAAAAAAGACGACGAAAAGGAAGAAGTTATTGAGGTGCGGTTCGTGAAATCGTTGGTGGCGCGCCAGGTTTCGGTGGTGGAAAATGCTAATCCGGGCTCCATTACCAAAATTGAACTGATAGATACCGGCGGAAAACCGCACGAAGTGTATACCAACGAAAAACCCGGACCACTGTCTGTAAGGCACCGGGTACTTTCCGTTTCTTTTCCGGCGGCCAAATACCGCACCATTGGCGTGCGCGTTACCATGAATACGGCGGCCGTAGCAGGCGTAAACCAGATAGATGCCATTGGTATTGCCGATACTGAAGAATCTTTCGTGAAAAAAGAGCTGAAAGGGAAGCAGGAAATTGCCTTTGATACGGTAATGGAAAACATTGGCGAGAGCGTAAATTCGATATACACGGAAACGCGTCCGGTTATTTCTTCCGATGGGAAAACGCTTTTCTTCGCGCGTCAGAATCACCCGAAAAATACGGGCGGCTCCAGCGATGGCCAGGATGTTTGGTTTTCGCCGGTTCTGGATCCGAAAGAGCAAACCTGGGGCCCGGCGCGGAACTTAGGCGGCCCGATCAATAACGCGGGCAATAACGGGGTAACTTCCGTTTCCGCCGACGGCAATACGCTGCTGCTCATCAATACTTATAATCCGGATGGCACGATCAGCCCGGAAGGCGCTTCGATCAGTACGCGTACGAAAAATGGCTGGAGCATGCCTGTGAAACTGAATATTCTGAATTACTACAATAAATCGAACGAGAACGTAGACTACTTTCTGGCTAACTCTGGCAAAACTTTGCTCATGGCGGTAACCCGTAACGATGGCGTAGGCGGTCAGGATCTGTTTGTGAGTTTCCTGCAGAAATTTGGGGTTTGGAGCAAGCCACTGAACCTGGGCAAAACCATTAATACCAAGAAATCGGAATTTGCGCCTTTCCTGGCAGCCGATGGAAAAACGTTATTCTTTGCTTCGGATGGGCACAAAGGCTACGGCAAAAGCGATATTTTTTACTCTAAGCGCCTCGACGATACCTGGCAGAACTGGAGCACGCCGCTAAACTTAGGCCCGAATATTAATTCCAAAGACTGGGACGCTTATTATACCGTAGCTGCCGCCGGCGATTATGCTTATTTGGTTTCTACGCGGAACGGTACCGGAAATTCGGAAGATATCTTTAAAATTAAACTGGTTTCGCAATTCAAGCCGGAGCCGGTAATTCTGGTAACCGGAAAAGTGCTGGATGCCAAAACCCAGAAGCCGCTCGAAGCCAAGATCGTGTACGAAAGCCTGGTAACCGGCGAGGAATTAGGCGTGGCGCAAACGAATCCGGTAGATGGTTCTTACACCATCGTACTGCCTTCGGGAACGAGTTATGGGTACATGGCGGAGGCTGATGGTTACATTGCGGTGAATGAAAATATAGACGCTACCGAAACCACCGAATATACCGAAATTAACCGCGATCTGTTTTTAGTGCCTTTCGAAGTTGGTGCTAAAATTACGCTGAACAATATTTTCTTTGCCCAAAGCCGCTCTTACCTGCGCGAAAGCTCTTTTTCAGAACTGAATCGTTTGGTGAAGATCATGAAAGAAAATCCTTCGGTAGTTATTCGTTTGGAAGGCCACACCGATAACCAAGGCGACAGCAAACTGAACATGCAGCTTTCAATAGACCGGGTAAATGCCGTTAGAAAATACCTGACCGATAAAGGCATAGAAAAGAAACGCATTGAAACCGTAGGTTTTGGCGACAGTAAACCGGTAGCCAGCAACGCGAAAGAAGAAACCCGCCGCCTGAACCGCCGCGTGGAATTTACCGTCCTGAAAAAATAGAACCTGAAAAACCTGCTGCAAAACGGCAGGTTTTTATTTTTAAATGGAAGGTCCGGCTTAAAACGCTATGCTTTTCACCCTGAAAACTAAAAGGAATTCATCATGTTCGCTGCTACTCCCAAACCACCTTATTACGCCGTTATTTTTACTTCGGTTCGTACGCAAGGCGATAATGGCTATGACGATATGGCAGAGCGAATGGTGGCATTAGCCGCGCAGCAACCCGGTTTTTTAGGCGTGGAAAGCGCCCGCGAAGAAATTGGAATTACCGTTTCGTATTGGGAAAGCCTGGAAGCCATTAAGAACTGGCGCGAGCATACCGAACATACAATTGCGCGTCAGCAAGGCCGTGAAAAATGGTATGAAGATTTCCGGGTGCGGATCTGTAAAGTTGAGCGCGAATACGGGATTTAATTGTCTCGTTGAATCGGTTTTTCCGGAATAAACTTTTGCAACAGCCGGCTGTTTTTAGAACGTACTTTAAAAACAACCTGCCTTATGTATATCATCCGCGATACTTTTTATCTCAAATTCGGGCATTACAAAGCCGCCAAAACCTTGCTCGATGAAGCTGTAAGCAAAAACCTGATGCCCGTTGCGCTGGAAGTGCGCGTTTTTTCTGATTTTACCGGCGATGCCTACCGGCTGATCATTGAGAAAGGGCACAAAACGCTGGCCGATTATGAAAAACAACTGAGCGGCAACATGAGCACCGGCGAATGGCAGAAATGGTACGAAGATTTTAAGCAGCACGTAGAACGCTCGCACCGCGAAATTCTGAAGCAGGTAGTTTAACCTATTTCTTTTTGTTGGTAACGTAATGCACGTAAAGGTCTTCTACCTGTTTGCGGGCCCAGGGCGTAGCGCGCAGAAATTTCAGGCTCGATTTTATGCTCGGGTCGTGGGTAAAACAGCGGATATTGATCATGTTGCCCAGCATTTTCCAGCCGTAAAAACCTACCAGTTCGGTAATTACGTTTTCCAGGGTTTTGCCGTGCAGCGGGTTATTGGGTTGCGTTTCCATTTCTTGCTTTTTGTGCGGGCTTCAGACTTTTTCAGCCCGAAACCCTACCGTTTTTAACCTTCGAAGAAACCAATTAAAGCACCGAAATAACTTTCATCCCAGCCTTCGGAAATATCCCGAAAGGCTTCGTCGGGGATGTTGGTGTGGCGCAGCTCTGCGGAAGTGCCGTATTTGTGCGGGTGCAGTTTTATGGTTACAATAGAAGGTTCTTCCTGTTCGCCGAAATACCATTCCTGCACAATTTTTTTGTTGGGTTCAAATTCCAGGTTCTTGCCCGCAATACTACCATCCCAGAGCGAAAATTCGGAGCCGGGTTCGGTGCTCATTTCGGCCGGGTCGCCGGTCCAGATCTCGAGTTCGTTGGGGTTGGTAAGCGCCGAATAAACTTCTTCGGGCTCGGCCGGAACGATGTAATATTTCTTGTAATCTTTCATGCGGGCAAAATTTAAAGCGGCAATTTACCAGTTTTTATACGGGTTTACCGATAACTGCGAATTATAATATTTTTTCTGGCCGGTAACTTCTGCACCAATCCAGGCCGGTTTTTCAAACGTTTCGTCTTCCGAATGCAATTCAATTTCCGCGATCATCAAGCCTTCGTTTTCAGCCAGGAATTCATCCACTTCCCAGGTTTTGCCCTGAAACGGCATGAAATAACGGAATTTGGTCAAACCGTTTTCGGCAAAGTTATCGAGTAATTCTTCCGCTTCTTTTTTCGGAATTTCATATTCGTATTCTAGGCGGCTCGTGCCGGAAGTTGCACCTTTTATGGTGATGAATCCAGTCGTATCGGTTACGCGCACGCGGATCGTTTTCTCGGGATCAGCATGCAGGTAACCTTGGCGAAAAAGGTTACCGGCGGGTTTTTCGAGCTTTCCCCATAGCGTTTTATCTACCAGGAATTTGCGTTCTATTTCTACAGGCATGCGTTTTAGTGCAAAAATGGTTAGTTGATCTTATAAACAAGCCCGATCCTTAAAACCCGGGAATAGGCCAGATTGGTGCCGCCTACCCAACCCGTTAAATAATTCGATAAGCCGTTGGAATAGCTAATGGTAAGCCCCGTTTTTTTATAATATGCCGTGGCCTGGAGGCGTTCGCGAATATCCGTAATTTCTAACGTCCGGTCTAGCGAGGTTTTAACGGAATTGCCGTTGTGATCGGTGGCTTCGCCCTCTTCGTGCGCTTTTAAAGGCGTTGCGATATCTGCGCCGGCGGTAAGCTCGAGCTGCAGGCAATCTAAGGCGAAGCGGTAGCCGATGAACGGATTTACGTTAATAAACTGATACGTTACCGTGGAACGCCCTTTGGCGGCAACAGGCATATTCCCATTAGGTCCATAGACCTGATTTATTTCCATGTTGTTTTGCATGAACTCGTATCCTAAGCCGGCGCCGAAAACCAATCTGCCTTTCGTAAAGCGCTGTACCTGCGCTGAAACCCCATATGCACCGCCCAGGTTAGAACTAAATGGGTTGTTTGTATAGCCTTTTTCAGCGCTGAGGGAATAAGCATTTATGGAAGATACTTTTTCTGTGGAAGGGCCGTGCAGCGTGAAGACACCCGTATTTGCGCCCACCAGATATTTCATTTGCTGCGCCTTCGATAGCGTGGCCGCTAAAACCAAGCCGCAAAACAGCATTACTTTTTTCATAGCGAAAGGTAGCGTTTTTTCATGTTATGCCGGTTCGTCATTGGTAATTCAATTATGACTTTTTCAGCGCAAAACGGTACCGTTTTCAACAGAAAAACTACTCATGCGAAGAAACGAATTTCAACCCGATGATGGAGCCGATGAGCAGGAAAATAAAGAACATGCGCCAGAAAGCTACCGGTTCTTTAAAGAAAATAATGCCCATTAAAACGGTTCCCACGGCGCCAATTCCCGTCCAGACGGCGTAAGCGGTACCCATTGGTAAAGTGAGGGTGGCTCTGTAAAGTAAATACATACTCACCGAAAGCGAAACGAAAAAGCCCACGATCCAGAGCAAGGATTCATTTCCGGAAGTTTCTTTGGCTTTGCTCAGGCAAGTGGTAAAACCTACTTCGCACAAGCCGGCAATAATTAACAGGAACCAAGCCATTAAAGAAGTTAAAAGTTATAAGTTGAGAGTTATGAGTTTGGAAAACGGGATTTGATGTTGCTGATTTGCTATTTTGAAATAACTACTGGTCCATTTGTGTAAGATTGTCCGTCGTAATCGTAGTTTATTTCTTTTACAGTGCTGCATTTGCAGGCACCAAATCCTGAGGTTTCGCTTTTAATTTTATTGATCTGAATTGTTTTATTTAATGGGATGGAATCGCTTAGGATCTGATGCTTTGTATTTGAATTGGGGAAAATATATAATGCATTACTTACTGTATCTACGCAGGAAAAGCAGGTATCTGAGCGGCTTTCGGAAACCAGATAAATGGTTTTAAGCTCAGCATTACTGAAATTCTGGAAGTTTACTTTTAACAGCGGTTCATCGCCAAAACAATCGCAGCAGCCGGTTAGCGCTGCTGCGATTGTTACAATTGCTGCCAGGTTTAGTCTTTTCATGAGTTTTTAAGTTTCAAAGCCTACCGTTTTTTAACTCTGGCGGCCTTCTTCGCGGCCCGGTTTGGTGCTGCCGCTGCCAGAGTTCGGATTGGCAATAGAATCGCGCATGTCGGTATCGGCCTGAATGTTGCGCATTTTGTAGTAATCCATTATGCCTAAATTGCCGGAACGGAAAGCGTCGGCGATGGCTTTCGGAACTTCGGCTTCGGCCTGCACAACCATGGCTTTGGCTTCCTGGGTTTTGGCGCGCATTTCCTGCTCTACGGCTACGGCCATGGCGCGGCGTTCTTCGGCTCTTGCTTCGGCCACTTTTAAATCGGCGTTAGCCTGATCTATTTGTAGTTTGGCGCCAATATTTTCTCCGATATCCACGTCAGCAATATCTATAGAAAGGATTTCGTAAGCGGTGCCTGCATCTAGGCCTTTCTGCAGAACGAGTTTCGAAATCTTATCGGGGTTTTCCAGTACTTCTTTATGTGAAACCGAGGAGCCGATACTCGTTACAATGCCTTCGCCTACGCGGGCCAGAATGGTTTCTTCGCCGGCGCCGCCTACTAACTGGGCAATGTTGGCGCGTACCGTAACGCGGGCTTTGGCAATCAGCTGAATTCCGTCCTGCGCTACGGCAGCCACGTTGGGTGTATTAATTACTTTTGGGTTTACCGAGGTCGTTACGGCTTCAAAAACATCGCGGCCGGCCAGGTCTATGGCGGTTGCTTGTTTAAAGGTAAGCGGAATGTTGGCTTTGTCGGCGGAAATAAGCGCTTTGATAACGGTTGGTACGTTGCCGCCGGCCAGGTAATGCGTTTCAAGTTCGGAAGTGGAAATATGCAGACCGGCTTTGGAAGAAGTGATCATGGAATTCACAATTAAGCTCGGCGGCACTTTCCGGATGCGCATAAAAACCAGATCGAAAAGATTCACTTTTACGCCCGAAAACAGCGCCGTGATCCAGAGGTTGATCGGGAAAAAATACAGGAATACCAGAAAGAGAATGACGATTCCGGCAATGAGAAACGCGGGGGAAAGATTTTCCATAGTTTATATGTTCGTTGTTCGTTGTTCGTTGTTCGTTGTTCGTTGTTCGTTGTTCGTTGTTCGTTGTTCGTTCAATTTTTGGCCATACAAGTTCTGGAAAAATAAACGACTAATCGCTATTCATAATTAGAAAAATGCTATCTTTTTCAGGCTGAAAAGTCGATTTACAATTCAACCATTAAGCCATTTAACAATGTAGCAATCAGTAATTAAGCGTGTTGTTCGGCGCGCTCTACGGTAATTTTGTTTGGTTCAACTTTTACAATGCGAATGCTGGTGCCGGTGGGAATGAATTCGCCGGTGGTGGTAACTTCGATCTGGGTTTCGTGGAAAAAACCGGTGCCGGAAGGGCGCAACGAGGACAGGGTTTTGCCCACTTCGCCAATTTTTACTTCGAGTTGGTTATCTTCGTTTACGCGGCCTTTGTTTACGGTGGTTAAGGTAAATTTCTGCCAGGTTTGTTTTTTAAGCCCGATGTACACAAACAGAAAGGTAATAACCACCGAAACGCCCAGCAGCCAATAGCCATAAACCAAACCCAGATCGCGGAAACCGAGCCAGACGCCAATGGTCATTAATATAATGCCAGCCAGGCCTACCACGGTTGTGCCGGGTACCAGAATAATTTCTACTACCAGCAGCAAAATGCCAAAAACCAGCAGCGAAACAATTGTGATCCAATCCATTTTCTTCGGGAATTAATTGTATTGCTTAAAGATACGATTTTCTACGGGAAACAAAATTCTATTCAGAGTGTTTGATTTTTGTTAGGAATAACATAGTTTTAAATAAAAAAAGGAAAAGATATGAAAGCAGTTTTACTTTTTTTCTTAGTTGGAATAGCGTTTTGGCCTTTACAGGTTCGTGCACAGCAAACTGCTGAGGTTGTGCAGCAAAAGCAAGCTGGCTTTTTGCGGAATGGTACTTATGTGGAAGCCGGCGGCAATGCGCTCTATGGCTCCCTGAATTACGAAAGGCGCTTTTTTGTGCAGGGAGATCCGGTTGCCGCCATCCGCGTAGGTGGAAGTTTGGTGCCGTTCGATTATTGGCACTCCCTGATTTTGCCGGTTGAATTTTCGCTTATAAACGGAAAACGGCCCTTGAAATTCGAGTTTGGCGCCGGCGTTACTTTTCTGAAATCTTTTGAGCGCGAAGAAAAAGTAAGAAACGATAGGGTAGGCGTTTACATTAACCCTGGTTTCCGGCCCATTGCAAACTTCCGTTTGGGTGCCCGTTACGATTTCCCGGATAAGCCATACTTCCTGCGGGCCGGTTTTACGCCCTTTTTCTTTAATAATGGGGAAGGTTTTCCTGGCTTTCAACCGTGGGGTGGGGTGAGTTTTGGTTACAGTTTCGGGAAAAAGTAATTCGCGTTTATGTCTTTAAGGAAAATTGCTTTACTTTTTTGCCTGATTTTCATAACGTTTTCAGGGAGCAGTTATGCGCAGGATATGCCTCTTGATTCTGCCGCAAATCTGCTGCCGTACCGCCACGGCATTTATGGCGAAGCGCTGGGAAATGGCGTTTACGGCTCGCTGAATTATGAACGCTTTTTCCGGGTGCCCATCGGCAACGATCTGGCCGCTTTTCGGGTGGGAGCATTGGTCTGGCCAAAATCGCAAACCGCCATTGTACCGTTAGAACTTTTCTGGCTTTCGGAAAAACCCTGGCGCATTGGCAAAGGAAATTTGCGAGGCGAATTTGGAACGGGGCTTACGTTTGTAAAAAGTGAATATGTAGAATATCGCAACCAGGGCGTATTTGCTAATATGACCTTTCTTCCAACGCTCCGTATGGCTTGCCGCTGGCAATTGCCCGATAACCGCTTATTTGTGAAAGCCGGAATTTCGGGTGTTATTATTCCGGTGCCTGGTTACGTGCCTTTTATGATTATTCCTTTGCCTAGCCTTGGCGTAGGTTATAGCTTGGGGCAGAAACTTCTGAAATAAAAACATTGCAATAAAGCTGCTTTACTTTTTCTGCCGGAAACCATAGCGTTTTTCCGGAAACAAAAAACCTTCCAGGTCTCCGAGACCTGGAAGGTTTGAATAAAGCACTTTTTCAGCTTAAAATGCTACCGTTTGTTTAGTACGCTCTCGCAAAATACACGCGGCGGCTCGATGGCTTTCCGGTTACCATATCCACACCATTTTCTTCCGGAGTATCTAAGGCAATGCAGCGGATGGTGGCTTTGGTTTCTTCTTTAATGCGTTCTTCGGTTTCCGGCGTGCCGTCCCAGTGCGCTAACACAAAGCCTGGTTTTTCATCTAAAACGCGTTTGAATTCTTCGTAAGTATCTACTTTGGTAGTATTTTCTTCGCGGAATTGTAAAGCGCGGTTAAAGATGTTTTCCTGAATTTCGTTCAGCAGGTTTTCGAGGGTATTTTCTAAACCTTCGAGTTGCATGCTTTGCTTTTCTTTGGTATCGCGGCGGGCAACTTCGGCGGTGCCGTTTTCTAAGTCTCTTGGACCAATGGCTACACGCACCGGCACGCCTTTCAGTTCCCATTCGGCAAATTTAAAGCCCGGGCGTTCAGTATCGCGGTCGTCGTATTTCACGGAAATTCCTTTAGCTTCGAGTTTTTGCTTCAGTTTGCCTACCGTTTCGGAGATCTGCGCCAGTTCTTCGTCTTTCCGGAAGATCGGCACAAAAACAACCTGGATCGGCGCTAACTTCGGAGGTAAAACCAAACCTTCATCGTCGGAATGCGCCATAACTAAGGCTCCCATTAAACGGGTACTTACACCCCAGCTGGTGCCCCAAACGTGCTCTTGTTTGCCTTCTTTGGTAGTGAATTTTACATCGAAAGCCTGTGCAAAGTTCTGGCCTAAGAAGTGGGAAGTGCCGGCTTGTAAAGCTTTTCCGTCCTGCATTAAACCTTCTATGCAATAAGTGTCTAATGCTCCAGCAAAGCGTTCGTTCGGCGTTTTAACCCCTTTTACAACCGGTAATGCTAAGAAATTTTCAGCGAAATCAGCATATACGTGCAGCATCTGAACCGTTTCGGCTACGGCTTCTTCGGCGGTTGCGTGCGCGGTGTGGCCTTCCTGCCATAAGAATTCTGCCGTGCGCAGGAATAAGCGCGTACGCATTTCCCAGCGCACCACGTTGGCCCACTGGTTAATGAGCAAAGGCAGGTCGCGGTAACTCTGGATCCAGTTCTTGTAGGTGCTCCAGATAATGGCTTCGGAAGTTGGTCTAACAACGAGCTCTTCTTCCAGTCTGGCTTCCGGATCTACGCGTAACTTGCCGGCGTTATCAGGGTCGGTTTGCAGGCGGTAATGGGTAACTACGGCGCATTCTTTGGCAAAACCTTCGGCGTTCTTTTCTTCGGCTTCAAACATGCTTTTCGGGATGAAAAGTGGGAAGTAAGCGTTGGAATGGCCGGTCTTTTTGAACATGTCGTCCAGAATGCGCTGCATCTTTTCCCAGATGGCAAATCCGTACGGTTTTATTACCATGCAGCCACGTACGCCGGAGTTTTCAGCAAGGCCTGCACGTTTCACTAATTCGTTGTACCAGAGGGAATAATCTTCGCTTCTTTTAGGTAAAGCTTTGCTCATGTTTTCGTATCTTTGTTAAAGGCAATATCAATCCGGAAATAATTATTAACCGGTATGAATTTTGCATACTATATTACAGAAATCAGAATATCATTTAGGCCCAAAAATACGTTAATAAAACTGTATTAACCAGTAAACCGGGCGTGTTTAATACTGTTTGAGTTTTTGTGCTTCCGGGCATACCGTTTTAAAAATGAAAATCATGAAAAATATAATTACTACTGCTTTGTTGCCGCTGTTGGCCGGGTTGGCTTTCAGCTGTACCAGCTCCACGGCGCTGCAGTCCTCCGAAAACGACGATCTGTATTATGCTTCTACAGACCGAACCGTGCGGCCGGAAGCTAATTATGTAACAGCTTCTGAAAATGGTTCAGGTTCTGAAGAAGTTACCAATCCGGAATATTCTACTGCGGAAAGCGGGCAGGCTTCTATTACTAATAATTACAATTACTACGATAATAACCGGTATTCATCGCGCAATTATGCGGGCAGCCGGTTCCGGAATTATAATTATTACAGCGCCGATCCTTTTTATGATCCGTTCTATTCGCCTTTCGGGTATTCAGCCGCTTATTGCTACAACCTTTATGATCCGTTCTGGTACCCATATTGCTACCCTTCGCGCGGTTTAACGATCAGCATTGGTTACGGCTTTGGTTACCCGGGTTATGGTTATTACGGTTACAGACCTTATGGCTACGGTTACGGTCCTTACGATTATTATGGCTACGGCTACGGTGGGGGTTACGGCAATTACTATCATGGTTTTTACGATGGATATTATGCTGGCAGTGGTTATGGCTATGGTTACAACCGCCAGCGAGTAAATTATGCGCCGCGCACCAACCGCAGCAACGTGCCGGGTAATGCACCGGTAAATAATGTAACAGGTCGTCCTTCAGTGCCAGGCGGCCGTGTTGCACAACCAAATCCGAACACCGGAACAGTAATTCCGGGCAGCCGTCCGAACCGTATTGCACAACCAGGAACTTCTCCAGGCAAGGCGGTGCAGCCGGTTAATAGCAACAGCCCACAGAACGGCCGTGAGCAGCAGGTGCCAAGTGGTCGTCCGGCTCAAAATTCACGTCCGGGCCGGGAGGTTCAGAATATTCAGCCTGAAAACTACCAGTTCCAGAATAATGCGCAACCAACTCCTGAATACAGCCGTCCGGCCCGGGATAATGCAACGGTTCCTACGCAATCTCGCCCAGGCAGAGCGCCTTTGCAGGATGTAAGCCCGGCAAGACCACAGGAGGCTCCGGTACAAGCGCCGGTACAAATTGAGCAGCCGAGCCGCAGAGAGCAGCGTCGTATGCAATCACAGCCAAATTATCAGCCATCGCCGCAACGTAGCGCTCCGGTTTATGAAAACAGCCGACCTTCGCGCAACGATAATAGTGGTGGTTCTTATTCGTCACCAGGCAGAGGTTCATCTGGCTCCAGCATGCCAAGTGGCGGCGGCGGACGGCCAAGACGATAATTAAACAAGCAGACACTTATGAAGAATTTGAAAATATGGGCTGCCGGGCTGGCTTTGCTGGCCTGGAGTGGCCGGGCTTCGGCGCAAAATGAAACCGATGCCCTGCTCTATTCGCAGCTGGGTTTTGGCGGCACTGCCCGCATACAAGGTTTGGCTGGCGCGCAAACTGCTTTAGGTGCCGATGCTTCTACGATGGTTGGCAATCCGGCTGGTTTAGGACTTTACCGCAAAAGCGAATTCACGTTCACCCCAGGCTTTAATTTTAACGATACAGAAAGTTTTCTGGGAAATACTGCCACGCCAGACTCCCGCAATAATTTTAATATTTCGCAGATTGGAGCCGTTTTTACCGACCGCAAAGCCGACGATGTAGTAAGTGATTGGCGGGGCGGAAGTTTCGGGATCGGTTTTACCAGGCTGAATTCCTTGCATGCCAATACCAGTTATACCGGGCAGGTAGCAGATAAAAATTCGCTGTTGCAATCTTTCGACGATAATCTTCGGGATTTCAACATTACACAGGCGCAGCTGGATGCCGAATATGGCACGAACGGTAATAATATTACTTCTCTGGAAGGCCTGGCTTATGCCACGTTTTTAATAGATGTAGATTCTACCGGAAACTTGTATGTGCCGGCGCGGCAAGGAATTCTTACGCAGGGCGAAAGTATAAACAGCAGCGGCGCGCAAAACCAGTGGGATTTTAGCTACGGCGCCAGTTATAAGGATAAATTATTTATTGGCGGTTCGCTTGGTTTAACAACTGTAAGTTACAAACAAACCCGTACTTATACCGAAACTGCCGGCAACGACGAGCCTTATTTTTCTTCGCTTACCCTTACCGATTACTTTAAAACCAGTGGAGCAGGCATAAATTTCAGAGTTGGTCTGATCTATAAGCCTATAGATGCTTTGCGCCTGGGGGCTACTATTCAAACGCCAACTTTTTACGGCCTGGAAGATAATTACACAACGGCTATGCAGGCTAATTATAAGCCCGGCGTTTTTAGCACCAACAGCATTTATGCGCAAACGCTGGACGGTAATTTTGAATATAACTTAACGACTCCGTTCCGGGCAAATGGCGGTATTGCTTACTTTATTGGTAAATACGGTTTCATTTCGGCGGATGTGGAATATCTGGATTACAGCGATGCGCGCTTTAGCATTTCCGACGATAATCCGTATGGGTTAGATCCGGGAACTGGTTATTTCAGCCAGCAGAACCGCATTATTTCAAGCACTTATGGTGGCGCAATGAATTACCGGATCGGGGCAGAAGCGCGTTTCGATGTTTTCCGGGTTCGGGCGGGTTATGCGCATTACGGCGACGCGTTTAATAGTAATTTAGACCGCGCCCGTAAATATTTTACTGGCGGCATCGGGCTGAAAGAAAAGCGATATTTCCTGGATGCGGCTTACGTGGCCGGAAAATGGAACAGCTATTATTCGCCGTATAAATTAAACGATAATTCGCAGCCAATTGTAGCTACCGAAAATAGAAACGACAGCTTTGTAATTACCGCCGGTTTCAACTTTTAATGACTTTTCAGGCTTAAAACCCTACCGTTTTTAAACAAAAAAAGCAGCCATTCATTTTTAAGATGGCTGCTTTTTTTGTTTGGATAGAAGTTGGTTTGCATGGATCAGAAGTTTTCACTTTTACGGCAATTCAAGTGACTTGTCATGAGGTTGCAAGCATGTTCTTCTGGCGTGCTATTCGTAGTAAAACCTAAAAAAAACGGTATGCTTTCGGGCTTAAAAAGTGCTTTACGCTGAATGCGATGTAGTTTGAAGATTGCTATTCAGAATAAGAGGATGGAAATGTATTGTTGCGTTAAGGCTTTCTCCTGAACAGGCGAAGAATTGGAACATAAAAAAAGCCTTGCATTGCTGCAAGGCTTTTAATTTTTAACAAAAAGTTAAGGCCTATTTCTCAACTTTTACATTGATTGTGATCTCGCTTTTGTTGTCTGCGTTTGTAGCTTTCTTTAATGCAGTAACCATAGCAACACCGCGTTTGCCGGCAGCTGTTGTGAAGGCAAAAACATCACCAACGTTTAAGTGTTTAACAGAAGAAGTTTCAGTGGCACCCATGTTTGTGTACACAGCAGCAACTTCATCGCCGTTTGTAGGGCCAGTGTAAAAAGCGGCATTGTTGCCCAGATCTTTAAATTTAGTCGGGTTTTTAGTAGCCCAGTTAGCGAAATCGGCTGAAGCGATAGCGCCAAAAACCTGCGTAGCATTTACATCGTTCGGCGCAGCAATCGTTGCGCTGTCTGCTGCGGCTGTTCCGCCAACACTGAAGTAGTAACCGAAATCGATAACAGAGGCGTTTGCTTTTGCATTGCCGGCAGAAATAACTTCGCCTGTAGAAGATGCAAAGAAGCTACCGGCAGCAGCCTGCTGGTTTCCAAGGATCTTTGCAGAATAAGTGCTCATTTCTGCTGGAGCTGGTACTGGTTGCGGATCGTCGTTGTCATCGCCGCAGCTTGTCATTAGGCCTAAGCTCGCAACAGTTAATAACGACAGGTAAAAGGTTCTTAGTTTTTTCATGGTTTTTACTGAATTGATTATGAATTAAAATTTTGGTTACTCGCGTTCGGCATTACAAACTTAATACCATTTTTAGATATAGCATATTACTATTTAAGAAAATTAGGCCGGAAATGCTTTTCCGCCTTTGCATAGCCAAATTATTCGGGTTAAATTTAACTTTTTAATCTGGTTTACAATTTAAAACGCTATGCATTTTCAGGTAAAAACTATCTTCTTTGCCTTAGTTCTTCTTTTGAGTGCTAAGTTAGTAGAAGCGCAGCAAAAACTTAAAATTACGGTAGAAGATATCTGGGCCAAGCCAACCTTTGCCGCAAAATCGGTGCATGGCGTAAACTGGATGAAAGACGGCCGCTATTATTCTTCCCAGGTTGCTGATAACGCCAACAAGGTTACGGATATTGTAAAAGTAGATGTAACTACCGGCCAGCCGGTAAGTACGATCATTGAAGGCGAAGCGTTGCGCGTGGAAGGCAGCCAGGAACCCATTCAGTACGATGGTTACGAATTTAGTGCCGACGAAAAGAAAGTGCTTTTTTCAACCGCCACCGAACCCATTTACCGCCGTTCCTCCAAAGCCGAATATTACGTTTACGACCTGGAAAGCCAGAAATTAACCAAGCTCAGCAATGGCGGCAAGCAAAGTTACGCTACCTATTCGCCGGATGGCAAGCAGGTTGCATTTGCCCGCGACAACAACCTGTTTGTGGTAGATCTGGCCACCATGCAGGAAAAACAATTAACCACCAACGGTAAATTCAACCACATAATTAACGGTTCTGCCGACTGGGTTTACGAAGAAGAATTTGAGTTTGCGAAAGCCTTTTTCTGGAGCCCGAACTCCGATAGAATTGCTTTTTATACCTTCGATGAAAGCCGCGTGCCGGAATACAACATGCAGATGTGGGGCGCTTTATACCCAACCGATTACCGTTTTAAATACCCGAAAGCCGGCGAAGCCAATTCCGTAGTTACCATTTCGGTTTACGACCTGAAAAATGGCAAAACTTTGCAAATGAACGTGGGGCCGGAGCAGGATCAATACATTCCGCGCATTAACTGGACCACCGACAACAACCTGCTTTCTATTAGAAGAATGAATCGTTTGCAGAACACGTTGGAAATTCTGCACGCCAACGCCAATACCGGCGAAAGCAAAGTGATCTTAACGGAAAAAGACAAAGCCTACGTAGAAATTACCGACGATCTTACTTATCTGAAAGACGGCAAACACTTCGTGATGAGCTCCGAAAAAGACGGTTTCCGCCATTTGTATTTGTACGATATAAAAGGCAAGGAGAAAAAGCAGATCACCAAAGGCAACTGGGAAATCAGCTCGGTTCTGGGTTTTGACGAGAAAAACAATACCGTTTTCTACACATCCACCGAAGTTTCGCCGATGACGCGCCAGCTTTACCGCATCAGCCTGAAAGGGAAAAACAAAACCAGACTTACGAAAGAAAACGGCACGCACACCATCAACATGAGCCCCGATTTTCAGTATTACCTCGATTATTTCTCTACCGCCAATTCGCCTTTAACCGTTAGTTTACATACCGCCAAAAACGGGAACCTGATCAAAACGCTGGAAGACAATGCTGCTTTAAAAGGTCGTTTAGCGCAATATGAAACTTCGCCGCTTGAATTCTTCAATTTCAAAACCACCGAAAATGTAAGCCTGAACGGCTGGATGATCAAACCAACCAACTTCGATCAAAGCAAAAAATATCCGGTGCTGATGTTTGTGTACGGCGGCCCAGGCAACCAGCAGGTAAACGACGCCTGGAATTCCAAAGACTTTATGTGGTACCAGATGCTGGCGCAGAAAGGCTACATGATCGTGTGCGTAGATAACCGCGGAACCGGTGGCCGGGGCGCGGATTTCAAGAAAAGCACTTACGCCAATTTAGGCAAACTGGAAGCCCAGGATCAGATCGAAACGGCCAAATATTTAGGTGGTTTGCCTTACGTAGATAAAGCACGCATCGGGATCTGGGGCTGGAGCTTCGGCGGATATATGACGCTGCTGGCTTTAACCAAAGGCGCTGATTATTTCAAAGCTGGCATTGCCGTAGCTCCGGTTACCAACTGGCGCTATTACGATACCGTTTACACCGAACGTTTTCTGAAAACCCCGCAGGAAAATGCCGCCGGTTACGACGATAACTCTCCGGTGCAATACGCCGATAAGCTGAAAGCCAAATTACTTTTGATACACGGAACCGGCGACGATAACGTGCACGTGCAGAACGCCATTGCCATGACCGAAGCGCTGGTAAAAGCCAACAAACAATTCGAGAGTTTTTATTACCCGAACCGTAACCACGGCATTTATGGCGGCAACACCCGTTTGCACCTTTACAACCAAATGACCAACTTTATTGAGCGGAGCCTGTAGTTTTTATGGCCGTACAGACCTCTATTCATCCTTCCGAAACGTTATTGGCCCGCAACAGGAACCTGCTTACAGTGGCAGATCTGTTCTGGCTGGTACCGTTTATAATATTGGTTGGTTTTCCGGTGGTATGGCAGATCTCGGCGCTGCCGGTCATGCTCTGGGACGAATCGCGGCAGGCCGTAAATGCTGCCGAAATGGTAGCCAATGGGAATCTGATCGTAACGTATTTTCAGGGTAACCCCGATATGTGGAATACCAAGCCGCCTTTCCAGATCTGGCTGATGGCTTTGAGCATTAAACTTTTCGGTTATTCTGAACTGGCGCTTCGTTTGCCAACCATTGGGGCAGTTTTGAGTACCTTTTTCCTGCTGTTTTGGTTTGGGCTGCAGGCGTTTAAAAACAAATTAATAGCAGCGCTAAGTGTGCTGATCCTGGTTTCGAGTAAAGGTTATATGATCTTTCACGTAGCCCGAACCGCCGATTACGATGCCATGCTGGTGTTTTTTATTGTGCTTTATACATTCACGTTTTTCCTTTATTTAGAAGAAAACAAGCAAAAATACTGGTGGTTCTGCGTGCTGGGCTTAACGCTTGCGGTGCTCACCAAAGGCGTAGCCGGCTTAATGTGTGCACCGGCGCTGCTCATCTACATAATTTATCGGGGCAAATTGTTAACCTTGTTGCGCCAACCGGCTTTTTACGCGGGCGTTGCCTTTTTTCTCTTTTTAGGCCTGGGGTACTATTTTCTGCGTGAAACCATGAATCCAGGCTATTTGCAGGCCGTTTACGAAAATGAATTAGGTGGCCGCTATTTAACTGCTTTAGACGACCTTCATAAACACCCCGCTGACTGGTATCTCCAGAATATCAGGAAAGAGAAATATAAGTTCTGGCTACCGGTTTTACTATTGTCTGTTTGGGTGCTGCTTTGGCAAAGCGCCGTGGTGGTAAAAAGATTTGCGGTGCTGGCAATCGTTTTGCTGGGTCTTTATCTGCTCATTATTTCTACGGCCCAAACCAAACTTTACTGGTACGATGCCCCGGCTTACCCATTTATGGCGGTGCTGATAGCTTTGGGCGTAACCATTTTGCTGCAAGGTGCCGCGCAGCTTTTAAACGTGAAACATACTGCTTTTTTCTTTACCGGTTCGGTGTTACTTTTGTGCTTGTTGCCTTATAACGCCGTTTTGGAATATTACCTTAAAGATAAAGCGGAAATGGGGGAAAAGTACCCGGAATCGATGTTCGGGCCGGCGTTGAAGCTTTTGGAGAAACAGTTTCCACAGGAAAAACAGATCACTTTGCTGCAACCCGCCGACCAATATCCGGCCATTTCGCATTATTATAAGCTGGCTTACCAGCAAAAGGGCTACACCTTCCGCGAAGCCAATCAGTTTAGTGTTTCTGGTTTGCAACCCGGCGAAATTGTAGTGCTGGTCAACCCGGCTTTTTCAAGTTTGCTCGAAGCAAATTTTGAGGCTGAAGTGCTTCATCAATATTACAGCAGCCGCGTTTATCGTATCGTTCAGAAAAAAAATAACCATGAAACCAATGAATAGCTTTATGCCAACCGTTCAGGAAAGCCTGCAGCTTTCGGTGGTTATTCCTATTTACAACGAAGAAAAAAATATCTTCAATTTATACGATCGCCTCACGGGTGTAATGCAAACCCTGGGTGAACCGTATGAATTTATTTTTGTGAACGACGGTAGCCGCGATAACTCGCTGGCGCTTATAAAAACGCTATCGCAACGCGACGAAAAAGTCAGATTCATCAACTTCAGCCGCAATTTCGGCCACCAGATTGCAGTAAGCGCCGGTTTAGATCATACGCGCGGCAAAGCCATTGTAATTATAGACGCTGATCTGCAGGACCCGCCGGAACTCATTATCGATCTGTATAAAAAAATGCAGGAAGGTTTTGAAGTGGTGTATGCGCGCCGCCGGAAAAGGGTAGGGGAAAGCTACTTAAAGCTGCTTACTGCCAAGTGGTTCTACCGCATTCTGGCCAACATTACTTCCGTGGAAATTCCGGTAGATACCGGCGATTTCCGGATCATGAGCGACAAGATCGTGCAGGTGCTCCGCAACATGCCGGAACGCAATAAATTCCTGCGTGGGCAGATATCCTGGGCCGGTTTTAAACAAATTTTCGTAGAATACGACCGTGCCGAACGGGCCGAAGGCGAAACCGGTTACACCTACCGCAAAATGATCCGCTTCGCGCTCGATGGCATTACTTCTTTCTCCGATTTTCCGCTGAAAGTAGCTACCATGTCGGGTTTTGTGGTTTCCGGAATTGCGTTCCTGGTAATGCTGTATGCGCTTTATTCCCGTTTTGTTTCCCACGACACCGTTCCCGGCTGGACTTCTACTATTCTGAGCGTGTTGTTTTTGGGTGGCATTCAGCTAATTTCCATCGGCATTATCGGCGAGTACATCAGCCGCATCAGCAATAACGTACGCGGCCGGCCGCTTTATATCATTTCCGATACCAACGTAGAAACCAAACCAGATACCATGCCGCAGCACGCGCAGGTATTTTAGTTATTTGAAAACGCTATGGTTTAAGCATAATAAACCCGCAAAACGCTATGGTTTGAAAACAAAAAAGTCTGGTAATGCTACTAGGCTTTTTTTATTTACGGCTTTACGATGCTTTGTTTAAAATGAAATTTCAGTAGTTTGTCGTTTATCGGAATGTTGATCTCGTAGCTGGTGGCAAGATCGTGGCGCTGGAAATAAACTTCGCCGTAAATTACCGAATTGGGTGGCAAGGTGCTTTTGCGCAGAATGGTCTGGTCTAAAAAACGTTTGCGGTCATTGAGCGAAATGCGTTTGTTCTCTAACCGGTACAGATCAATTTCGCGGTTTTGCTCAGATTCTGCGCGGGCCATTTGCCGTTCTTCGCGTTCTTCGGGCGTTTCCCCATCTGCAATACTGGCTACCGCCGAAGCTGTTTCTACCAGCGAAAGCGTAACGTGGTTAATAGCCGTGTTCATTTCTTCGGCTTCCTGCCGCGATCTTTGTTTGGCCAGGTCCAGGTAATAACTTTCCGGATCTACGGCTTTTTGCAGCTGGATAATGTCTTTAGGCAGATTGGCACCGCTCATATTCGACCAGAATCTTTCAGGGGCAACCAAAACCGGCCGGCTCGAATTATTCTCGATTTCCACGTTAAAAATGGCGTTGTTGCGGTCGTTGGTTTCGTAGGCAATTTTCACCACCACGCTATCCATGGTTTTGTGCATAAATTCCCGGCCCCAGGCCCAGTTGGTGTCTTCTTCGGCCGGCGTAATTTTAGAAATATTGTACGGGCTCACGCAGGAAGTAAGCAGCAAACCAAAAGCGAAAGGAAGAAAGCGTTTCATGATAAATCACAGAATAGAACGGGTGTGCTAAGTTATTCAAATTCCGGAAAACCTGCGCAAAACCGTGTTATTTTATCAGCTGGGAAACGCTATGGTTTCAGGTTGAAAAAGTCTGAACCAAACCTCACAGGTTTCTGAAACCTGTGAGGTTTTACGGCTGAAACGCTATGGTTTTAATGCAAAAAAGTCTGCAAAACTGGTTTTTGCAGACTTTTAAAAATTTCACTCTACATTAAATTCGCGACTCAATATTTTGGCGATTTTTTGTTGTCTACTTGCTGGATACTTGGTTATAAAGGTGCCTTCTATTTTATACGTGCCCTTTTGTATAGCCGGAAATTTTATTAATGTTACTTTACCAATGTATTCTGTAGTAGAGTTAATATTGATAAGAGTATCGTTAAGGTATATTCTTATAGGTTCTGCCCTGTACTTTATATTATCATTTTCAAACCGGGAAAGACTTATGAGGGTCTTAACTGTATCTCCTGCTTTGTAATGGATTTGTGAATTAATGGAAGTAGTAAACCAGTCATTCCCTCCAACTCTGGCGGCCAAAGCTGAGTGATACAATAGTTCCTGCCTTAAGATTAAATATAGAATCTGGTATATTTTTAAAGAATCTGAGGCGGATTTTATTTCAAGCGGTAAGTAGGTTGTTGCTTTTCCAATTTCAGTAGAAATTCTTTTCCATTCTTCTTGGTCTGCCTTTTCTAATTTTTCTGCTAAAGTACTATTGTAAGTAGAATCTGAAAATTGCTTAAGGCCAGAGACTGATAAGGTAGGCAACACCGGGTTTTTCCATTCAGAGATCCTTTTAGATAAATCAAGGACTCTTATGTCGGCCTTCCGATTGCCTCCTACTTCAACTTCGTGTCTAATACTACCAGTGAGGGCTTCAATATCCGCCCAAGTATCCTTGCAAGCGGTCTGTAAAGCTAAAATTGCCAAACGATTATCTTCTTTCCGCTGACAGCTAAAAAGAAAAATGGAAGCAATGAAAAATAATACGGTTCTTATTCTCCTTGCTTCCATTTTAAAACGGTATGTTTTTGGGTTAAAAAACTAAGCCACAACTTTGCTCTGATAAGCAGCTTCGCGCTGCTCCCGAACCAGCTGCCGGTCGAAGGCGAAAGTGCCGAGGGGAACTAAAGAAGCAACCAGCGCCAGAATGCCTTTCATAAATGACCAGCGGCGCTGCACGGCCACCTGAAAAACGGCCGCAATGTAAAGCACAAACAGTACGCCGTGTGCCCAGCCCACGTATTTTACGGCCAGCGGTTGTTCAAAATAATATTTCAGCGGCATGGCAATGCACAGCAAAACGATAAAAGATAGGCCTTCCAGTAAACCGATCAGGCGCAGCCGTCCGAGGGCAGTACTCATAAATTTGTTCATTGTGAGAGCAGTTTTTTTTAATTATTAAAGTCGTTAACGCCTGATTTTCAGGTTTATTATAATTTCACGCAAACATTTTGCGGCTCGGTAAAAAACCGCAGCGCTTCCAGACCGCCTTCGCGGCCCACGCCAGATTGCTTCATGCCGCCGAAAGGTGTGCGTAAGTCCCGTAATAACCAGCAATTTACCCAAATAATTCCGGACTTGATCTGGTGCGCCACGCGGTGGGCTTTGGTCAGGTTCTCGGTCCAGATGGTGGCGGCCAGACCATAATCAGTGCAATTGGCGTATTCCAGCACTTCTTCTTCCGTATCGAAAGGCGTAAGCGTAACCACTGGGCCAAAAATTTCTTCCAGGTTGGTGCGGCAGTTATAAGCCAGACCTTCAATAACCGTTGGGGCAATAAACCAGCCGTTCGCGTTTTCGCCGTCCAGTTTTACCTGCGTGCCGCCGGCCAGAATTTTTCCGCCTTCTTCTTTGGCCAGTTCTATATAAGAAAGCACTTTTTCCATGTGCGCTTGCGAAACTACCGCGCCTTGTTTGGTTTTTTCGTCTAAAGGGTTACCGTTTTTCAGCTCCTGTACTTTCGCTAAAAAGCCTTCCTTAAATTGCTCGTAAATGCTGCGCTCAATAAAAATGCGCGAACCGCAAAGGCAAATTTGTCCCTGGTTGGCGAACGAAGAATTGATGCTGGTAGCAATAGCTTTTTCCAGGTCGCAGTCCGCAAAAATGATATTCGGGTTTTTTCCGCCAAGTTCGAGCGAAAGTTTTTTAAACATTGGAGCCGCAACTCTGGCAATGGTTTCGCCGGTTTTGGTGCCGCCGGTAAAGGAAATGATCGGGATGTTCGGGTTTTCGGTGATGGCAGAGCCTACTTTATGGCCATAACCGTGAATGATATTTAAAACGCCGGCCGGCAAACCCGCTTCCGCGCAAAGCTCCGAAAGCAAATAAGCCGTCATGGGCGTAATTTCCGAAGGTTTGGCAATTACGCAGTTTCCAGCCGCTAATGCAGGCGCAATTTTCCAGGTAAACAGGTAAAGCGGCAGATTCCAGGGCGAAATGCAACCGGCTATGCCATACGGACGACGCAGCGTGTAATTAATAGCCGTGCCCTCCATGTAATGCGATTCTGAAGAAAAATGCTGAATGGCGGTGCCGAAAAATTCCAGATTAGAGCTTGCGCGCGGAATATCTACGGTGCGGGCTAAAGAGATCGGTTTTCCGTTGTCAATGCTTTCGGCTTTGGCCAGTTTTTCCAGGTTTTCATCGATCAAAGCAGCAATTTTCATCAGCATTTTGCCGCGTTTTTCGGCTGAAGTATTGCTCCAGGCCGGGAAAGCGGCTTTTGCTGCCAGAACCGCCAGTTCCACATCGGCCGCATCCGAATCCGGAATTAACGAATACACTTCGCCGGTAGCCGGGTTGTAATTATCGATGTACGTTTCGGAAAGTGGTGCGCGGAATTCGCCGTTTATGTAATTCTGAATGCGGAACATTGCTCTGATTTGGAAAATTGAAAATCTGGAGATTTGAAAATGCTTTGAGATCTCCGGGAATTAAAAGTAAAGTTACAAATTTTCAGATTAACACCGACGGGCAGTTTTTGGGGCCAAAAGCATAGCGTTTTTTTTAACCGGTGCAATAAATTGTACCTTTGCCACTTGTTGCAATTCGCTTATTCTATATTTGATGCTTCGTAAACGCGATAACGTTTTTATGCTGGCGCTTTTGCTGGTACAAGCCGTAGTTATTTTTATCACTTTCCGCGATGTGCTGCGCACCTCCGATGAATTTCTGCTGGTAAATTCCTGGGATGGCCTGAAGAATTATTTCACGTATTACGCCTGGCTAAAACAACCCGAAAGCGCACCGTTCTTCCATTTCACGCAGCATAATTATCCTTTCGGCGATAACGTTTTATACACCGACAACACGCCTTTGTTTGCTGCGCTGGTAAAAGCTTTTTCGCGCTGGGTTTTCGATCTTACGCCGTATGCGCTGTCGCTGCACAATGCGTTTATGGTAGCCGGGCTGGCTATTGCGTCGGGTATTTTATTCCGGATTTTCCGGTTGCTGCATACGCCGCGGGGCATTGCTTTTGCGGCTGCATTTTTCCTGCCCTGGATCAGTCCACAGATCCTGCGCCTGAAACTCGGGCATTATAATCTGTCGTTTTCGTGGGTGTTGCTGCTGGTGGTTTATCTGCTTTTAAAGCTGTTTCAGCATTTCCCCGATCGCCGGAAAACATTGCAAATTTCTGCTGCTTTGGTGGCTACGCTGGTGCTCAGTTCTTTTCTGCACATGTATTACCTGCTGCTGAATCTGTCGTTCATTGGCTTCTTTTTCCTGTTCTGGTTCCTGCGTTGTTTCATTAAAAAGCGCGAAATTAACGTTTGGGTTGTGGTTCTGGGGCTCATAAATGTGTTCATTCCGCCGGCGGTGGTTTTGGCCATTATTCGGTTGCCCGATGAAAATTACCATTTGCGCCGCAGCATTGCCGAAGGTTACGACCGCCTGGACTGGAAACTGAACCTGGAAGCTTTTATTACGCCGTACCCTTACAATAAACTAAAACTGGAATTCCTGCGCTACCCGGAAATTCCCTACGAATCGTGGCTGTATCTGGGTGGTTTTGTGCTGGGAAGTTTTATTATCTGGCTGCTCATGAAGCTGTTGCTGAAATCCGGATTAGTAAAAATAAACCGACTGGCCGAAAAAGATCCGGAAACAAAAAGCGCTTTTCTTTGGCTTTTCGGGCTTTCGGCGCTGGGTTGCACATTCATTGCGATGGGCGAAACCTACACATTTTTTGGCGGCGCATTTACGTTCACCAATTATTTTAACCTGTTCTTTTACATTCACCAGTTCTCGGAAATCGTAACGCAGTTCCGGGTGCTTTCGCGGTTTGCCTGGATCGTTTTCTGGTTCTGCAACATTGCTGCGGTTTACTGGCTGGGCTTCGTCTGGAAACATTATACGCAACCTTTTTGGCTAAAACTGCTCGCGGTGCCCGGTTTGCTGCTGCTCTTAGCCATCGATATGCGCGACCTCCGGAAACACATTTCGAAAGTGAAAGGTGAAAACGTGATGTCCCACCCGAAGCACCTGCAATTTATGCGCAGCCTTGCCGGCAATATTGCTCCGCAGGAATATCAGGCAATTTTGCCCATTCCGTTTTACCACGAAGGTTCCGAAGATTACGACATCAGCCTTTTCCCCGACGATGCATTTTACCGCGGCACCATTCAGCTTTCGGAAGTAACTGGTTTGCCGCTTATGGCCAGTAAATTATCGCGTACACCGCCGGCGCAGGTACAGCATTTGCTCAGTATTTTCCTGGCTCCCAAACCCGATACCGCTTTAACCAACCGGATGAACGAAAAACCGGTTTTAGTAATTTACAACCGGGCGTATTACAACGGCAAGAATGAATTTTACAAAGATCTGAAACGCGAACCCGCATTAACGGCCTATAAAAAAGGCGAAAACCTGCCGGCAGAAAAAGGCTGGAAAATGCTGGCGCAGCAAGGCGATTATGTGCTGTATAAAGCTTATTTAAAGTAAATCTGAAAACAGAACGCTATAGTTTTTAAGCCCGAAATCATAGCGTTTTTGTTTCGATTATTCGTTTGTTCGAGTTTTCGATTTACAGATAATAAGAAGCTACTTTTATGGCCGGAAACCCTACCATTTTCTAAGAGTAACATGCCTTTAATACGACGCCGGTAGATTATTTTTGAATAAGATCTGCTTCTTGCCACCGTAAAAATAAACGTCGGTTTTAACCGGGCGGAGCAGCAGGTTATCGAGGGTGGCTTTTTTGCTTTTGGTGCTGATGGTAAGCTGCATTTTGCCGGCCGGAACGCTGAAAACGTGGCGGGAAAATAGCCAGTTGTTCCAGACTTCGGTAGATGCGTTGAAGTAAATCTTTTCTTCGCGCAGCACTTCGCCGGCCGGGTTTTTTACTTCCAAAGTTAACGAAGGCATGTTGGGCGTAACCGCCGAAGCCCAGCAGGAAAATTCAAATTCCAAACCGTTTGCGGGCACATTAATAAGCGTATCAAGCAGCATGGTTTTGCGTTCGGTTAAAGCCAGCGCACCTTTCCCGAACAAACCTTCTCCTTCGTTTTCAGCAAAATCTTTCCGGATCACCATTCCGGGATTATTGTTCACATACAGGCCATTTTGCTGCGTTAAACCTTCCGGTAGGGCTGTTTTATTTTTAGAAGAGGCATATAAACTATCGAGCGGAAGTTGGTATAAACTGAAATGTGGCTGCGCGGTTATAAGCTTTGCTTTGGCTACCAGGTTTGCTTCCGCGGATTGTAATGAATCGGGTATAACAAGTAGTAATAAAGGTTTTTGAGAAGGATATTTTTGCAGAATTTCCTTTGGAGTAAACGGGTTGCTGAGTAACTGCAATTGCTGTAAAGCCTGGCTGAGCGAGGTGCGCGAAAGCAGGTTGGCGGCAATGGGCAAACCGGTGTGCAAAGAGGCGCGCATGGCTTCGTTGGCGGCTTCGGGGTTGCGGAAAATGGTGATCTTTTCGGAGCCTACGTTAAAATAAGGCAGCGGTAAAATGGCCTGAAAATCTTCCGGTTTGAGGTTGTGCTTTTGAAGCAGTTGGGTGTAGTTGCCGGTTTCGCCGTTAAAACTGGCAGCCACGCGGTTTTCTTTTATGGTAAGCGCTTTCTGATAAACATTATTCACGGCTTCGAAAGTCCAGAAAGCCAGCAAAATTCCGGGGATTGCAAAAGCTAAAACCGGTTTGTGCTGCAGCCGGAAACGGCGCGCTAACTGGAAAAGATAATAAGCGGCGTAAACCGAGAAAACGTAATAGAAGATCCAGGCAAAACGGCCGATGGAACGGAATTGCTTCAGCGGCGGAACAATGTCTAAAATGCCTTCCAGACCCCATTTAATAGGAATAGCCAACGCAAAAAGCAGCACCAGCACCGAAGCCCACAAACCAACCCGCAGTGGCGCAGGCAAAGCCGGCCGGAAAATGCGTTTCCAGCGTTTCTTTTTTCCAAATTTAAAGAACTTGAAAAGGGTAAGCAAAAACACGACAAAAGCCGCCTGCCCCACGTACGCATAACCTTCCCAGATCACTTCTTTATCGCCGAAAACCGCCTGCCAGTATTTTTGCAAAGGCGCTTCTAAAGGAAAGAATAACGCCTTGAAACTGGTGCGGTAAGCCGTGAAACCGTACGGCGATTCCGGGCGGTCCAGCACCGGGTCGGTGAGTTTCATGTAAACCTGGAAAACCAATAACGGTATCAGAACGGCTGCTAAAAGTCCGATGAAAAGTTTGCCGTTAATTTTCTGAAATTTCTTCTCCTGAAAGTAATAGACCAGCAAATAAGAAGCGAGCAAAAGCAGGTTTATAAGCGCATAATACGGATGAATGAACACCGCCAGCAAACCGGCAATTGCATAAACTACGTACCAGATCATCGCTTTCGGCTCCCGGAAGATCCGGATGATGAAGTACCAGAACATCGGGATGAAAAAGGCGTAGCCCAGTGCGTAATGTGCCCGGATGCGAAACAGTTGCGGCGATAAAAACGCTATGATAATGGCTGCCAAAACTGCGTACCAGACTGGCAGCTTTATTTCTCTTAAGATCAGGAAAAGGAAAACCGCGCAAGCCACCAAACTTCCCAGCATAAAAACGTTGTAAATGCCAATGGTATGGTCGGCGACCGGCGAAATGCGTTGGTTTATAAGGTTAAGCAGTACGGCAAAAAGCGGCTGGTTATCGGTGTAGGTTATGTGTTCGCCGAACGGATAATTAAGGCCGGTAAACCACAAGCCCTGGTTGTATTTAATGAAATAAGCCGCGGTGTAGTAGTTTTTGGTGCCGTCTTCGAGGTAACCGAACATGTATTGGCCGGGCTGTAACAGCACATTTCCGAAAAGCAGCCATAATAAAGCCAGGCTCAGCAAAATTACTATTGGTATGGCTATCCGGTTTTTCATTGCAGGGGTGCTAACGTTTGGGCGAATAATAAAGCTGGTTTATTCGCGGGTCAGAATTGTTTTCGGGCAGTTTTTTGCCTGGTTTTTATACAGTTTTTTCCGGCAAGATTATTTGAAAGTTACCGGTTCTTCGGGCGGCGTACCGGGTTTGCGCTTCAGAATTAAAATGAAATTCTGGTTGTAGATCAGTTCCCAGTTCGGCGAAGCCTGTAATTTTTCTACCCGGTGCAAAAGACTCAGTTCAGCTGCGTCAGTAATTTTTTCCGGGTATTCGTTTTGCAGGTACATCACGTATTCCGAATTTCCGACAAAAGGCAGTTCAAAAACAAAATCGCGGTTGGCCAGGTGCGGTACAAAAACCGGCGAAGCGCTTACCGGAACGCCATCCGGAATGAGTTTTAAAGCCTGGTACGCCTCAGAAACATCGAAAAAGCGGCGGAAATGTTTCTTTTTGTAAAACTGAATGGCCGGCCTATCCAGGCAGCAGCTTATGCGGGTATCGAAGCTCCGGAAAGTAGCCGCAACCGTAAGCACCAGCATAAACAAAGCTACCAAAACCCGGCGTTGCGCCGAAAACCAGCCCAGCGTAGCGGCCAGTGCAAAGTTTATAACCGGCACATATTCAATGGAATACTGGTAATTGATTCCCCAGGCCAGTGCGTGGTTACTGAATAATTTTTGCGCATAAATTGGAATGAGCATGAACAGGTAAGCCGGTTGGAGCAACAAAGACCAGCCGCCTGAAGCAACGATCATGGCGTGTAACTCGGTTTTGGCCCAGTCGTTTTCCGGTTCCGGGGTGTGGTTTACGAAAAGCAGTTTTATGATCCGCCACGGGTTGGTAAGCGAATTGGTGATGATCTCCGAGAAACCGTTGCCGAGCACGGCGTATTTGTTCACGTAATCGTAGCTGCGGTCGCCAACGGCTAGGCCCGGAACAATAAATTTGACTACTACAATAAAATAAACGGCCGCAACCAACGCAAAAAGCAAGGCGCGTTTCCAATGGGCTTTATTCCGGAAATACATCATTCCCAAACCTAAACTCAGGAAGATTGCCCACAAAGCCATGTTCTCTTTGCTGATGAGAATTACCAGGAAAAACAAGCTGGCTTTTGCCCATTTCTGGCGGTGGAAATAAAGGAAAAACCACGGCACCATCATGGCTGCAATAATATTATCGTGGTAATCGTAAGCCAGCGCCGAATAAATGCCCCAGATACTCAGGAAATGCAGCAGCAAAATAAAGCTCAGCAATGGTTTTCCGAATTTCAGCAAATGGAAACGGTACGCGCCCACCGCTCCGAAAATAATGGACGCAATCTGGAAAATGAGTAAGGTATAAGAGCCGAAAAGCCAGTAGAAAAGCGAGAACGGAATGTGCAGCAGTGTAAAATGATCGCTGAGAATGTTGTTGTAAAGCTTTACCGTATTGTCGTTCCAGCGGAAATGAGCGTAATCGTAAACGGCGTTGTTGAAAAGCCCGAGATCGTAGGCATAAGTGCGGAAAAAGTAATGGTTGCCCAGCGAAAGAAGCGAAAAGCACAGACCGAAAAACGCCAGGATACTGATTAAAATGCGGCGCTGGTGTTTGTCGGAAAAAGCTTCAAGTTTCGAAAATTTCATGTAAAAAACGGTAGGGTAGAAGCAGTAAAAACCGGAAGGTTTGCTGCCGAAAAAAGCCCGGTTAGAAAAAACGCTTCATAAAGATCTTGCCAAAACTGTAGCCTTCTTCCAGCAGAATTTTAGAATTCATTTTGGAGAAAATAATGCCCGGCCGCAGCGTAACTTTCAGGCCTTTTATGCGCAGGTTCTTTTGCTTATTGGCTTCAAACAAAAACTCCAGGTCGAAAAGGTAACGGTCTATGGTGGTTTTCAGGAAGGTTTCGCGGCCTTTGCGGTTAAAACCTTTCAGGCCGGCCTGGGTATCGTTTACGGGCAGCGAGAGCATTTTTTTAGCAAAAAACCGTAGCGTTTTGCTGATCTTAACCCGGGTTGGCGGCACGCTGGCATAATATTCTTCGTCGCGGATGCCTACCACAATATCGGCTTCTCCGGAACGCAGCAGCTCGTAAACTTTCAGAAAACTGTCTTCGGTGTACGGGAAATCGATGTCGGTATAAATGCAGAATTCGTGTTTGGTTTGCTGCACGCCTTCGCGCAATGCGTGGCCTTTTCCTTCGTTCTGGGTGTAATGAATGTAGTTGAAAAACGCTATGTTTTTACGCAGAAAAACCAGGTCTTCGTCGGTTACGCCTTTGCTCGAGCCGTCGTTTACCAGGTACAAATGCAGCTCCGTATCGGGCAAACGCTGGCGCAGGCTGTTCACGTTGTTTACCAGGTTTTGTGCCCAGTTCGGTATCGGGTTGTAACAGGGAAGAACGATATCTAAAGCGTGGGCAGGCATTCGGGAAATAATATTAGGGTAACAAGTTGATAAAAGAACCGCAAAGATAACACAAAAACCAAACACTGCAGGGAATCTCCCCGAAATCTTCCGGCGGTAAAAAACGGATTTGTTGGTAAAAATGCGGTATGAAAAACGGTAGGCAAAACGGCTTAAAAACCCGAAAACCGGCCGGAACGTGTGGTTTGGTAATGGCGGTTAAAATAGCAAAGACCTAAAAGGCTTCGCAGAAGTTATTTCTTCAGCGGCAGAAATTTCAGGCAGAACTGGTTAAGAGCGGACTTTGCCTGGCGGTTATGTTGTTTCCGCTTTTGTAGGAATAAAGCTTTTCGGATGATCTAAAACCAGCCGGCTGACCATAAAGCAGGATAATAGCACCGGCAGTGCCGTTAAATAAATATAGGGCACCTGCATAAAAGCGTAAAAAATGCTTAAATATAATTTTAAACTGATAAGCAGAAAGATGCGGTAATCGATGCGCGTCCGGTATTTAACATATACCCAACCGCTTACTGCAACCGTTAATAAAGCCATAAAGATCATGGTGTTCCGTAAGGCGCGTATGCGGTCTGCCAGTTCCCAATCGAGAAACTTATTAAAATAAACAGCTAAGCCAATTCCGTTATATAAGTGCATAGGCTGGCCCTTGTCATTCATGTGCAGCCATTCACCTACAGCGGCGCCGCTATACATTTGCTGCGCTTTTATAAAAATCGACCAGTCTTTCGATAGAAACGGCACCACATAAATGGCTACAATTCCCAGCAATACCCAAGCGGCGGTAATGAGGGTTCTTTTGCGGCTTTCATCAAAAAATAAAATAAGAAAATAGAGCGGCAACCAGAAAACAAAAGAAAACCGCGATAGGATGCACAACACAATGCCGATTGCTCTTAAAACGGGAGACTTTACGAAAATGCCGGTGGCCAGAATAAAGTAATAACCAAAGATCAATATTTCGATGGTGTACCCAAAAGTAGCGGGATCGGTGCGGAGCAGGCTTAAAATGGCAGCCAGCGGAAGCAGGCCTTTTAAGATCAGTTCAGACGGATTGCTGGCATATTTAGCTACCAAAACCCAATAACCGGCAAAACCAACCAATAAAACGATGGCCGCCATTAACCGGTAATCTATGCCTAACCAATGCGCCGCTACAGAAGGGAGCCATTGCATGGGCAGGTAATTCGGAAATATTTCCCAGCCAAAATCTGAAAAAGGCACATAAACAAATTCATCTGCCAGAAAGCGCCTTACATATACCTGCAACGCTGGAATAATATCGGAGAACTTAGGGTCGATGGCGAAATTGGCAATGATTATTTTTAGCTCTTTTATGAAGATCAGGCCGGTGGTAAAAGCAATAATAGCCGTAAGGATAATTTTAGGAACCAGGTTGGCCTTGTAGTGTTGTAGCGCCGGCATAATTGGTCTGTCGAGCTGGATCTTAAAACAGGCTACGGATAAGGCAACGGAAAAGAAAAGGAATAGAACCGGACTAACCAGCACGCCGAATTTATTGCGCCAATAAGTTATCAGGAGAAGTTCAAACGTAAATAAAGCGCAGATCAGGGTTGTAGCTTGCCAGCGCTGCGAAATAAAATTGTTTTTCATATAAGATGTTCTTCCGTTTGTAGTACACAACCGGCTTTACAGTTCTGTTCTTAGAAGCGAAGATAAAATACAAAGCTAGTATATTATTCAAGCTCCCGCGCATCGGCTAAAAAACATGCTTCCGTAGATTTTGTAAACAACTAACTAGATAAATCCGGTCTGCAAGAAAACGGTATAGTTTTGCCGGTAAAAAGTAAAGGCGCTTTGAGTTTTTCAGCCGCCAGAGATACCGTTTTTCAAGCGTAAAGTTCAGCGAAATTTATGGCTGGTAAACCGGGTAATTGTTGCGGATAAGCTGTTTCTGGTCTTCGGCGTAAAAATAGAACGGATGTTTTACCGGCCTGATCATGAGTTCATCGGCCAGAATGTTTTTGCCTTCGGCGGTAATTTTTATGCGGTTTCGCTTGTCTTTCAGCTTGAAGTAGATCGTGGTTTTCAGCCAGTCTTTATAAATTTCGGTAGCGCCGCGCAGGTTCACAATTTCCTTGTTTACCACGTTGTTTTGTGCATTTATTTCTTTCAGCATTATAGTCGGAATTCCAATGGCCGTGGTAGCGTTTATCCAAACCGAAAATTCATAAGCAAGGCTATCGGAAGCGTTCGGTAAAACGTTGTTGAATAAAACCGCCGGGCCTTTTTTTGCAACCAAAGCACCTTTGCGGTACAACCATTTTGCTGAATTTCTGCCGGAAAAAGTTTCGTAAACAACGTTGTTTGGTATATGTTGCAACGCTGCTTTTTTGGGTTTTTCCGGCTCTAGATATACCGTTTTTAAAGCCGCCAGCGGAAGTTCGTAGAGCGCTACATTTTTATAACGCGCCAGAAATTTAGCCTTTTGTACCAGCCGTTTTTCATAATCTTTTTCCGCCGAATCGGTTACCATTACCAAGATCGGTTTCTGGTTGGGCAGTTGCGGTAAAAGTTCTTTCTGAATGGAATCGGAGCTTAACAATTGGGTGCGCAGCAAAACCTGGCTCATAGAAGTGCGCGCCAGCGAGGCGGTGCTCAACGGAATGCCGCTTTGGTAAGCGCCTTTCATGGATTGATACATGGTGCCGCCCCAGTTATGATACCCGATCTTCTCCGAGCCATCGGAAAAATACGGGATCGGAATGATCATCTGGAAGTCGGAAGATTGGCGGTTGGCTTGCTTTAATAAGTCTGGCAGGTGGTAGGCTTCTTTGCCGTAAAACGCTTTTGCCAGCTTGTTCATGTTCACAATGCCGGCTTCCACTTTTAGTAAAACCAGCGCATCGGCCAGCCAAAGCAGCAGCATAAACAGGAGCCACCCATACGCCAGAATTTGTTTTCTTCGGAGTTTCAGAAATCTGTAAACCTGGTAAATGATGAAAATGCCAAAAACCGTAAATACGTAGTAATACAGCCACACAAAGCGGTGCAAAACCCGGAACTGTTTAAGCGGCGGCATGTAATCGAGCAAATGCATCAGTCCGAAACGGAACGGAATGGCGGCGGCAAAAATTAAAATGAGGATGCCTGCCCACAAACCCATTTGCAGCGGTTTCGGCAAAACCGGGTTAACGATCTTTTTAAAATTACCTTTCAGTAAATACCTAAAAGCTTTAACGCCGGCCAGCAAAACACATAAAATAGTAGCCAGACCAATGTAACCGAAATTCTGCTCCCCTGGCACGTGAAATACCGTTTTCAGCAATGCTGCGGCTACAGATCTGACCGGATAAAACAGGCCGGCAATATTGGCTTTCCCTTCAATAAAATTGCCCGGCGTTTCGGGGCGGTCAGTAATGTTGTCGGTAAAGAAAAGGAAGGCTTTGAAAAGAACTAAGGGCAGGGTTGCGGTTAAAAGCAAGCCAGCTATTTGTTTCCGGTTAAAAGTTCTGTTTTGCCATTGTTGCACCAGAAACCAAAGAAAATGCCCGGCCAGCAGCAACACGCCCATGGGTAAAAAATATACGTGCACAAAAGCAGCGGCCAGTAAAATCAGTACCACCCAAACGTAGCGGCTCAACTTGTTCGGGTTTTCAAATAACCGGATGATCGTGAGCCAGATAGCTGGTAAAATCAACGTATTGGTTAAAGCATATTGGTGCGAAATAACGTAATGCTGCGGCGAAAGCAACACAATTAAAATAGCCCCGAAAATGGCAAACCAAGCCGGCAATAAACACTTCCGGAGAATGAAAAACAAAACCACCGCCGAAGCCAGCATGCTGAAGAAAACAATGCTGTTTATAATGCCAACCAGGTAGTTTTCGAGCGGAAAAAGATAGCGGTTTATGTAGCGGAGCGGAACCGAAAAAAGTGGTTGGTTATCGGTGAAAACAATGTGTTCACCCCAGGGATAATTCATGCCCGAAAAATGCAGGCCGGAGTCAAATTTTACGTACCAGGCAAATGTGAAAAGGCTTTTTATGCTGTCGCCCATGGTGCCGAAAAGGTAACTGTTAGGTTGCAGAAAAGCCTCGCCGAAGATGAGCGCCAGCAAGCCGGTTAGCAAAATCAATAACACCAAAATAGACTTGCGGTCTGACATGTAAAAACTGGTGATTTTTTTTAAGTTTAAATTAAAAACGGTAGCAAAAATCAGCAAAAAAGTCAGGCTTCGGTAACCTGACTTTTTCTGCGTAAAAGTATAGCGTTTTTTTCTGTTATTCGAATTTTCGGGATCCGGTCATCCGACTTCTAAGGCCTGAAACAATAGCGTTTTTATACTATTTCGCTTTGAACAAACCGTATTTCAGAATGCAGTATATTGCCCGGAATCCATCGCGCCAGCCAATTTTCTTGCCTTCTTCGTAGGTGCGGCCGTAATAGGAAATACCAACTTCGTAAACCCTGATCTTGGGAATGCGGGCTACTTTGGCGGTAACTTCCGGCTCAAATCCAAAACGGTTCTCTACTAAATGCAGACCTTGAATAATGTCGCGGCGGAAAAGTTTGTAGCAGGTTTCCATGTCCGTCAGGTTCAGGTCGGTAAACATGTTGCTGAGGAACGTGAGGAATTTATTGCCGATGGAATGCCAGAAAAACAAAATGCGGTGCGGCTTTCCGCCCATAAAACGCGAACCGTAAACCACATCGGCGAAGCCTTTCAGAATAGGTTTCAGCAAAATGTTGTATTCTTCCGGATCATATTCCAGGTCGGCATCCTGAATAATTACATAATCGCCGGTGGCGTGTTTAATGCCAGTGTGCAGCGCCGCGCCTTTGCCTTTGTTTACCTCATGGCGCAGCAATTGCATGTCCATATCCGAGTGTTCGGTTATGTAGCGCGCGATCGTTTCTGCAGAATTATCCTGCGAACGATCATCCACGAGAATAACTTCTTTCTGAATGCCATTTACCAATTCCAATTTATACAGAATGTCCAGGATCTGGTGGATCGTGCGGGCTTCGTTATAAACCGGAATTACAATGCTTAATTTATCGATTTTTACCAAAACAGGTTATGAGAATGGCGCTGAAGATCAGCCTGATTATTACAAGTTTCCGGTGCGGCCACCGTCTACCGGCACGTTTATGCCGTTAATATAAGCTGCCGCCGGCGTAGCTAAAAACGCTGCTGCTGCTGCAATTTCTTCGGGCGCGCCAAATCTTCCGGCCGGAATTTCTGCCATCATTTCACCCGAAATTTCATCCTGACTGTGGCCGGTTTTGCCAGCTTTGGTTTCGATGATAGATTCTAAACGGCCGGTTAAAGTTGCGCCCGGAAGTACGTTATTTACCGTAATACCGAATTGCGCCAGTTCCAAAGACAATGTTTTCGCCCAGTTACCAACCGCCGCGCGAATGGTGTTGCTCACGCCCAGACCTTTAATCGGCTGTTTCACGGAAGTGGAAATAATATTGATGATGCGGCCGTAACCGGCTTGTTTCATGAATGGAACCGTGGCCTGCGCCAGAATGTGGTTGCAAAGCAAATGGTTCGAGAACGTTTGCGTGAACTGGTCTAAGGTCGCGTCTATAATTGGTCCGCCGGCCGGTCCGCCGGTGTTGTTTATAAGAATATGCACGGCACTTTTTGAGGCTAAAAAGCTACCGATTTTGGCTTGCAGTTCATCTGGTTTGCTGAAATCGGCTACTAAATAATTGTGCTGCTGGCCTTCTTGGGTGGCAAGTTCTTTTACCACCGTTTGCAGTTTTTCTTCGTTGCGGGCTACCAGAGTAACGCTGGCGCCGAGTAACGCTAATTCTACGGCAATGGCTTTGCCGATGCCCTGCGTGCTGCCGCACACAATGGCGTTTTTATCTTTCAGGCTTAAATTCATAGCTTCAAAATTAGCTAAAATTCTTTTTAAGATTTGCAGAAACCCGCTAAAAGGCCGCCGGCTTTGGCAAGTGCCGCAAATTTTTCGTATTTTCGGAAATTGATTTTGGCTTAAAGCAGCTTACTTTTGTTAAGTTCCGACTTTTTTAACCCATTTTCCTACCGTTTTCAGACCTTAAAACTATGGCAGTAGCAGCACCTTTCAATTTTAAAAAGTGGATAGACGAGAACCGGCATTTATTGAAGCCGCCGGTGGGCAATCAGCAGGTTTTTCATGGCAATAAAGATTTTATTGTGATGGTGGTTGGCGGGCCGAATGCACGCAAAGATTACCACTACAACGAAGGCGAAGAAGTTTTCTACCAGCTGGAAGGCGATATTCAGGTAAAAATTATTGAAGACGGCAAACCGCGCACCATCGATATTAAAGAAGGCGACATGTTCCTGCTGCCGGGCAAAGTGCCGCATTCGCCGCAACGCAAAGCCAATACCGTTGGTTTGGTAATAGAACGCTACCGCCGCGAAGGCGAAAAAGACGGCTTCATCTGGCTCTGCGAAAACTGCGACAACAAGCTCTACGAAGAATATTTCGAGATGACTGACATTGTAAAGCAGCTGCCCGAAGTAATGAAAAACTTTTACGGCGACGTAGAAAAACGCACCTGCAAAAAATGCGGTACCGTTATGGAACCACCGCAACCGCCTAAGGCTGACGCCTAATTAAGAATTAAGAATTGTTTCTGGCAAGGTTTACGCCGTGGTTGGTGTTTTCACCAACAACTTCAAAGCACCGCAGTTATCTTCTAAAAACGCTATCAATTTCGGGCCGAAAAGTCGAATATTCGGAAAAAAGGTATCCTTTTTAGCTTAAAAAGTCGAACATACGAATCTCGAACAATCTTAAAAACCGTTTTCGCCTGAAAAAACAAATTCCCTCCCCTGATTTAGGAGAGGGTTAGGGTGGCGGCTAACGAGCAACGAATAACGAACAACGATAATACAATGCATCACCACAGTACTGGGCACACGCCGCTTCACATTGATATTCATACGCACATTCTGCCAAAGAACTGGCCTAATTTAAAGGAACGCTACGGCTACGGCGGTTTTATCAGGCTGGAGCACCACAAGCCCTGCTGCGCCCGCATGATGCAGGACGATAAATTCTTCCGCGAAATTCAGGACAATTGCTGGGACCCGGAAGTGCGCATGAAAGAATGCAATCATCACGGCGTACACGTGCAGGTACTTTCTACGGTGCCGGTTATGTTCAGCTACTGGGCCAAACCTCACGATGCCTTAGACCTGAGCATGATGCTCAACGACCACATCGCCGGCATCGTAGCCGATTATCCGGACCGTTTTGTTGGCCTCGGAACCATCCCGATGCAAGCGCCTGATCTGGCTATAAAAGAGCTGGAACGTTGTGTAAAAGAACTCGGTCTGGCTGGTGTTCAAATTGGGTCGCATATTAACGACTGGAACCTGGATGCGCCGGAATTATTCCCAGTTTTTCAGGCAGCTGAAGAATTAGGCGCGGCCGTTTTTGTGCACCCCTGGGACATGATGGCCAAAGAAAAAATGCCGAAATACTGGCTTCCGTGGCTCGTAGGCATGCCCGCCGAAAGTACCTTGGCCATTTGCTCCATGATCTTCGGTGGCGTATTAGAAAGGTTGCCGAACTTACGGGTAGCATTTGCCCACGGCGGTGGTTCATTTGCAGCTTCCATTGGCAGAATTGAGCACGGCTTTAACGTTCGCCCAGATCTTTGCGCCGTAGATAATAACGTGAACCCGCGCGACTACTTAGGCAAATTCTGGGTAGATTCGCTGGTACACGACCCAACCGCTTTCGAAATGCTGGTAAAACTGGTTGGCCCGGAAAAAATTGCATTAGGCACCGATTACCCTTTCCCGTTAGGCGAACTCGAACCTGGCAAACTCATCAATTCCATGCCATACAGCCAGGAAATTAAGGATATGATGTTGCACGGCGCGGCGCTAAATTGGCTGGGTTTAGGCAAAGAACAATTCCTGAAAAATATCCCAAAATCTGCCGCCATGTTGTAGAAAAACAGTAGGGTTTCGGCCTGAATAAGTCTCAAAAAGTAAAAGCCGCAGCTGAAAAGTTGCGGCTTTTTTGTTCAGGAAACTACTTTGCAATTAAATAATAAGCGCTCTTCGGCATATTGTCATTCTGGAAGAAACCTGTGATTTATGTGCTTCCAATTTACAAGGTTCTTACAGAATGAAAATCTGGATAGTGCAACTTTTTTACCGATGCTGATCGATCAGAATATTATTGCCATCCGGATCCGTTAAAGTAATGTGCGCCGGGCCAGCTACACTTTCAATTTCTTTGCTGGTTAACTCGATCCCGGCATTTTTCAGGTGCGCTTCTATGGCACGAACATCATCAAAAGGGTCAACCGTCTGCGCATTCTGGTTCCAACCGGGGTTAAAGGTGATGATGTTTTTATCGAACATGCCTTGAAATAAACCGATAATGGCGTCGCCATTTTTAAGGATCAGCCATTTCTGATCGATGTTGCCGCCCAAAGCAGTAAAGCCTAATTTCTCGTAAAATTCCTGCGATTTCTGGATATCCTTTACGGCCAGGCTGATTGAAAATGCTCCTAAATTCATATGGCTTAAAATTTCGTTTCTGAATTGGTTTCTAAAGGCAGCTTCATCAAGATATCAGTTTGCTCGTCATTACCTAATTTAAAAATGTGCTTGTCGAAGGCTATAAAGCCGTTTTTCTGATAAAAATTGATGGCGCGCTGGTTTTCTTCCCAAACGCCTAGCCAGACATAATCGGCATTTCGCTGCTTTGCAATCTGCATAGCTTTTTCATAAAGCAATTGCCCGACTTTTTTGCCGTGAAATTCCTGCAGCACATAGATCCGTTCAATTTCAAGTGCTTTGTCGTCTTTAATTTCAGTTTGTGCTTCGCCAACGTTCAGCTTTAAATAACCGATCATTTGCTGCCCGAGCCGCGCAAAATAAAACTCTGAGTTTGGGTTACTGAGTTCTTGAGTCAGTTTTTCAGTTGAGAAACCTTCTGCCAGGTACTTTTTCAAATTCTCTTCTGTGTTTCCTGCTGAAAATGTTTCGGCAAACGTTTGCCGGCCAATTTGTTGCAATTGGTCAATTTCTTCTATCGTTACTTTTTGTATCTCAATGGTTTCCATGCTTGTTTAGTTACCTTTCTTTTAATCAACAGAATTTTATCAGAGCGGCGGATTTATAAATGCAGGATAATGTTGTACCAGAAAAGCCGCGCATTCCAATGTCTTGCTAAGATAAAGTAATATCCGGTAGCAGAAATTCATGGGAGGAAATTCTTCGCCAGAAAATCCTCCAGCGCTTCCGGCTTGGTAAACACAAACAAATTCCGGTTTTCGCGCAAACTTTCCATCAATCCTAAGATCTTCGGCCGCCATTCCTGCTGAAAAAAACAGATTACTTCTTCCAGTTTATCCGCTTTAGCGGCGTAAGGCGAATTTTCCGGCACAAACTTATTTGGTGAAATTTTATCTTTTTCGAGTCGTTCCTGCGCGCGCTGCAAACAATATTCCACCGGAAAATCGAGGTAAATAATCGTATCGGCCGCTTCGAAGCGCTGTTTCAGAAATTTCCAGTCGCCTACGCCTTCAATGATCCAGTTCGGTTCCGCCAGCCAGGTGTTGTGAATTGCTTCAAATTCCGCTTCCGGAGTTTTCTGCCAGCCGGGCCTGAACTGCACCAGATCCAGATGAAAAACCGGCAAACCCGAAACGGTAGCCAATTTCTCCGAAAAAGTCGATTTTCCCGAACCGGAATTTCCGCAAATGGTAATGCGCTGCATAATAGCCATAGCCAGTTTTAACGGGTATTTCTGGCCGGAGTTTCTGTGAAAAACGGTAGGGAAAAAGCCTGAAAAAGTGCCTTCGCGTTATTCCTGACTGTACTTAATTAGCAATTTGCGGTAGCGGGTAAAAACGCCTGATTTCGAAATAAAACCAACAAACTTCGTGTTGTGCGTAACCGGCAAAAGCAAAGCGTTCGTTTCGTCGAATTTCTGCATTACCGTGCTCATGTCTTCGGTTTTATGAACCACCGTCAGCGGCAAAACCATCATTTCGGCGGCCCGTCTTGCCTCATAAAGCTCCGGTTTGAAAAGCATTTCCCGGATGTTGTTTACCTGCACGAGTCCTAAAAGCTGTTCTTTTTCATTCAGAACCGGGTAAATGGGTTGGTGGTTTGTAGCAATTAATTGGGTTAGTTCGCCTAACGTGGTTTCGGGTTTTATGGTCTGGTAATTGGTTTCGATCAGGTTGATAATGCGCAGATTTTTCAGTACGGCTTTGTCTTTATCTACCCGGTGTAAATGGCCGCGCGCCGCTAAATGTTTGGTATCCAGCGAGAAAGGTTCTATGTATTTCACCAGCGCAAAAGCAATGGCAGTTACCAGCATCAGCGGGATCATGAGCTGGTAACCACCAGTAATTTCGGCAATCAGGAAGATGCCGGTAAGCGGAGCGTGAATCACGCCGCTCACAATTCCGGCCATGCCCACCATCGTGAAATTTCCTATAGGCAGGTGGCTTAAACCCAGTAGGTTAACCAGTTTGGAAAAGAAAAAGCCGGTATAAGCGCCCACAAACATAGAAGGAGCAAAGTTGCCGCCGTTACCGCCCGAAGAAATGGTGGTCATGGCGGCAAAAACTTTCATCAGTCCGGTGGCGCCAATAAAGAGCAGCACCGCCCATTCGTTAAAACGCCAGTCGGCAAAAATGCTGCCTGCCAAGAGCCGGCTGGAGTCGCCGGTCGATAAGGATTTAATGCTTTGGTAGCCTTCGCCGAACAAAGGCGGAAAAAGGAAGATCATGATGCCGAGCAGCAGTCCGCCTGAAATGGCTTTGCCGTAAACATTGCCTTTGTATTTCGCAAAAAGGGCTTCCACTTTCCAGGCCATGCGCGAATAATACACCGAAACCAGCGCGCAAAGGATGCCCAGCCCGATATAGAACGGTACATTTTCGTAATGAAAAGGTTCTTTCAGGTTGAAGTAGAACAAAGCGCCTTCCTGCAGTAAAATGCGGTTGCACAAAGCTCCGGTAGCCGCAGCCAGCAAAAGTGGTGTAAAAGCCGAAATGGTAACTTCGGTAAGCAACACTTCTATGGCAAAAAGTACGCCCGCAATGGGTGCGCTAAAAGCCGCCGAAATGCCCGCCGCCGCGCCGCAAGCCAGCAACAACGTCCGGTCCTGAAACGATAAATGATAAAAGCGGCTGTAGTTAGAACCAATGGCCGAACCCGTAACCACGATAGGAGACTCCAGTCCGGCCGAGCCGCCAAAACCGCCCGTAAGAGCCGCTGTAATTATGTGGGTGTACATTTTATCTTTCTCAACGCGGCTTCCTTTCTGACTGATGGTGTACAAAACGTTGCTGGTACCGCGCCCCAGTTTCCCGTTCCGGAAAACCTGCACGTAAAAGACCGTGAGTAGCAAACCCAGCATGGGCATAAGCAAAAGGAACTGGGCTTTATATTCGAAAAACTGCCCGCCGGTAACAAATGCGTAAATAAAATGAACTGCGCTTTTCAGAATGACCGCCGCAATGCCCGCCGTTAAACCCACAAACACGCTGGAAAGCAATATGAACTGCCTTTTAGTAATGTGCCGGCGCAGCCATAAAATAGGAATCGCAACTTTTCGGTTAAAACGCATTGGCCAGCTTTACTTATTTGAGTAAGCAAAGTTACGCGACCGGAAAACGGTATCCAAAACGGCTCGAAAAGTGCCGGAAAACGGTAGACTTTTGGGGCAAAAAAGTCGAAGAAAGGGTTGAACGTTGTTGGAAAACGGTAGGGAAAAAGGCCTGAAATGTAAAAGCCGGAATTGCAGCTAAAGCAATTCCGGCTAAAAGATATTTCTTAGGAAATTTTAATTCACTTTCTCTGCTTCTTCCGCTACTGTTTCGGTTGCAGCAATCGGGCTGCCATCCATCAGCTCATTAGAAGCTACTATCGCAGCTGGTTCTTCCTGGCTTATTTCTTCCGTAGGCGTAGCGTTGTTTTCTTCCTTCTTTCCGCCAAAAAAGCGGCGCAAGAAACCAAAAGCACTTACTGCGGCTAAGGCAATAATTTTCCAGAACTTAAGTATTAAAGCAAAGAAACCAACCTTTGCCAGTACTTTTCCGGCTACTAACCCGCCTATCGTCCAGCTGGCTACTTCATCCAGATCAGGATTGAAATCTGCATATTTGGAGCCTTGTTCAAATTCTACCACGTTCAACACGCTGGCAATATTTTTATTTATTTCCGGCAATTGATTCATGGTTCCAATGGCATTTAAAACCATAACCCCTTTGCGGCCCAGAATCCGGATGTTGTAGTTCAGCGTATTATCTTCGGCGTTTCCAAATTTAATTTCTTTTGCCCAATGCAGAATTTTGCGGTCAGCATCGTAATATGGTTTGGCAGCCCAACCTATCAGACTAATGGCTTCGTAACCGGCTTTGGTTCTTTCGCTGTTGGCAGTTTCCGTTTCTTCCTGCAGATCTTTCAAAAGATCGTCGTAGTTTATATCGTCAGCATCGTCGTCTTTAACGTAACCGATCTCATCATATTGAATATTAAAAACCCAGGAATCTTCCGCTAATACGCCTTTGTTTTCCGGCAGCAGCATTCCTAAAGACATATCAGGCCCTTTAGGGTTTCCCCAAAGTTCTGTCAATACATATTCCGATTGCGTGGCATCCAGGTATTTGAATCCCGGAGGTACAGTAATAGAAGCCAATCCGTTACGCAAAGTAATTTTTCCGTGCTGGTAATTGAAAGTAGCTTCCATAGAATCGATCCGCGCCTGCATTTCCGGGTCATTTTCTGCAAAAACGTTAAAAGTTAGCATGCAGCTAAAGAGGAAGAGTAAAAGTTTCTTCATAAACGATGTTAGATTAATGAATTATGGATTTAACTGTGTACCTCTCCCCAAAATTTCCCAAATTAGCAGCCGTAAACAGAAACTTTAAAAACAGAAGAAAAAGGAGCGTCAAAATTAATTAAATTTTAACAACCGGCTATCTTTTGTTTATTTATTTTGATTTTTTAAAATGACCTACGAAAATTCTCTTCAATACGCGCAAGCGCAAGACCAGCAAGACCCACTCCGCAAATACCGCGAGCAATTCTATTTCCCGCAGGTAAACGGCCGCGATGCCATTTATTTTACCGGTAACTCGCTGGGTTTACAGCCAAAAAGTGCCAAAGCCGCCATAGAAGTTGAGCTGGAAGATTGGGCTAATTTAGGCGTGGAAGGGCATTTTGAAGGCCGCAATCCCTGGATGCACTACCACGAATTCCTGACCGAAAAAGCGGCCCGTGTAGTAGGAGCCAATCCGCTGGAGGTGGTAATTATGAACACGCTTACCGTGAACCTGCACCTGATGATGGTGAGTTTCTATCGCCCAACCAAAGAGCGTTTCAAGATCATTACCGAAGCCGGCGCTTTCCCATCGGATCAATATGCGTTAGAAACCCAGGTAAAATTCCACGGTTTTAACCCCGACGAAGCCATTATAGAAATTGCTCCGCGCGCCGGCGAACATACGTTGCGTACCGAAGATATTATCGACGTAATTAACGCCAATGCCGGTTCGGTAGCTTTGATCATGATGGGCGGCGTGAATTACTATACCGGTCAGGCCTTCGATATGGAAACCATCACCAAAGCCGGCCACGTAATTGGCGCAACGGTTGGTTTCGATCTGGCGCACGCGGCTGGTAACTTAGAACTGCATTTGCACGACTGGAACGTAGATTTTGCCGTTTGGTGTACTTATAAATACCTGAATTCCGGACCGGGTGGTACTTCTGGGGTTTTTGTGCACGAACGCCACGCTAACAATCCGGACTTGCCGCGTTTTGCCGGCTGGTGGGGCCACGACAAAGAAGTGCGTTTTAAAATGCAGAAAGGCTTCAAACCTATGCCGGGTGCCGCTGGCTGGCAGTTAAGCAATGCGCAGATTCTGCCAATGGCCGTTCACAATGCTTCGCTCAAGATCTTTGATGAAGTTGGTATGAAAGCCCTGCGAGAGAAAAGCGATAAACTGACCGGTTACCTGGAATGGCTCATAAACGGTATCAATTCCGAGGCCAAAACTCAAAGCTTCGAAATGATCACGCCAACCAACCCGAAAGACCGCGGCGCGCAGATATCTTTGCTGGCTCACAAAAACGGTAGGGAATTATTCGAAAAACTCACCAAAGCCGGGGTAATTGCCGATTGGCGCGAACCAAACGTAATTCGCGTAGCGCCGGTGCCGCTTTACAATTCTTTCGAAGATGTGTTCCGGTTTGCGGAAATTTTGCGCGAAAACGTGTAATGCATTAAATAAGAATTGAGCTTTAGTAGAACCCGGTTTTGCTTTCATAAAAAATAGCAGAGACGGGTTTTATTTTGAGTTTTTTCGCTCCAAACCATACCGTTTTCTGCATAAAAAAAAGGCTGCAAATCTGTTTTGCAGCCTTTTTTTTATGTGAATTAGTAATTTCAGGTTTAGTTGAATTCAATGTTGCCGAAGCGGTAGTTACGGCCGTTTTCGCTGTAAATAATAACGCTTTTGTTGTCTTGCAGGTAAAAGCCCGGGCGCACAATGGTTTTATGATCTTTGGCCGGGAACAGCGCTTTTTTCTGAACTTCTCCGCGGCCATCCATCACCGCCAGCATGGTTACGGCTTTCGAAGGTTTTTTCATAAACTTCAGCTTTTTCGGGTCCGTTCTGCCAATATTCTTTACATGGTCGTTATAGATCAGGTAAATTTTATCTTGCATTACGCTAACCGAGTACGAAGAATAAATGCCGTTGTCATTAACCGTATGCTGTTTTTTAGGCACGCGTTTCATCCATTCAATAGATCCATCCGGATTAATGTTTATGAAAACAATATCGTTTCTTACATAATGATACGTGTACTGGTTCTTAGTTTGTACCACATATTGGTAAGCTTGTTCACCCACTAATAAGGCGCCGCCATCTTCTCTAATTATCAGCTTATCCAAATCCATGTGCGCAACGCCGGCGTTCTCATTTTTCGCGCGGGTTTTGCTCATAAACATTTCCAGGAATTCTTTGCTGAAGTCTTTTAAGCCCTGCGTCAGGATCTTTTTGCTGGCAAAATCAACTTTCATGAAAAAGGTGCCGCTGGCTCTCAGCTTCTTGTCGTCGGCGTAGAAACCGGCCACGATCAGGTTCTTATTCTTATCCAGATCAAACGTAATATCTGTTACAAATTTGGTCGGGATCTGGATGGTGTAATTTTTAATCTCGTCGGTGTCGCGGAAATAACCATACACCTGGCACAGGTACTTTTGCTCCTTGCTTTTTCTTTCTTCGCGTTTTTTCAGGGTAGAAGCCAGCACATACACGTTGCCGTCGTTATCTACGCGGTAATCGCTGAGCACGGTTTCTTTGTCTAACTGCGGCAGGGTTACTGCTTTGTTTACCAGAATGTTCAGATCTTTGTCAAGTACCTTGAACTGGAATTTCTCGTTTTCTTTCCGGTCGTAAGGCATATCCTGGTACACCAGTATTTTAGAGCTGTCGTTGGAAAGGGAAAAGCTGAAACCGCCGGATTTCTTTTTAGAAGTAGCGCCTTCAATAACCGACACATCTACCGTTTTCGGATCTACGGTTCCGTCTGCATTCACTTTGTTGGCAAAAGCAATGTTGCGGTCGTTGTCTTTATCGAAGTAAGAAGAGAAGAGCACCAACTGGCCGTTCAGGTAATAAATAGCTTCGTAAGCAGGCCGTTGTTTGCTTTTAACCGGATTTGGAATGCTCAGTTCTTTCGAAAAAGCAAGTTTATTTTGCAGGTCGTAACGCTCCAGAATGTATTTATGGTTATCCCGGTTAAAAAGCGACGTTCCCGAAAAGTCGTTGCGCAGCGTATAGAAACCAGATTTATCGTTGCCAATAATTCTGATGGTAGAGGTTTTTCTTGGGTCTTTTAAGGCCGGCCCCAAACTACTTTGGTATTTACCTGGCTTAAAGCCGTTTCTGCGGCACCAAGAAGCAAGCCGGTTAGCAAAAGCCAACTGGCTAAAACTGTTTTTTTCATAATGTTTTTAGATGAGAATTTATGTTGCAGTAACAAAACTAACTTTTACTTTTGCAATCACAAAAAAGCGCTCCGTTTAATTTTTTTACACAATGCCTAAAATTCTATTTCTCTTTCTGTGCAGTTTCCTTTCCGTTAACGGGGTGTTCGCGCAACATACTTTCAAAAGCGTCGCTCCCGATTCTGCTAAGCAGCAAAGCCCGCAAATAATTGTAACCGAAGGAAGCCCGGCAACCTATTTCACTACCAAAAAAGTAGCCGAAAAAACGCCGCTTCACACGTGTATAAAAATGAATCCTTTATTGCTGCTGCAAGGTGATATTCCGGTTTACCTGGAGCGGAAAATTGCCAAGAAACTCACCATAGAATTTGGCTTAGGCATGACCTACGACAACGTGGTAACCGATGCCCTGGACCCTGATCATTATTCGGAAACTACTACTAAAGAAAACCTGATGGGTTATAGCGTTGCAGCCGGTTTGCGGTATTATCCGTCCAGCACATACGAAACCATGGAAGGCTATTATTTTGCGCCGGAAGTACGCTACCGGAAATATAAATCTGTTGCCAACCAGTATCTGGAAGAACCTATTAATGTGAAGCAGGGTCGCGATTTTACCGATTTCAAACTGGGTTTTGGCTACGTAGATTTTATAGAAGACCATATTTTTATAGATATGTACACGGGCGTTGGTATGCGCAAACGCAATTATTTTAATATGGTAAGAGACGGGGAAATTATTGATAATGGCACCACCATTGTTGAAACCTACGAATTATGGAATGAAAATAAAATGGTGCCACTGTTTTCGCTGGGAGCCAAAATAGGTTTCGCCTTTTGAGTTTTTTGCCTTAAAAGCATAGCGTTTTAGTCAGATCCCGGAAAAGCTTCAGCCGCCTTTCCGGGATTTTTTTATTGCATTTATTTTCAGCACTAAGGGTAAATAGCATTAGAGTTGTCTTCAGGATATACCGCAAATTTTAGTGGTGCCAACTTTAAATTCCGTGTTTATGCGTACCTTTTTCCTGATCTTAACTGCCGGCATTTTTGCAACGAATGTTGCTTTCAGCCAGAGCACAACTTTTGCGTCCGATTCCACCGCATCAAAGCATTCGCCAGCTTCAGTAAAACGAACAGCTTCTGAAAAACCCGAAATCCGCAGCAATGCTAAAATCACCCGCGTGAAAATAAACCCGCTCGTAATATTAAGCGGCGATATGCCGGTTTACCTCGAGCACGAACTCAAGAAAAACCTCAGCGCCGAAATTTCCGTGGGTTCTACTTACGACAACGTGCTCTCGGATATTTTGGAAAGCGGCAGTCAGCCGGGTCTGAGCATTACCAAAGAAGGCTTGAACAGCTATAGTTTTTCGGCGGCGCTGCGGCATTATCCTTCGGAGCAGGGCAGTGCTTTGCAGGGCTATTATTTTTCGCCGGAAGTCCGTTTTCGCGATTACCGCAGCCTGGTTACCAATGTGGGCGGCGAAGACATAAAACTGAAACAAGGCCGGCAGATCTTAGATGGTAAATTTGTGATCGGCTATATCAATCAGACCAGCGACCGCATCTTTTTCGATTTCTATGGCGGTATTGGCATGCGTTATAAATTCTATAAAGACCGCATCGAAAATTACAGTGTGATCTATGATCCGGCCACCGGGCAAACTACCACGCACCTGAAACTGAAAGACGAATTACGCCGCGGCATGCTGCTTTCACTCGGTTTTAAACTAGGCTTTGCATTTTAAAACAGCTAAAAAACTGCATTCAGGAAAATATTCGGCATAATTATTTGGATTTCTGACAAATGTTTGTACATTAGGGTTGCGCTATATTCTATGAATTGCCGCATTTCATCATCTCATTACCTTGTTTTGTCAGAAACCGTGAGAGCCCTGCCTAACCCGTAGGGCTTTTGCGTTTTTAAAACACCTTTTTCTGCCAGAAACAGTATACTAAACACGTTAAAAACCGCTGTTTACCGGCACGTTGTCCGCTTTATTCCAGTTACTATGAAAAACTTTACTTCTCAGCTTTTGCTTGGTTTGGCCGTGGCGTTTGCTTCTGCCTGTACCAGTACATCTCGTTTGGCCGGCCCCCAGAATACCGGCGATACCCGCGAAGCCGTAATGCAGGCCGACCGCGATTTTTCTAAAATGAGTGAAGAAAAAGGCCTGAACACTGCTTTTATAGCCTACGCTGCCGACGATGCCGTGCTGCTGCGGGCTAAAACCCAGCCCATTACCGGCCGCGAAAATATCCGGATGTACATGTCCAGAACTTCCGATGATGGAATTCGCTTAACGTGGTCGCCACAGTATGCCGATATTGCTGCTTCCGGCGATATGGCTTATACCTACGGCACGTATTTAATGGAAACCCGCGACATAGATGGGAAAGTAATTACGACGGACGGCACTTACGTTTCGATCTGGAAGAAAGACGCCAAAGGTTTCTGGAAATACGTGCTAGACTCCGGGAACCAGGGTTTGCGCCCGTAAAAAACGCTATGCTTTTAGCCCGAAAAACTCACATTGCCCGGAATTCAGAAATGTTTGAGGCTGCATAAAGTCTTCTTTCTGAAAACCGGAGCTGGCATAGGTTTACGTGAATGCTGAAATTCATTTTTCTTCAGGAAACAACCCGGGACATCTGTTAAAAAGCTTTTTTAAGTGGATTTGAACTTTCTTGAGTCATTGCTAACCAGCCAAAATGCCACGCTTACCTTTGAAAAAGAACACTTTACTAAGATAGAATAATTTTGTGTGGTATTGGTATTTTTTAGTTGTAGCTTTAGTAAAGTAAAAACAGAAAGCCAATTTTAATTGTGCTGTTTTTACCCTGATTCTCTCAAAAGTAAACCCGAGTGCTATGGCCAGAATTGTAAAAACTACTCCGAAAAATCAGAAGCATTTATTGCTGAAAGCTGGCTTGAGCATATTTTTATTCCTGCAGATCCAGATGCCCGACGCGGCCAATACGTCTTTAAAGAAACTGAACCAGTGGTCTTTTGAACTTTGCCGGCAGACCAAAAATACATGCTGCGCTAAAGTCAATAAAACCCCTGTGCATATTGCGCTGGCTACGCCGCTCGTAAAGTAATAAGGTGGTTTCACTTCAATTTACGGATTTCCTGTTTCAAAAAACCTGAATCTTTTTACCTTTACTTCCTGAACCCGATTTTAATTCATTTCAGAAGGATAAGGTATGCGTGAATCTCAACCAAACGCCACTATAGTAGGCGCCGGCCTGGTCGGCTCGCTGCTGGCGCTTTACCTCGCTAAAAAAGGCAATAAAGTTACTATTTTCGAACGCCGCCCGGATATGCGCAAAGCTGATATTGGTGGCGGACGTTCTATAAACCTGGCTCTCAGCGACCGTGGCTGGCGCGCGCTGGAAGGCATTGGCATCGGCGACGATATCCGGAAAGTAGGCATTCCGATGTATAAGCGCGTAATGCACGATGTGAAAGGCAATTTAACCAGCCAGCCGTATGGCAAAGAAGGGCAGGGCATTTATTCGGTTTCGCGAGGCGGCCTGAATATGAAACTGATGGACCTGGCGGAAGAAAACCCGAACATTAACCTGCATTTCAACCAACAACTCACCAATCTCGACCTCAAAACCAATACTTTAGAATTCCATAATCCGCAAACCAACGAAGATACCAAAGTGCAGGCCGAACGTGTTTTTGGGGCCGATGGTGCATTTTCGGCTGTTCGGAGCGTTTTGCAGAAAACCGAGCGTTTCGAATATTCGCAGAGTTACCTGGAATATGGCTACAAGGAACTGACCATTGCGCCCGGCGAAAACGGAACGTGGCAGCTCGAAAAAAATGCCCTGCACATCTGGCCGCGCGGCCAATACATGATGATTGCCTTGCCAAACCTGGACGGCAGTTTTACCTGCACCATGTTTTTCCCTTACGAAGGCGAACATTCTTTCAGCGCTTTAAAAACCGAAGCCGATGTAACGAAATTCTTCTCAGAAGTTTTTCCGGATGCTTTACCGTTAATGCCTACTTTGCTGGAAGATTATTTCGGCAACCCAACCGGCACGCTGGTAACCGTAAAATGTTTCCCGTGGACGTACCAGGATAAAGTAGCGTTAATTGGCGATGCGGCGCACGCAGTGGTTCCTTTTTATGGACAGGGAATGAACGCCGGTTTTGAAGATTGCACCGTGCTGAACCAGCTTATGGAAGCCCACGACAATGATTGGGAAACCATTTTCAAAGCATTCGAAACCTCGCGCAAACCAAACGCCGATGCCATTGCCGACTTAGCAGTGCTTAACTTTGTGGAAATGCGCGATAAAGTAGCCGATCCGCAGTTTTTGCTGCAGAAAAAGATAGAAGGCAAGATCAACGCCATGTATCCGGAGCAGTGGATCCCGCTTTACACCATGGTTACTTTCAGCCCGGATATTCCGTATGCAAAAGCAATGAAAAACGGGCAGAAACAGGAAAAGATCATGAAAAAGCTGATGAAGTATATCAAGACCGAAGCTGATTTTGAAAAGCCGGAGGTGCAGGAGATCCTGCAGCAGAAAATGGCTGAAAAATTCAGCGTATAAATTTTTGCCTGACTTTTTAAGCCCGAAACCATAGCGTTTTAAACAGGAAAGCCGCCCGGAATTAACTTCAGGGCGGCTTTTGTATGTTTACTTAAAACTGAATTCTGGAATTATTCTTTCATGCAATCCTTCAGAAATTCGCTCAATAAAAACTAAACGCTGTATTTGGCAAAGAAATTATCGGCATTTTTAGCGCCGTTTTCGGTGCAGATGCCGCGAATGTAATAAAGGTAAATGCTGCGGTAAACCTCCGATAAACTATAGCGTTCTGGCGGAAATACCTGCGGGTTTAGCAGTAAGCCAACCATTTCGAGCATAATTTTGGTTACCAATTGCAGGTTCAGATCTTTCCGGAATTCGCCGCCTTGCACACCACGGTTCAGAATGTCGTAGATCTGGTGGTAAGAATGCGTGTTGAGGTGATCCAGGGCAATTTGCCAGACTTCCGGATAATGCTGCTGCAGATCCAGAATATATGCCGGATTAGTGGCTTTCATGTTTTTAATGCCGTTCTGGATCATAAGCAGGATCTCTTCGATGGCGCTTTTGGCATCTTTTACCAGTTCTTTCTGATACTTTTGCTGCTTCTCAATATCAAAAAGCAGCGTTTGGCGCACCAGGTTGGCTTTGCTCGAAAACAGTTCGTTAAAAGTAGCCTGCGAAATATCGAGTTTTTGCCGCAGCTCATCTTCCGAAAATGCTTCAATGCCTTCCTGCTGGAAAAGAATAATGGTTTCGCCTAAGATCGTATCTTTTACCGTCGTGTTCATGCGTGCTTAATTTGTCCGGACTTCCATTAAAATATGGAATAAAGCAGAAGCCGGATTGTAAATTTATAATTTTCAGGCTGAAAAGCCAAGTTGGACACCTGCGGAATGCAATTTTTAAAGAAAATACAGCAGCGGAATAACAGGTTTCTCTACGCAGGAAACATGAAAAGGTAGGGTAAAAAGCTTAAAAAGTATTGTCCGAGAAAAACGCATCGGCAATTTGTCCACCGGTTTCGGTGCAAATTCCGCGCAGGTAATTCAGGAAAATATTGCGAAAAACTTCGCCCATGTTGTAACGGTGCTTTGGGAACAAATGCGTGTTGTGCATTACGTTCAGCTGCTCGATAAGCACTTTGGTAACGATCTCGAGGTTAATATCGTGCCGGAAAAGTTTCTGACGGATGCCTTCGTTGAGCAGATCGTAGAACTGGTAATAATAATTGATCTGCAGGTGGCGCTGGTAGGTGTTCCAGGCAGCTGGGTAAAGGTATTGGATCTGAATAAAAAAGCCCGGATGCACGTCTTTCACCTGGTCGGCGCAGCTTTTAAACATCAGGATTATTTCTTCAACCGGGTTTTGCGCGGCCGCCATTATTTCGGTCGGAAAAACATCGGTAGCATTCAGGCTGTATTCCACGGCCTGGCGCACCAAGTCTTCCTTGTCGCGGAAAATTTGAGGAAAAGTTTGTTCGCTAAGTTGTAAGTGGTCGCAAATACGGCTCTCAGTCAGGTCTTTAACGCCATTCTGATAAAACCAGGTAATTGCTTTGTCTAATATTTCCGTTCTCACATCCATGCCTTGCGAGCATATTTTTCATAAATCTACACGAAAAAAACGGAATAGGAATACTGCGTTGCTTTATAAGTGCGTAAAAATTGGAAAAGTTATTGAAGTGTTATATTTAGTGCAATAAAAAACACAGCTTGTAACAGGAACACCAGCGGCGCCACAGCATTGGTTTTGGGAACGTTGCTTCGCTGGAAATAAAGTTGCAAAATCAACGCCAGTAGTAGCCAGCCCGCATAATTCTGCAACGGAATTTCGTTGTTTTGCCAGCTCCAGAAATCGAAACGCACGGCTACGGGTTCAATAAAATAATCGAGCAAAACCATAAGTAGCGCCGAAATGATGGCTGCCAGCCAGGGTTTTTCAGTCCAATTCCGTACCGTTATGCCAATGCAGTAAACCAGCATTACCCAGTTCAGGCCAATGAGCAAAGGCACTTCCCAGAGTTTAAAACCCAGCGCTTCGCCATAAACATAATTCCCGAAAAGCAAACCGGTATGCACGCCCAGCACTTCGGCCAGAAAACCAGCAGCAAAGGTAATCAGCGCAAATAAAAAGAAGGCCGCATTAAAGTTTTTATGGTGCAGGAAAAGCAGGAAATTGGTGAGCAGCAAATTGAGCGGCGTTAAATTCTGATACGTTTCCGGGGTGCCGCTAAAAACCAGGCCCCAGAAACCTACCGCATGAAAAATAACCAACACGGCCGCCGAAAACGCTAGCTTTTTGTCGGTAAAAAGTCGGGAAGAGGAAACGGTTTTCAGGGTTTCAGCGGTAATCATTTTTTACGAGGTCGCTTACAATTTTGGCGCTTAACAAACACAGCGGAATGCCGCCGCCGGGGTGTACGCTGCCGCCGCAAAAATATAACCCTTTTACCTGTCGCTTAAAATTAGGGTGCCGCAAAAAAGCTGCCATGGCATTATTGGAACTGCTGCCGTACAAAGCGCCGCCCACCGAACCGGTTTCGAGCTCGATGCCGCGCGGGTCCCAGGTTTTTTCGCATGTCAGGTGATTTTGCAGGTCTGTCTTTAAATGTTTGTTTAGTTTTTTGAATACGTTTTCGCGGGTTTCGGCAATCAGTTTATCCCAATCCTGACCTTCGTTGTGCGGCACATTTACCATTACAAACCAGTTTTCGGCGTTTTCGGGCGCATCTGTGGGCGTAAATTTGCTGCTAATATTCACGTAAACGGTCGGGTCGTGGTGAATGGTTTTGTGTTTAAAGATATGCTCGAATTCCTGCTTATAATCCTGACTGAAGAAAATGTTGTGCAGGTGCAGCTCCGGAAACGTACGGTTTATGCCCCAGTAAAAAATAAGTGCTGAACTCGAACGCGGTTGGTTTAAGGTTTTTTCGGGCGCTTTCAGGGTTGGCAGAAGTTTCCGATAGGTCGGCACCACATCCATATTGCTCACCACGGCATCGAAGGTATATGTTGCTTTAACGGTGCGCAAACCCGTCACTTTTTTGCGGTCTTCGCATAGCGTTATTTCTTCGGCTTTTTCGTTGAAATGGAATTTTACGCCCAATTCTCCGGCCAGTTTATGCAGACTTTTAGCAATGGAAAAGATACCGTTTTCGGGGTAAAAAGCGCCGATATTATGCTCTAAATGTGGAATGATGTTAAGCGTAGCCGGTGCCTGATACGGGTCCGAACCATTGTAAGTAGCAAAACGGTCGAGTAACTGCACAAAACGGGAATCCTGAAAATCCTCTTCGTTGGTCTGGTGCATGTTTTTGCTCAAACCCAGACGCGGGGTGGCTGCTATGGCTTTAAAAATATCGGGGCTGAAATAAGTAGAAAGTTTGTGCAAAGATTTGTGCAGAAACGTTGCCGAAGTAGCGTTGTATAAATGTGCGCTGCGTTTCAGAAACCATCTTACTTTTTTTTTCGGAATGCCTAGCGTTTGCTCCACTTCCTCCTGAAATTTATGATGATCGCGGTAAGCATGCAGTTGCGTGCCGTCGGCAAAATGATATTTGGTGATAATATCCAGGATCTGATAGCGGAAATAATCGGTTGGCCGGCGGCCGGCAGCATAAAAAAGATCGTCCACCAAATGCGGCATGGTAAACAGCGAAGGGCCTTTGTCGAACCGGAAACCATCCATGCTGAACTCCGTCATTTTGCCGCCAAACGTGCTGTTCGCTTCAAAAACCGTTACTTCAAAATTTTGCAGCGCCAGCCGGATAGCCGTAGCCAATCCTGCCACGCCGGATCCGATCACTGCTGCTGTTTTCATAGGTGGTTCGTAGTTTTTAGTGCCGAAAACATAGCGTTTCCGCGCATCTTTCTTCAACCGAAAAAATGAATTTAGGTTTTGAAAATTCCGTAATCAGTACGTTTTATTTAACTACAGGCTTAATTTATACGCAGTTACATGCCGTTTTAAACGCAAAATTCCTTAAGTTTACTATATATAAATGAAGCTATGAAAAAACTTATTCTATCTGTTATGCTCAGCGGCGCGATCTTTACCAATGTGTTGGCGCAGGCTGCAAAATTCAAAGAAAGCGACATCTCCCTGAAAACTTCCGACGGCGTACTTCATGGTTCGCTCATGGAGGACGTTGCGGCGCAGAAAAAAGGTGCAACGGTTGCGCTGATCATCAGTGGTTCCGGCCCGACCGACCGTAACGGCAATAATGCGCAAATGGTCAATAATTCGCTGAAAATGCTGGCCGAAGGACTTGCTGCCAACGGCATTGCTACGGTGCGTTACGATAAACGCGGCATTGCTGCCAGCCAGGCAGCCGGAAAAGCTGAAACTGACCTCCGTTTCGAAAATTATATTAACGATGCAGCCGAATGGATTCGCTTGTTGCAGAAAGATAAACGCTTTAATAAAGTGGTAGTAATTGGCCATTCCGAAGGTTCGCTGATCGGTCTGGAAGCTGCTTTAGCAACCAATCCGGCGGCGTTCGTTTCTATTGCCGGAGCCGCAAATTCGGCAGATTCCATCCTTTTAATGCAGGTCGAAAAACAACCCGACATGGTGAAAACCGAAGTGCAGAAAATTGTAACGGAATTGCAGCAAGGGAAGCAGGTAAAAAATTACAGTCCTTATCTCGAAGCGCTTTTCCGCCCGAGTGTGCAGCCGTATTTAATTTCTTGGATGAAGTATAAGCCCGCCAAGGACCTGAAAAAACTGAAAGCCAAAACGCTTATTATCCAGGGAAAATCTGACTTGCAGGTGCCGGTAAGTGAAGCGCAGTTGCTGGCAAAAGCGAAACCCGATGCCAAATTGCTTGTGATCGATAATATGAACCACGTGCTGAAAAACGCTCCCGCCGATCCGGTGCAAAACATTGCCACTTATGCGAACCCTGATCTGCCGCTGGCTAAAGAATTGGTGCCGGCAATTACAAGTTTTGTGAAGTAGAAAACGCTATGGTTTGAAGCCAAAAAAGCCGCTGAAATGCGGCTTTTTTATTTAGAGGATTTTATCGGTAGCGAAAGTAGCGCTGGTTTTAATGCCTACGCTACTTTTGCTTTTATTCAGTTATTTAAGAAAGCAGATTCTCGATATCTTCCTTCGTCAAACTCTTGATCACGGTTTCATCGGTAGAAATAAGATCGGTTACGAGCTGAATTTTCTTGTTTTGCAGCGCCAGGATCTTTTCTTCTACGGTATTTTTCGCGATGAATTTATAAGTGAAAACCGTATTCTGCTGACCAATTCTGTGCGCGCGGTCCACGGCTTGCGCTTCTACTGCCGGGTTCCACCACGGGTCCAGAATGAACACGTAATCTGCGGCGGTTAAATTTAACCCTACGCCACCCGCTTTCAGCGAAATTAAAAATACCTGAATAGACGTGTCTTTCTGAAAACGATCTACCTGCGCCTGCCGGTCTTTGGTGTTGCCATCCAGGTAGGTATAAGAAATCTTTTTTTCGTTCAGCGCTTGGCGTACGAGTTCTAAATGCTTTACAAACTGGCTGAAAATTAAAACTTTATGGCCTTTTGCTACTACGTTCCGCGTCATCCGGATTACTTCTTTAAGTTTGCCGCTTTCGCCTTCGTATTCGGGGTTGGCCATGCCGGGGTGGTTCGCAATTTGGCGCAATTTCATGAGGCCCTGCAAGAGCATGAACTGACTTTTATTCGCGCCGTGCTCTTCAATGCTTTTCAGAATTTTATTGCGATAATAGCTCTTGGTTTCTTCGTACGCCTGTTCCTGTTCTTCGGTCATCTGACAGTAGGTGGTGTGCTCTACTTTAGCCGGAAGTTCGGTGGCAACCTGACTTTTATGCCTGCGCAAAATGAATGGCTTGATTAGCGCGTGCAGTTTTTTTGTTTTTACTTCGTCCTTGTCTTTCTCGATCGGTTTTAAAAACTCGTTGCGGAAGAAATTCTGCGAACCCAACAGCCCCGGATTAATGAAACTCATCTGGCTCCAAAGGTCCATCGTGCTGTTTTCCACCGGCGTGCCTGTTAAGATCAAGCGGTGCCGCGATTTCAATTCCCGAACGGAAAGCGAAGTGTTGGAATTCGGGTTTTTTATGGCCTGCGATTCATCGAGAATGATATAATCGAAATAGTATTTTTTCAGCAATTCGGTATCCAGGCGCACAATGCCGTACGAAGTCAGGATCACATCGTAATGCTTGAAAATGGAAACCGTTTTTTCGCGGTAGGTGCCGGTGTAATTCAAAATGCGGAGGTGCGGCGTAAACTTTTGCGCTTCGTTCAGCCAGTTGTAAATAAGCGAAGTTGGCATGACCAAAAGCGTAGCCGAATCGGCGCCGTTTTCTTTGCGGTGTTGCAGCATGGCCAGCGTTTGTACGGTTTTTCCAAGGCCCATATCATCCGCCAGGCAACCACCAAACTTGTAATCTTTTACGAAATGCAGCCAGTTATAACCCGCTTTCTGATACGGACGCAAAGTGCCTTTAAAGCCGGCCGGCAGCGGTTTATCTTCAATTTCTTCGAATTCGCGCAGTTTTTCCAGCTTCCGGGTCATGGTTACAGTTGCCAGGTTGCCATTCTGCAGATCGGTAATTAAAGCGAGGTGGTGTTTCTTGATCGTGAGTTCTTCTTCGCCATCCGAGAATGCAAAAAGCTCAATATACTGCGTAAACCACTCATCCGGAATGATGGCAATCTGGCCGTTCGGCAGGCGGTATTCGTTTTTGCGGTTCAGAATATACGGCCGCAGCTTGATGAACGGAATCTCAAAATCGCCGAAACGCACGGTGCCGTAAATATCGAACCAGTCGTTGTTTTCGGTAATGCCCACGTTCAGCGAAATTTCACCGATAAAGTAATTTTTGTTCGTCTGCGAATGGGCTTGTTCTATAATAAAGCCTTGTTTTTCAAGTTCCTGCGCGTGCTGGTTCAGCCAGCTGAAAGCCAAAGATTTATCTAAAACTGCTTTGCCGTTTTTTACTTCCAGTTCGCGATCAGAGAGTTTTTTCAGGAATTCCTTTTCGTGGTTTACATCGCGGATCAGGCGGTGGAAAATGTAAGAATCCTGGGTTTTCTCGATGTTCACGCTGATGCGTTTGGCTTCGTGGTTCAAAACGGTATACTTTCCGTACTGAAAAGCCAAATTGAACAGAATTTTCTCCTGCACCGCATTTCTATCGGCCCCGTTTCTGCTCTGGAACATATCTTTGGCCGGAATGCCGGAATTCACTTCGGAAAACGTTAAATGTGGCTGCGGTTCGTAGCGTTCCGATTTTATTTCAAAACCTTTCGCATACACATCAAAAGATTCTACCAGCGGCGCCACAAATTTGGTGAAATACGTTTCTTCAACTTTGCGCGGAATCACAATGAAATTTTTGCGCAGGAATGGCTGTAATTTTTTGCCATCTACTTCTTTTTCAAAGCTATAGAGTTTGTCTTCGAGCAGGAGCCAGGCCGGTTCGTTACAAATTAAAGCAGCATCTTTATACTGAAAATCAAGTTTCTGGCCGTTGTGTTTTATGGTAGGGAAATAGTGCGTATTTTCTTCGTTTCTCCGGAAATGGAACAGAACGGTAGCTTTTTCGCCGGCCATTTTAATTTCTTTCCAGGTCGGTTCGCCGTCTTTGCCCATTATAAAAACGCGTTTTTCAGTCAGCAAAGCCAGAATTTTAGCCATACGGGTTTCCACGTAGCTTTTAATATTTTCCTGCAGGTCTTTGTCGCCTTTTTCCGGATCGAAGGTTTTGAGGAAGAAATCCGTTAAGGTCATTTTCTTCGCGCAGAAGCGTTTGTAAACTGCATCCTGCTGGATCTGGTCGATAAGCGGAATGAGTTTAAAATCCAGCGCATCGAGGCGCGAGGCGAATTCATCGGCGTTTTTAACCGAAATGTTTTGATGCTGTAAAGTAAGATGGTTGCGGGAATTTATCTGAACAACAAAAGACTCGAATAAATAACCTAAATACTCGTGCTCAAAAAGCGAATAAACTGCCTGAAACGGCTGTGTTGTAAAAACCTTCATCCCCAAACGCTATATCGGACTTTAAAGATAGCTCTTTTTTGGTAGAATGCTTAAACTTTCGGGTTAATATTTTGCTTCTGAAAAACCGGTTTTGTTTGTTTCCTGCTTTTATTGACTTTTTTATGGAAAAACCATAGGGTTTTGGGTTTTGAATTTGTCTTGGAAGAAGTTGCGGGTAAAAACGCTATGGTTTTGGGTCGAAAAAGTGCTTTGTCTGGCCAACTTTCAGCGTAGCTTTTTATCGTTTCAACATACAAAAACGGTAGGTTCCCGCGTTAAAAAAGTCCGTATGCAGGATTCTGAAGTAGCAGGTTGTTATTTGTTGTACCTTTGCTTTTTCGAAATTACGCAAGCCGGAAAATCAGCCTTTTTTTACCCGAACTATGAAATACTTTTATTTGCTGCTGGCACTGCTGGTGGTTTCCTTTCCGGCAATTTCGCAAACCGCTTCCGGCATAATTAAAGGCCAGGTTGCTGATTCGGTAAAAACCACGCCGCTCAGTTTTGTAACCGTAAGCCTACGCGAAACCAACCAGACTACGTTCCTCAAAAGCACTTATACCGACGAAAAAGGCGCTTTTCAGTTTTCCGGTTTAGCTTTTAAGCCTTACGAAGTGATGATCTCTTACGTGGGTTTCAAGCCGGAAATTATTCAAGTTGAAAATCTTACTGCCGCCAACCAAACGGTACAGCTTCCGGCTATAAAACTGCAACCCGATGCCCGCCAGCTGAAAGAAGTGGAAATTACCACTCAGAAAATGTTGGTTACGCAGGATATTGACAAAATTAGTTACGATGTAGAAGCCGACCCCGAAAGCAAAACCGAAACGGTACTGGATATGCTCCGGAAAGTACCCATGGTAACCGTAGATGCCGACGATAATATTCAACTGAAAGGCAGCGGCAGTTACCGGGTTTTAATAAACGGCAAAACCTCGGCGCTTTTTGTACAAAACCCGAAAGATGTGCTGAAAAGCATGCCAGCCAGTTCCATAAAAAAGATCGAAGTAATTACCAATCCGCCAGCTAAATACGAAGCCGAAGGCGTGGGAGGCATCATTAATATTATTACCAATAAGAATAATCCGGGCGGTTACAACGGTTCTTTGAGTGCTGGTTTGCGCACACCTACTTCTTATAACGGCAACGCTTATGTAACTGTGAAAACCGGGAAATTCGGCTTTTCAGGTTCTGGCGGCAGCAATTCCTGGTGGTCGCCGGAAAACCAGCACCAGTATTTAAGGCGCGAAACCAACGGGGCGCAATTAACGCAAAATGGCACCGGCAAAGGCGATGGCCGCAACCGTTACGGCAATGCGCAGGTAAGTTTCGAGCTCGATTCCCTGAATTTATTTACGGGCAGCCTGAGCATGTATAAAGGCAACAACGATAATAATTCGGTGCAAAACGTGCTTTCTTCCGATTCCCTGGGCAGGCCGTTGCAGCAATATATTCGCAGTGAAGCCGGGAGCAATTTCTGGCAGGGCCACGATCTCAGTTTCGATTATCAGCGCAGTTTCCGGAAGCACGCAGAGCAGGTTTTTACGCTTTCTTACAAACGCAGCAATAACGGTTACGGCAATTCCACCGATTTTTCTTATATCCCGGAGCTCAATTACGTAGCCAATACCAGCAAAACTGAAAACGAAAACGACGAAACCGAGCATACTATTCAGGCCGATTACGTGCAGCCTTTCGGGAAAAATACCTGGGAAATGGGTTTGAAAACCATTACGCGCCTGAACAACAGCACTTATTTTTATGCGCTGCTCAACGAAAATACCGGCCAGTTTGAAATTGATCCCAGCCAGAGCAACGATTTCGATTACCGCCAGGATATTTACGCCGGCTATTCTTCCGTGAGCCTGAAAAAGAACGACTGGGGTATGCGGCTGGGAGCGAGGCTGGAAGAAACGAAAATCGATGCCACTTTCAAAACTTCCGAAACGGTTGCCCAACAGGATTATTTCAACCTGATCCCGTCGGTAGCCATTTCGCGGAAACTGAAAGAAATGCAGGATATGAAACTAAGCTATACCCAGCGTCTCGAACGGCCGGGCTTGTGGTATCTGAACCCTTACGTAAACCGCATCGATCCCAAGAATATCTCTTTCGGTAACCCGGAACTCGATGCCACGGTGAGCCATGCTTTTGAATTGGCGCACAGTGCTTTTGTTAAAAATTCGTCGCTTAATTCCAGCCTGTTCTACAATTTTACCAACAACGCTATCCAGGAATTTACCACTTTGCGCGGCGATACTTCCATTACTACTTACGATAATATTGGCAAACAGCAGAATGTAGGAATAAGCTTAAACGGCAACTTAAACCTGACCAAAAAGCTGAACCTGAACCTGAATACCGTGGTAAATTACGTGTATCTGACCGGTTCGGTGCAAGGCAAAAAAGTAACCAACGATGGTTTTACAATGAGCACGTTTGCTTACGCCGGCTACAAATTCGAAAAGAACTGGAAACTGAACGGGAACCTAGGTTTTTCTTCGCGTTCGGTGCAATTACAGGGGCGTTCGGGCGGTTATTTCCATTCCGGTTTCACATTCGGCAAAACTTTCCTGAAAGATGATAAAGCCACGATAAGCCTGGCGGTAAATAACCCTTTTCAAAGAACGCGCCGCTGGATAAACGAAATTAACGATCCGCATTTCTTTCAGCGCCAGGAGTCGGAGTTTGTTATTCGCCGCGTAGGAATTGCGTTTACGTACAAATTCGGGGAACTGAAAGGTGGTATTGCGCAGAAAAAGCGTGGCATTGAAAATGATGATGTGAAAAGCGGGAAAAGCGGTGGCGGGAATTAATGGTTTTTCTCGTCATCTCGACGATAGGAGAGATCTCTTCGGGTTGGTGGTAATGTTTGCTAATGAGTTTTTCTGTTTGAAAGAATAGCGTTTTTCGTCATTCCGAGCTCTAGTCGAGGAAACTTATAAAGCCGCATTTCTGAGTTTTTTGCTTCAAATCATACTGTTTATTTCGTCATCTCGACGGAAGGAGAGATCTCTTCAAGTTGGTAGTTTTGTTTGCTATTGAGTTTTTGAGCTACAAAGGATAGCGTTTTTGAAATACTGTTTCTGCTAAACAGGTGGCTTTAAACTTCCATCGGCAATTTTCTCCCTCAAGCCGGGCGGCTTCGTTTCTGCGTTCGCGGCTGCAACCCTTCCTTGCCGCACGCGGCATGCCTGCGGCACCGGAAGACTTGGAGGCCGCTCTCACAGAAACTGGTGTCAGTTTCCCTTCGTAGTCAGCTTCTTTTTAGTTTAGTTTTCTAGCTGACGTGATTTTGAGGAAACGCTGCGCTGGCGATATGCGTGAAAAGTAAGAATAAGGTAGAGAATAAAAGCTCCCCGCCTGGACAGGAGGGGTTAGGGGTGGTTGACCTGCTTTGCCGCTTGCTTTAAAGAATGAAGCCTATTTCAAAAGAAAATCCTGCCCATCCCAATAATCCTTTAAATCGTGTTCAAAGACAAAATCCCTGAATCCAATAAACCTAAATTCAGTCAATTAAAAACCCTGATCCAGGAAGCTTACAAATTATCTTTGATCTGCAAGGCTGCGGCGCGGCGGGCAGGGCGAATAGAAACGATGAGAGTAATGGCAATAATGGCAATGCCGGTGAAAATGAAATCCAGGGCCTGCATTTTTACGGGGTAAGAATCTACTACGGCGGTGGTCATGCCCATGGAAATGAGTCCGAACGTTTGTTGGGCCCAGCAAATAACCATTCCAATAAACAAGCCGGCTCCTGCACCAGATAACGCCACAATGGCGCCTTCAAAGAGGAAAATATTACGGATGATAGTAGAACTAGCACCCATGGAAGCTAAAATGGCAATGTCCTTTTTCTTATCTATCACCAGCATGGAAAGAGAGAAGAAAATATTGAGCGAGGCGATAAGCAAAATGAAGGCAAACGTGATGAACACGAAGAGTTTTTCAACCTTTACTGCGCGGAGTAAACTGGTATGTTGTTCGTCGGAGTTTTGAACCTGGAATTTTGGGCCGAGTAATTTTTTGAGCTGGCGTTTTACTTTGTCGGGGTTTACTTTGTCGGTTACTTTTACTTCCAGAGCGCTGCGTTTTTCACCATAATTGAACAGGTCGCGGGCAAATTCCAGGGGCACGAACACGTAATTATCGTCGTACTGGCGCTCAATGGCAAATACGCCGCCCGGCATAATGCCTTTTTCGTTGAACGCATTTTCAGGGTTCAGCGAGATCTTTTTACTGGCTTTCGGGTACAAAACCTGCAGGCCGGCGAACGGGTTATCGGTACGGACGGAAAGTTGTACCTGCACGCCACGGCCCAGCAATGCGTATTGTAATCCGTTTTTTTTCAGCACTGCGTTGCCTTCGGTAAGAGAAGAATCGATGCCGTTTTGGAGGAAATAATTATCGCTTACGCCCTTCAGTTTCACGATCATCTGCCGGTCCTGGTAACGGAGCAGGGCATTGTCTTCCACCGTTTCCGAAACCAGGTCTACGCCTTTTATGCCTTGAATATTTTTGAGGAATTCAGGCGTAACTTCAAAATTTTTGCCTTCTACGGCGGTAATTTTCAGATCTGGGTCGAAGCTGCCGTAAAGCGAGCGGATCAGATCTTCGATGCCATTAAAAACCGATAGCACAATGATAAGCGCCATGGTTCCCACGGCCACCCCGATCATGGAAATATTGGAAATAATGCTGATGATGTTCCGCTTTTTCTTCGACCGGAAGTACCGCTTTGCGATGAGAAAGGAAACATTCATGGTTAAGGTGCTAATTTTTTAATGTGCTGATGTGCTATCTAGGCTTCTTCCGGCAGTTTTTCGGTTACCCATTTTTCTTGCGGAGAGTTGCGCCAGGCATACCAGCCGAAAGGTAAAAAATAAATATCGTTTACGCTCGGGTCGAGGCGCGTAATATCTTCGAGGCACACAATGCGCGCATCTTTGGCATTCGGTTTCGAATCAGACATGAATTGCCAGTCGCCTTGTTCGTTATGGTAAACATACGAAATTGGTTGGCCGGCCAGTACCTGTTTGGTTGTAAAAACCCTTACACCGCGCTCTTCCAGGAATTTAAAATCGGTATTGCGGTCTAAAAGCGGCTGGTTGAATTTCAGATCGGCGTTAAAACCAGCTTCCCAGGGAAATTTCTGTTGCTTATCGGGCCAGACCAGTTGCAGCGCCGGGAAACTCCGGAAATTGTAAAAATGCTGCGCGAGCGGGAAATAATTGGCGTAATATTCCGGGTTCACCCGTAAAAACTGCGCGTTAAAGCCTTTCAGAAACTCCGGAAACAAATAACCCGGAATTAATTTCTTGCCTTGCTTGATGAGTTTTTGGGCATCTTGCAATAGTGTTTTCAGAACTTCCGGCGCGAGGCCAAAGCAGATGATTTCCGGGTGGCCGTAGGTTTGAAACAACCCGATGGTATAAGCAAAAGCTGGCAAATAATCGTCGGCTTCTACTACTACAATGTGGCAGCCATTATTTTCAATGTCGGCGTTAATAATGCTTTGGGTTGCTTCGTTGTAAGGCTGCTTTTTACGCATGATTGGTTTCTAAAACGGTATGCTGATTGGGTGAAAAAGTAAAAGTCTCTTTCTTATTTTGATGAAGTAGTTTGGCTGCCGTTGTTGGTGAAAACATCAATAACTAAGAAGTAAAGATAAAACGATTATTTATTCATAGTTTCTTCGACATAAGCAACTGCTTCAGCAACAGTTATTGAGAAAACACCAGCTTCTCCTTTATTATAAGCTTGTCTCCATTCTTGATATCCATCCAGATAGTTAGGTAGTTCATTCTTGTTACTAATTAACATAGTAACACTTTTATTTAGCGCCTCTTTACTAAATGGTAAATGTCCAATTGAAGAAGAATAACCTACTTTAAGATTTGGATTTTTGATTTTAGCGCTATCTACAGCAATATGAATAATTATTCCTTCAGCCTCTTTCTCAACTTTTAGGATTGTCAGAAAAGATTCTTTTTCGTTGCTCCTGGTTTTATAAGCCCAGATTTGTCCTTCTTTATATTTAGAGTCTGCGTATTGCATTTTACTTGTAGCAGTATTTTGTTGACATCCAATTAAAAAGAAAATAAGAAAGAAGGCCAAAAAATTAAAGCGAATAGATTGCATGACCTTCAAAATCTGATTTTCTCCTTCAAAAAGCGCTATCCAAAATCCCCCAAAAACTCAGAACTTACTTCCAGGCTTTCACAATTAAACCGGTGCCGGTCGGGTGCTTTTTATTTGCATCGAACCAGTTCAGGATGAAGCTAACCGGGAAGGTAAGTACGTAGTAGAACGGCAGCAGCGCAAAGAAAGCTTTGGATGTACCCAGCATCAGGATCGGGTATTTCATGGATAAGCGCCACGAAACCTGGCCTGGTTTGCCGTAAGAATAACGCGCTTCGGTTTTGCTAAAGCCGGCTAATTTCAACTTGTCCTGAATTTCCTGAATGTTGTAGCCGTCGCGCACGTGTTCTTCAATAAACGAACTGTCGTCGCCCTCGTGCACATCCGAGCCGCCCTGGTCCGATGGCGTGGAAATTAAGATCATGCCACCGGGTTTGAGCGAGGCATGAATGTTTTTGAAAACTTCTACGTCTTCCAGGATGTGCTCCATTACGTCCACGCTCAAAGCCAGATCGTAAGTGTTGGGCTGCTGAAAAGTTACCAGATCAGCCACGGCAAAATTTACGCGGTCGGCCCGGTTTATTTCCTTGAAAAAGCGGTTGCTGTCGGCAATTTGCTCTTCTTTCACGTCCACGGCCAGAATTTCAGCTTTCGGGAGCATGCTGCTCATAAAATAGGTGTACTGGCCATAACCTGAACCCGCATCCAGAATTTTAACCGGCGCGTTTTCTTTGCCTTTTGCCCAGGCTTTCAGTTCTTTATGCACGTGCCAGGTGCGCAGCAAAAGCAGGTCGAGCATGTTGTAAAACAAGCGGCGCAGCGCAGGCGTCTGGTTGAAAACGTTACCTAAAACCCGCTTTATCGGATCGTATTGCATTTCTGTTTAATTAAGAATTAAGAATTAATAATTAAGAATTAATAATTAGAAATGGATCTAAGCTAATTCTGTTAAGTAATTTTTGTCCCCCTTCGGAGTGGGTAGGGGGGAGGGTTTTTACATTATTTGATCAAATTAAAATCAGATAATTCTCTTGTCCTCCCCCAACCCCCTCCAAAGGGGGACTTTTCTTCGTGGCCTATCTAATTAATTTCTGAAGAAAAACGGTAGGGTTTTAGCTTGAAAAAGTCCTGTTACCAGATACTTGCTACCGGCTACTATAATTCCTCCTCGTCTTCGTCCGATTCGGCGCGGGTGAAATCGTTGTCGTGAATTCCGTCGTTGTTTGCGTCTTCTTCCGGCGCGGGTGGAATATCCAGATCAGAAATGATCTTATCCATTTTGGCGGCGTATTCGGCACTGTCGTCTAAAAAGAAAATGAGTTCCGGAATTACGCGCACCTGGTTTTTAATGCGTTGTGCCAGCGCGTGGCGCACAGCTTTGGTATTTTCGCGAACAGTAGCCAGAATTTCCTGCGGGTTTTTAGCCAGCAGCATGCTTAAATATACTTTTACCACGCCCAGGTCCGGAGAAGTGCGCACGGTGGTAATGCTCAGATATGCCCCGTTAAAAAGGTGCGAAACGTCGCGATGAAACACTTCGGCCAGCTCTTTTTGCAGCAGGCGCGCGAACTTTTGTTGTCTTTTACTTTCCATAAGAACTGCAAATATATCGGATTAATTTGGCAATTTTACGGGAATAAACGGCTCATTAGCCGTAGCTTTTTACTGTGATCCGATTTTTTAACAGCGCATTCGTTACCCGGCCCGTTTTTCTGTTGCTGCTTTTTGTGGCAATAAACCTGCCGTTGGTGCTTCTTGGCGTGCCCGTAACCTTGCCCGAACTTAAATTTATGGTGCTCGGCGAACGCCTGCAAGAAGGTGCTGCCATGTACCGCGACGTGTTCGATACTACCGGCCCGCTGGCAGCCATGATCTTCTGGGTGATCGATCTGTTGGATGGTCGTTCGCTGTTCATGTACCGTTTGGTTGCTGCGTTCTTGTTGCTTTTTCAGGCATTGAACCTCAATTTTATTTTTAACCGGCAACAGGTTTTTGCGCAGAAAACGTATTTGCCGGCTTTATTTTATATTCTGGGCGGCAGTTTTTTCTTTGAATTCGATACCCTTTCGCCGGTGCTTTTGGGGCAGACTTTTCTGGTTTATTCGCTGCGTTACCTGGTAATTGTTTCCAAGGAAGGCTCGAACAACCAGAAACTTTTTAAGGCTGGTTTTTTTATTGGTTTGGCCGCGCTAAGTTACCTGCCGTTCTCATTTTTCCTGGTAGTTGCATATTTTGCGGTGGCTTTTTTTGCTTCCAATACTTTCCGGAGTTTTCTGCTGTTGCTTACCGGTTTCTTTTTTCCGTTTGCGGTTGTAGCTACGTATTACCTTTACAACGGCGCGCTCGATAATTTTCAGGAATATTATTTGTCGGCGGAAGGCTTGTTCAGTTTTAACCTGCTATTGCCTTTAACCGATCTGCTCAAACTGCTGTCGTTGCCGCTGCTGCTGATCATGGGCGGAATTTTTATTGCTGCCAGCGCGAACCAGGGTTTAGTATTTCAGCAGAAAATGCAGCAGCTCATGTTCGTCTGGTTTTGGGTGGCGGTAATCATGTTGCTGGCTTCGCCCGAAATCTCGGTATTAAGCTTCATTTATTTTCTGCCGGTGCTGGCTTATTACAGTTTTTACCTTTTCCGGCCCGGTGCCCGCTGGTGGATTCCCGAAGTTATTTTCCTGACTTTGTTTGCTTTGATCATTGCGGTGCGGTACGCCGTTCCGCTTCAAATCGACCAATATCTGAACATCAATACGAGCACATTGCAACTTAAAACCGACGAGAAATATAAGAAGATCGTGAACGGTCAGCTTTTAGTTTTAGGCTCCGATTTTCAGTATTATGCTTATAATTATGCTGCTTCGCCGTACCTGAACTGGAAACTGGCGCAACAACATTTTGGCCATTTAGATACTTACGAAGCCGTTTTTGCCATTCAGGAAAATATTGTGCAAAGTCCGCCGGAGTTTATTGTAGATGAGGTGAATTTAATGCCGCAATTGGTTTATAAGTTGCCGCTTGTTTTTGGCAGGTATGAGCCGGCGGGCGCTGAAGGGTTATATCGGTTAAAGCGATAGTTTTTTAGTAGAAAAGAATAGTGTTTTTTCTTGTCATCCCGAGCGTTAGTCGAGGGAACTTATAAAGCCGTATTTCTGACTTTTTTGGTCTGAAAGGATACCGTTTTTTTTATCGTCATCTCGACGATAGGAGAGATCTCATCGGGTTTGTAATTTCGGTTGCTATTGACTTTTTGAGCTTGAAAAGATAGCGTTTTTTGATGTCATCCTGAGCACAATTGAGCGCGGGAGCGCGAAGATTGCGAGCGTAGCTCTGAAGGACCTTGCCGGCTGGTAGCAGTTTTTCAGCTATAAATGATACCGTTTTCATAGTTGGTATTTTCTCTTTTATCAGTTAGCTTTTTTTTTTCATAGTTAGCTTCTGTGTTCTTTTTGTCTTGACACAAATAAAGAGGGCCCCTACCCCCAGAACCAAAAAAGTCAAGTCAAACGCAAACTCGCTGACCGCTCAAACAGTGCGCTTGACATTTACGCTCCCCGTTCACTTTTTGCATTTCATAGCTAACTGAACATTGCATAGATAGTGAACTTCAGTAGCTATGCAAACAGCGAAATTTGCTGCCGTAAGCGCAAATTTTGCTTGCTCTTTGTCGCTTTTGTTGACGACACTCCGCTGCGCGTTCGAGTGAAAAAGTTGAAATTTAGGAGAAAGCAAAAGCTCCCCGCCTGGACAGGAGAGGTTGGGGTGGTTGACTTGCTCTGCTGCTTACTTTAAGGGAAAAGCCTGCTTCAAGAAACTAAAATAAACAATCAACAATTAAACTACTGACCCTGCAACGTAACGATAACCGTGCGCTTGCCGGCGTGGTTGCGGTGTTCGCAGAGGTAGACGCCTTGCCAGGTGCCCAGGTTGAAGCGGCCTTTGGTAATGGGAATGGTTACGGAAGTTCCTAAAAGGGCGGCTTTTATATGCGCGGGCATGTCGTCGGGGCCTTCGGAGGTGTGGCGGTAATAGGGGGCATTTTCCGGAGCTAACACGTTGAAATGGCTTTCGAAATCTTTGCGTACATCCGGATCGGCGTTCTCCGAAATGGTGAGGCTGGCGGAGGTGTGCTGGATGAAAATATGCGCCAGGCCAACTTCAATTTGCTCGAGTTCCGGAAGTTGAGCTTCGAGCAGATCGGTGATGAGATGAAAGCCGCGGGGTACTGCCGGGAAACGGATACTTTTCTGAAGCCAGATCATAGCGTTTTTTTAGTCTTTGTTTTCGTATGCGCCCATGTCGGGGCTCGGGTTGGCGCCTTGCGGACGCGGTTCGCCGGGAAGATCGATGGTGGTACCATTCAGGCGGGCTCCGCCAATGGCCGGCGAATCTTTTTTCAGGCTGTAACTGATCTTGCGAGCCAGAACCGAACCATCGCCGGGCTGGGTGAATTTAGGGTCTTGGTTCAGGATGTTGCCGTTGCCGGTGAATTTTGATTCGTTCTGGTAGCGGATGGTTTGGATTAAGCTGTTCTCGACAGTTACATTTTTCAGACCTTCCCGGGTCAGGAACAGAATCTCATTTTCCAGTTTTCCGTTGCGCGTGCCGTTCCAAAGAAGGCTGTTTCTGAATGTTACGATTGGGTCTTTAATAGGCCGCAGGGCATTTTTATAGATGGCGCTGTCAGAAAAAACTACAGCTTCGTCGTCACGTTTAAATTCCGGCGTATAATTGGCAATTGTGCAGTAGTTGAAGTCATATTTCCCGCCGCCAATCCCCGCAAATGCAAATTGGCCGCAATTGGTAATTAAGGTGTTCGTAATTTTTACATCGGTATCTAAGGCTAATATTCCGGCATAAAATATGTTTTTTATAATCGTGTTCTCAATTACAGACTGGTTGCCATCAAAATTGATCATCCGGAGACCATAAGTCGCATTTTTAATTTCGGCAAACTGAAGTTTATTGTTGCGGCTCATGGTGTCGAAGAAAAGCCCTTCCCACTGGCCGGGCACATGCGCGAAGGTAGAATCGCGGCGGTCGTTCTGAAAGAATACGCGTTTGCTGGCAGTTCCTTCCACTTTTAACGTTCCCTGAACATAAAGTATGGCTTCGGCGTGGCCGTAAACTTTGGTTCCTGCTCTAATGGTTAAGGTGCAGTTTTCCGGAACTACTACAATGCCATATAAAACATAGGCTTTTGGACCTTCCCAGATTGTGTTGCAATCCAGAACTTCGTCGCGGAAAAAGTTAGCGTTCTGCCCAAAAGCTCTGAGTACGACCTGCTGACGGTTGCCGTTGGTCTCGAATTGCAGGTTGTCTTCTATGATGAATGGTTTGGTGGAATTGTTCGGATCGATGAAAACTTTTACGAGAATGAGCAAACTGTCTTCGCCGCGGATCGTGATGCCGGAGGCCATGTCTTTGGCTTCGCCGTCTATGATGAGGTCGAAATCGGAAGCGCCGAGTTTTTCGAGCTGAATGCGGTCAATTTTTACGGCTCTTTTGTTGCGGTTATAGATCTTCAGGCGTTTGCTTACGCTGCCCGTGGAAACAAAAACGGTATCGAAGAAAACGGTATCGGTAGAGAATTCGAGTTTGGCACCGGCGTCGCGGGTAAGAATTTCATCGTCGGGTTTGCAGCTGAAAACTGAAAACAAGATGAGTAAAGGAATGATGGCCGCGAAGCAGTATTTCATTGGTTAATGTGCTGTTTTTTTATGGTTGTGTAGAGACAAAGCATTGTTTTGTCTCTACGGTATGGCGTTATTTATTTCGGGTTTTTGGGCCTGAAACCATACCGTTTTACCGTAACGCACAAAGATAGGTTTTTATGATAGAAAAAGCCGGTAACATTTCTGCGGCCGCCTTTTAGTTTTTCAGCTGAAAATGCTACCGTTTTTTTTTCTGCATATCATTGCCGTTTACTTTAGCTGACGGTTTTTGTAGGTTTACTTTTTAACTGCTTTCAAAGCATCGAGGTAGAATTTTTTAATGCTGTTTTTCTCTTCGCGGCTGGCCAGGTTTTCAGCAACGGGAATTAACTCTTTGGAAACGGACGCTTTGGTTTTAATGATCTGGCCTAAAGCAAAAGCGGCGGCCCAACGCACAACCGTTCCTTCGTGTTCGGTATTTTGGAGCAGGTTGGTTACGGCGGTTTCGAGGTTTTCGGGGAAAAGATGCGCCACGTTGCCAATCACTTTCGCCGATTCCCATTTCACGCGTGGCGCTTTGGCGGTAAGCGTTTCCGAAACAAAATTGAGGCAGTGCAGATCGGCAATTTCGGGTTTTTGTTTGGTTGCAAACTCAATGGCTTCGATGCAGGTGGCTTTTATGGGGTCTTTGGCCGTTCTGGCAAATTCGATGAGGTTGGTTAATTCCTGTGGGTTTTCGGTCAGCCAGTTGCTCAGTATTTCGGTTTTGGCTTTCGGTTTTTGGGTTTTATCGGAGAGTAGTTCGGTGAAGTTCATAAAGGATAATGAGTTCGAATGCAGAGCAATTCAATATCTGATTGATAAAAAGCTGAATTAGTTTTTGAAAGTAAAAAGGTAGCGATTTGAATTTGGGGTCAAGGTTAATATTGAACTACCAACTTTCTTTCCATTCCTGATACCAGTAATGAATTGTTTTGAGGCCAATTACAATGAATGGAAGTTTTTGTATAAACGAATATAATTCCAACTCATCATCTCCTGGGCTTCTAAAGATGAGATATGGAATAAAAATCCCAAGTAGACACATTAAAAGCACAACTATGTATATTGATCTTTTTTTATTATTGATATTATTAAGAGTTAAAATAAAAGCGGGAATTAAAGCACCCATGTAAGAAGGAAAATACATTATAGGGGCAAGAAAAAGCATCCAGACAATTTCACTTTTGTTTTTGCCGGTTGTGGCAGTAAATATAATTGAGGCAATAAAAAGTCCTAAAAGAACTAGAAACCACTTCCCGAATTCCTTTAAAAATGTATTCATAAATCTCATTTATTACCAAAATTAACAAAAAAAGCCGGTAACATTTAGCTACCGGCTTTTTCTATCTAGTGCGGAAATCCTTTTCAAATTTCCACATTTTTAAATCTTTAAATTTTTAACAGCACATTAGCACATTAAAAAATCATTACCTTAAACCGCACCTTCTTTCAGACGTTCGGCGTTTTCGGCTAAGCGCAGTTCGGAAATGAAATCTTCGATGCCGCCGTCCATTACGGTTGGGAGGTTGTAAACCGTGTAGCCAATGCGGTGATCGGTTACGCGGCCCTGCGGGTAGTTGTAAGTACGAATTTTATCGGAACGGTCGCCGCCGCCAACCATGCTTTTACGCTGGGCACCTTCAGCTTCGAGTTTCTTAGCAAGCTCCATTTCGTATACGCGCGAACGCAATACTTTCAGGGCTTTCTCGAAGTTTTTAATCTGCGATTTCTGGTCCTGGCATTGCGCCACCAAACCCGAAGGTAAGTGGGTTAAACGAACGGCAGAATACGTGGTGTTTACCGACTGACCACCCGGGCCCGAAGCACAGTAAAGGTCTTTCCGGATGTCGCCCATGTTCAAGTCAATGTCGAATTCTTCAACTTCCGGTAAAACTACCACCGAAGCTACGGAAGTGTGAATACGGCCCTGGGTTTCGGTGGCTGGTACGCGCTGTACGCGGTGCACACCGCTTTCGTATTTCATTTTGCCGTAAACGTCTTCGCCGGAAACGCCGAAAATGATCTCTTTGTAACCACCGGAAGTACCTTCGGTAGCATCGATGAGTTCGGTTTTCCAGCCCTGCTTTTCTGCAAAACGGTAATACATACGCTGAAGATCGCCCGCAAAAATAGAAGCTTCGTCGCCACCCGCGCCCGCGCGGATCTCCACAATAATGTCTTTGCTGTCGTTCGGGTCTTTCGGAATGAGCATTTCTTTAATGGCTTCTTCCATTACTTCGCGCTGCGGCAGCAATTCATCGAGTTCTCCCTTTGCCATTTCGCGGAATTCCTCGTCTTTTTCGGTGGCAATTACCTGTTTGGCGTTTTCGATGTTGCCAAGCAGGTTCTGGTAATTTTTATATTCAATTACGATCTTTTCCAGATCTTTATATTCTTTGTTCAGCGTTTTGAAGCGTTTCAGGTCTTCCATAGCATCGGGCTGGATGAGGAGCTGACTTACTTCTTCAAAACGTATTTTTATGGCTTCTAATTTATCTAACATTACTCCGGAAATTGGGATTTAACTGCAAAGATAGTAAATAGCAGCGGAGAAATTTTAATCCGTTGCTATTTACCCAAGTTACCAACATGAAACCAATACTTTTTTGTTCGATTTTGATAGCGTTTTTCAGTTTTGGCTGCAAACCAAAGCCTTTGGATAACCTGAAAGAAGTGGCGTTGGCCGTAGAAGAACGGAAAGTAAAACGCATGAGCCGCCAGCAAATTGCTACCGAAACCCGCCGCGTGGCTGATAGTGTACTCACTTTGATTTTGCAGGAACAGCAGCGATTGGTTACTACCGATTCGGCTTGCAATTTTGTTTTTACCCAACCATACCAGCAGTTTCAGAAGAAATATTTCGGGCGGGCGGAAATGATTTCTGCGGCAGCCGACGTGCAAAAATTGGAAACTGAAATGGCTGAACTCCGCAAATATCATAACGAACTTTCGGAGAACGAAGGAAAATCGCCGGCCACTTTTCAGACCTTAACCGATAGCCTTTTATATGTGCGGCCGGTTAAAAATACGGAACTGGTTTGCGCCAAAGAGAAAGTAGCCGAAAACGGTTTCTGGGTCTTCAGGGTGCCGAAGCAGCGGTTAATTGAAGTGCGGACCGTGAAGGTAAAACCAAAGCCGGCGAAAGGCCCGAACTGGTAAGAAAACGCTATGCTTTTGGCTGGAAAAAGTGCCTGAGTAAATCAAATGACCAGCCGTACCCCGCCCAGTTCTTCTATGCCGTAAATAAAGCGGTCGCCGGGAGAGCCGATGAACATGAAGTTTTTGGGAATCAGCCATTTGTCGGAAAGTTCCTGGATCAGTTCCGGACCGAAATGACCTTTAATGACCACAAAATCTACCACGAAGCTTGGGTAAGCGCGGTCCAGCACATCTACTTCGTGGATCAGTTTTTTATCGGGCACTTCGCCTTCTTTAATCACGTTCACAATTTTTAGGCGGCGGGTGTGCTCGTTTTCGTCGATGTAGCGCATTACTTTGTTGATGTTGGCAATATTGTCGCCGCGGGTAAAGAACACGAATTCCTGACTTCGGATGCGGCCGATAAGCCTTTTCACGCGGTAAGAATTAAAAGGCAGGTAGCGCGCAAACGGTCCTTTTATCTGCCGCACGGCATAGGCAATTATACCAAGTAAAGTAGTGCGGTAAAGCATAATAAAAACTAACGTAGCCGTTGGAATAAAGTATTGGAGGAAAACCAGTACGTAGGCCGGGTTTAGAATAGCGTTCCCAAATAAGGCGGCTAAAACGGCTGCAACCGCAACCAACACGGTTAAAACCGAGGCGCGGACCGGACGGGGGAGGCGGTTGCGTTTTATTTTCAGCAGAATATTGCCAAAGCCGAACAAACCCATTACCGAGAGAAAAGAAATGGTATAAACCCCTGCCAGTGCGCCTAAATTTCCCCGCGTAATTAACAGAATAGAAACACAAAGCAGGAAAAACGCGATCATGATCAGGTAGGCGGTGCCTCGTTTATTGGTTTTGAGGAGGAATTGCGGCAGGCAGCGGTCCAGTGTCATGCGGTGCACCAAACCGGTTACACCCACGTAAGACGTTAAAACTGCGCCACTTAAAACCATAGCTGCATTTACAGAAACCAAGGTTGCCAGCCATGGTCCGCCGGCCACTTCGCCCAAGTAAGCCAGCAAGGCTTCCTGGTGGCCGGCCACTTGCGCAATGGGAATTATAGCTAAAGCTAAAAATGCAGTAAGCGGATTAAAAACTGTAACGGCCAGCCACATATTTCGCAGGGTTTTTAAGAATACCCCGGGGGCTTGTTCTTCCACAAAATTCGCGGAGCTTTCAAAACCGGAAATACCGAGCATGGCCGCCGAAAACCCGAAAAATAAAGCCTGCCAGATGCTGCCTTTTATTGGTTGGCTGTAGTTAAGCCGTAAAATATCGAACCCATGGTTGAATAAAAACCAGGCGCCAATAAGAATGAGCAGTGTAAGCGTGGCAATATGCGTTATAAAAATAATGACCGCCACAATAGAAGATTCGCCGATGCCCATGATGGTTAAGCCCATGAAAAAAGCCAGCAAACCAATAGTAGCATAAATAACAGGTAAACCTTCCCAAAGATGATGCACGTAATGCATAGCTTCGGAAGCGGAGATTACGGCGGTGGCCATGTAAGAAAGCAAGGTTAGGCAAGCAGCCAGCGACGCGGTTCTTTTGCTGGTAGTGTTCAGCAAGGCATTGTAAGCACCGCCGTTTAATGGCAAGGCACCAACTACTTCGCCATAAATTTTCCGGAATAAAAAGAGCACGCCGCCTACCATCAGCAACGCTACCCAGGCATACTGCCCTGAATAAATAATGGCCAGCGACGAAACATACAGGCAGGAAGATGTAATATCGTTGCCGCAGATGGCGGTGGCTGGGAGTTCGGTTAGCTTGGGGGCGTGCGCCGGCGCTATTGCGTGCGTAAGATCTTTATCCATGGGGTTGGGTGCGTAACAAAAAGCTGTTTTCCGGATAAGTAGAATAAGGGGCAGATAGGTTACGGGGCCAATATAGAATTGTTGTATGTATAATTGCTTTCTTTAACGGGGCTTGGTTATCTTTGTGAAACAGCTGCCCTGCAACTTTTAAAACGGCTGGCAGTATGTTTATTCCGTAGTAGTTTTTTAACGTAAAACGATAGCATTTTTATGGCTGTACAGCAAGTAACCGATACCGAATTTGCCGATCTACTGGCGCAAAATGATAAAGTAGTAGTGAAATATTACGCCGACTGGTGCGGCAATTGCCGGTTGTTTTCGCCAAAATTCAAACGCATGTCAGAAAGTGAAGATTTTAAAGGCATTGCTTTTCTAGACGTGAACGCCGAAACCAACCCGGAAGCGCGCAAAGCGGCCAACGTAACCAACCTGCCTTTCTTCGCGGTTTTTAAAAACGGACAATTGGTAGATACTGTAGCGGCTAGCAAAGAAGAAGCCGTAACGGCTCTGATCAATAAACTGAACTAAGTACTTATGAAAATTCCGGCTATAAAACACATCGTAGAGAACCACACGTTACACCAGCTGGTACAGGCCGAAGAAGCGCTGCTCGATGAAAAACCAATTGATTTTGATATTCCCGGCGATGATGAAGGTGAAAAACTGACGCATATTTTCGCTGCTATTTTCATCCTAAACCACATGGAAGCCCATAAATCCGATTTCACTACCGCGCTGCGCGAATACACGAAAAAAGTGCGCGCTTCGATCTCTTAATTAGTGAGTTATTGAATTTTGAATAAAAGCCGCTTCGGAGATTTTCGGGGCGGCTTTTTAGTTTTAAAAAGCAGACGACAATGAATTTGGGTTGAGTTTTTGAGGTGGAAATGCTACCGTTTTGAAAAGTAAAACCTCACAGGCTTCTGAAACCTGGGAGGTTTATTTCATAGCACTTTTTCAGGCTAAAACCCTACCGTTTTTGGCGCTGATGAAATGGATTAAAAGATTTCTAGGAATTTTATCTGAAGTAGTGTTACGGCAAAAGTGATCCGAATAATCAGCAGTCTGACCTCGAGAGATCCTGCAAATCCTTTAATCCTGCAAATCCTGATTCTGACAATAAAAGGTTTCTAAATAATATTGTAGTTCTTGTATTCAAATAAACGCACACCGGTTTTTTGTTCGAACCAGTGGAGCAGGCGTTTTTTCAGGCTCAGGTTTTGGCGGCTCGGGTCGAAGTTGAGCTGCCAGTTTACTTGTTGCAGGCGCTTTTGCATTACGGCCGGGTGCGTGCCGGTAAATTTGCCTAAGCTGTCAATTTTAGAATAATCGAACAGGTCGGAGGTTTCTACTTTTTCTTTTACCCAGGCATCGTCGTGCCAGAGTTTGTGAAAAGTAGCTTCCTTCTTTTTCATATCGGCGGGGTGTTTTACCCAACCGTAATGGTACACGTAAGCATCTATGGGTTTTACGTTCAGCTTGCGGTCGTTTTTCCGGAAGCCTTGCGCATCTTTAAAACTTCGGATGCTTTTATCGTTGCGGATGATGCGGATCTCGTGGCGGTACCAACCTCTTGAATTGGCTATAAAATCGTAAGTGCCATAAAAATGAAGATACTTGAAAAGCAAGCCTTCCACTTCGGGTTTGTCTTTCCAGCGCAGCATTTCCTGTTTAATGGTTTCCAGGTATTTTTCGTGCACCACTTCATCGCCCTGAATGTAAAAAGCCCAGTCCGAATCCGGGGAAATAGCATCTAAAGCTTTGTTCGTTTCTACGGCCAGCACTTTTCCGCCTTCGCGCAAAGAATTGTCCCAAACACTGCGGATGATCTTTATTTTGGGCGAATTGATGCTTTGGATCAACTCTAAGGTTCCATCTTCGCAATCGCCTACGCTCACAATAAATTCGTCGCAAACCGGCAAAATAGAGGTTATGGCTTCTACAATGGGGTAGCTGAACTGCACGGCGTTCTTTACGAAGGTAAAACCGGAGACTTTCATTGGTTTGGGAATTTAGAGCATACAAAGGTAGGGAATTTACCCCACCCTAACCCTCCCCTAAATCAGGGGAGAGGATTTTCGTGTTTCGGGCTTGTAAGGAATTTATCGCTCTTCGCTCAAAATTCCATTGTAATTTCCATAAGTTTCCTCGACAAGCTCGGAATGACGCAACAATGTATTAGGTTCGAGCTAAAAACGCTATGGTTTTGGGTCTAAAAAGTCGAAAAGCCAATTTCCTAATTCCCATGAGCGAAGCGAAAACCTAAAAAAGCTCCCTCTCCTGAATCAGGGGAGGGTTGGGGAGGGGTAAAAATTCCTTAACTTAGCCGGGTAAACATTTTTCTGCATTTATGAAAAAAGCAACTCTGTTTTTGCTCGCTGGCGCTACCGCGCTTAATGCCTGCAAATCAACCGAAACAAAGTCGAAAATAGAAACGAAGAACGGCGAAGTGAAAGTGAAAAGTAATGGGCCGTTGGTTTCCGAAGCCCAGACGAAAGAAATTGCCGAGCCTTTAAAGCAAAGCCTCAAGTATCCGGTTACCAGAAAAGTGGACCAGACCGATGATTATTTCGGTACCAAAATTTCGGACCCGTACCGCTGGCTCGAAGACCAGTATTCGCAGGAAACTGCCGCCTGGGTAGAAGAACAGAATAAAGTTACGTTTGGCTATCTGGAGCAGATCCCGTTCCGTAATAAAATAAAAGATCGCTTAACGCAGCTCTGGAATTACGAGAAAATGGGCGCGCCTTTCAAAAAAGGGAACCATTATTATTTCTATAAAAACGATGGCTTGCAGAACCAGGCGGTGCTTTATCGCCAAACAAGCTTAAATGGTCAGCCGGAAGTTTTCATCGATCCGAATAAACTTTCGGCCGATGGTACTACTTCGCTTTCGGGTTTTAAATTCTCGAAAAATAACAAGTATATGGCGTACGGCACTTCCGGCGGCGGTTCTGACTGGAATACCTGGTACGTAATGGATGTGGCTACGAAAAAGCCTTTGGAAGATAAACTGGAATGGATCAAGTTCAGCGGTGCAGCCTGGCAGGGCGACGGTTTTTACTACAGCCGCTACGACGCCCCAAAAGACAAAGCGCTTTCGAACAAAAACGAATTCCACAAAATCTATTTCCACAAAATTGGTACGCCGCAAAGCGCCGATAAACTGGTTTACGAGGATAAAACCAAACCTTTGCTGAATTTCAGTGCGCAAACCACCGAAGACGAAAGATTTTTGCTGATCTACGGTTCTGAAGGTACAAGCGGCGGTACGCTGGCTTATAAAGACCTGAAAGACCCGAAAGGCAAGATCAACTGGCTGGTTACTACCTACGAATCGGAGTATAACGTAATCGAAAACCTGGGCGATAAGCTCCTGATCCACACCAATAAAAATGCTCCGAATTACAAGATCGTTTTAATGGATCCGAAAAAACCGCAGGAGGCGAACTGGAAAACGATTGTGCCGGAAAGCGGAAATGTATTGACGGGCGTAACGATGGTAGGCGGCCGCATTATGGCTACGTACCTGAAAGATGCGGCCAGCCAGGTTCTGGTTTTCGATGTGAACGGTAAAAAGCTGAACGAACTTGAATTCCCGACCATTGGCACTGTAGCGGGTTTTGCGGGCGACAAAAATGATAAGGAAACGTTCTATACCTTCACTTCCTTCACTTATCCAACCACCGTTTACCGCTACGATATTGACAACAACAAATCAGAACTGTTCTGGAAACCGAAACTGGATGTGAACCCGAATGCTTATGAAACGAAGCAGGTTTTTTACACCAGCAAAGACGGAACGCGGGTACCTATGTTTATCGTGCACAAGCAAGGCCTGAAAATGGATGGTCAGAACCCGACTTACCTGTACGCTTACGGCGGGTTTAATATTTCGCTTACGCCAAGCTTTAGCGCAGTAAACTTGCTGTGGCTGGAAAACGGCGGTGTGTATGCCATGCCAAACCTGCGTGGCGGCGGCGAATACGGTGAAAAATGGCACAAAGGCGGCATGACCCCGAACAAGCAAAACGTATTCGATGACTTTATTGCCGCCGGCGAATACCTGAAAAAAGAAGGCTACACTTCTACCGAAAAACTGGCTATTTCTGGTCGCTCCAACGGTGGTTTATTGGTTGGCGCAACCATGACGCAACGTCCGGACCTGGCAAAAGTGGCTTTCCCGGGCGTGGGTGTGTTGGATATGCTACGTTTCCACAAATTCACCATTGGCTGGGCCTGGGTTCCGGAATACGGTTCTTCGGATAAAGAAGACCAATTCAAAAACCTGTACAAATTCTCGCCGCTGCACAACATTAAAGAAGGCGTTGCTTACCCGGCAACCATGGTTACCACCGCAGATCACGACGATCGCGTGGTGCCATCGCACAGCTTCAAATTCATTTCTGAGCTGCAAGCCAAAGGCGGCGGAACGAACCCGTATTTAATTCGCGTGGATGTAAAAGCAGGCCACGGCGCCGGTAAACCAACCTCGCTGCAGATCCAGGAATGGGCCGATATCTGGTCGTTTGCTTACTACAACATGGGCGTAGATCCGTATGCGGGCAAGTAGGTTTTAGATTTTAGTATCCGGATATTGGTATCTGGACTTTTTTAAAGATCAGCAGTAGCGTTTTGTTGCTGCTGATTTTTTTTGGGGAAAACGGTAGGGTTTAGCGGTAAAAAAGTGCCCGCTTATTAAGATCAACGAACGCTGAATATTTTTCCGGAACAAAGGAGTGTTGTAAATATTTGCTTTCCATATATTTGTGCCGGAATCAGGTTGAAGAAACGCCATGCAGCAAGCCAATCTTTCAGAAGTTGCCACTTCCGTTTACGCAAGTAAATGCGATGTAATGCACATGGATATTTCTACACCGCGCAGCCTTATTCCTAAATTGTCTTCCAATTACCTGGTTAGTTCCTGTTTTACTTCCTTCGAAACGGAAATGCGGCTTGCTCCCGGGCTGGGCTTAAAGTTTGTGCCGGAAGGCAAGGAAACGTATTGGATGAATGGGAAAAAGCACGAAGTTACCGGCGAAAAATATTTGCTGGTAAACGATTCGTTGCCCGAGGTTATAGGCGTTGTAAAAGGCCAGACTACGCATGGTATGTGCGTAAATATTGCGCCCGAAATGCTAAACGACCTGCTTCTGCAAGTGCTTTGCCCAAATGCGCTGGACGAAATAAATCAGGTGAACCGTTATTTGTTGTCGCCGGAGTTGCTTGTGCGCGAAGCCAAGGCTAGTGAAAATCTGCAGCACTTTCTAAAACAGTTGCATTATTTTACTTCCACTCACCAGATCGAAGCACCACCCATAGAAATGCTCTTCGAAGTTGCGTCTATGCTGATCCGTGAAAACCTGGATATGATCAGTTCTTATTACAAGCTGGAGGCAACAAAGCTCAGTACCCGGCAGGAATTGTTTCAGCGCTTGCTCAGGGGAAAAGAGATTCTGGACGATAGCATTTTTGCGGAAATTAACATTGGCCAGGTGGCTGAAGAATGTTGCTTATCTGAATTCCGGTTTTACCGGCTCTTTAAGCAATGCTTCGGCCAGAGCCCATACAATTACCTGTTCCGCCGGCGCATAGAAAAGGGGCTGGAACTGAAAAAGCAAAACCTGAGCTGGAGCGAAATTGCCTTTCAGTTGAACTTCACCGATCTGGCCGCTTTCAGTAATGGTTTTAAGAAAATTACAGGCGTTTCGCCAAGCAAGTTTGCAGTGTGAAGCTTTAGTTTGGAGGACAGCAGCTGGAGGGAAAAAGAGCAATATGTTTTCCTTACCTTTACTTTTTCACCCCAAAATCCTAGCGTTTTCATCATTAATCATTAACCAAATGAACATCACCGTCCGTGAAGGAAAAGAAACCGACCTGCCCCAAACGCTGGCCTTAATTCAGGAACTGGCCGAATACGAAAAAGCGCCGCAGGAAGTAACCAATACCCTGGACATGATGCGGGAAGATGGTTTCGGGAAGAACCCGATCTTTCAGTTTTTTGTAGCGGAAACTTCGGACGACGGCATTATTGGCATTGCTATTTATTTCACGGCGTACTCTACCTGGAAAGGCAAAACCATTTACCTCGAAGACCTGGTGGTCACAGAAAAATACCGGCGCTTTGGTGTTGGTAAAAAGCTCTTCGATGCGGTAGCGAAAAAGGCGGAAGAACTGGGCGCGAAACGTTTTGCCTGGCAGGTTTTGGAATGGAACGAACCGGCCATAAAATTCTACGAAAGAGCCAAAGCCAACCTCGACCCGGAATGGATAAACTGCCGGATGTCGGAAAAAGAACTGCACGAATATAACGGTAGTCAAAACAGCTGAAAAAGTCGGGGCTGATCTAATTTCACAATTTTCTTTTCATTGCCGTCTGCTTTAGCTGACGGATTGCAGACGAAACATGCGTGGCTTTAGCATAAATTAATCTTCCATAAAAGTTTAGGCTAAAGCCCAAAAGATCAGATGCTAAAACCGTCAGCTAAAGCACACGGCAATGGATACTTCTTTATGAAATAATACGCATATAATGGTAGGCAAAACGCCTGAAAAAGTAAAACCCCGAAGCTGCTTCGGGGTTTTTTAGGTAAAAAGCATACCGTTTTTGAGGTTTCAGACTTGAAGTAAGTCCCCCTTTGGAGGGGTTAGGAGGAGAATTTTACGTTTTGTCATTTCGACGTAAGGAGAAATCTCTTGAAGTAGGTAGTAGAGCCAGAATAAAAGCTACTTCTAACTTGATAAGATCCCTCCTGTCGTCGGGATGACGCAATAATGTGGTCCTCTCCCAACTCCCTCCGAAGGGGGACTTTTCTTTCACATATAAAGTTATTCAATAACTTCCAGCACTGTCCGGAAAGCTACGTATTGGTCTTTGTAGCGCTCGGAATGTTTGGCTTGCAGCGCCGGGGCGTGGTTGCGCTGGTATTCCATGAGGTCGTTCATGTTGCGGGCGGTGTATTGAATGGCGTAGGTGGTGCCGCCGTGGTCTTCGTCTTCCATAACCCGGGCAATCTGGTTTTTAACGAAATACGTGGTAGCCATTACTTCCGGAATATGTACTTCTTTCATCCACTGCAGCCATTCTTCGGCCACGCGGTTATCTATGCTTACAGTTACGTTGTATATGATCATGCTGCAAAATTACAAATTGGTTTAATCAACTCCTGAACAATTTTAGGCCGGAAAAATTCCTATTCGTAATAATCCAGGTCCTTGCCGAAGCTTTCTTTCAGCTGACTAACCGAATACAGCGCCAGGATAATGGTTACAGCAGCCAGAATAATGGCGCTGGTCTGCAACCCGAAACTGCTTTTCATGGAAGTGAAAGCCAGCGTCATGGGTACCACCGAGCCGCGCACAAAATTCGGAACGGTGGTGGCCACGGTGGCGCGTAAGTTGGTACCGAATTGTTCGGCGGCAATGGTAACGAAAACCGCCCAGAAACCCGACGTAATGCCCAATCCGAAACAAATAAAGTAGAAAATGGGCAGCGAAACGTCTTTGCTCAGGAAATAAACCGCGATCATGGTGGCGCTGGAAAGCAGGAAAATGACCATTACTTTGTTGCGGCTTTTGAGCAACTGGCTTAAATAACCGCTCAGAAAATCGCCGAAGATCAAACCGAAATACGAGTAGAAAACCGCTTTTCCCGCCGAAACTTCGCCTTGCACACCCAGACTTCTGCCAAATTCCGGGGAGAACGTAATTAAGATCCCGATCACGTACCAAAGCGGCACGCCCACCAGAATGCACATCAGGTATTTTTTGAAACGCGGCCCGTTGGTGAACAAACTGAAGAAATCGCCGCGGCTTACGCTCGCTTCTTTCAGGTTCTTGAACATGCCGCTTTCGTAAACGCTCACCCGCAGAAACAAGAGCAGCAAACCCAGGCCGCCGCCAATAAAATACGCGTTCCGCCAGCCAAAAAAGTCGCCCACCCAAAAAGCCAGCAACGCCCCGGAAACGCCCACGGTTGCTACGATCATCGTTCCCAGGCCGCGTTTTTCCTTCGGCAGCACTTCCGAAACCAGCGTTACGCCCGCGCCCAATTCGCCGGCCAGACCTACACCGGCAATAAATCTTAAAAACGCGTACTGCTCAATATTCTGCACAAACCCGTTCGCAATGTTGGCCAGTGAATAAAGCAGGATAGAACCGAAAAGTACCGTTAATCTTCCGCGTTTATCGCCTAGAATTCCCCACAAAATTCCGCCTATCAGCATTCCGGCCATTTGCATATTCAGCAGCAGAACGCCTTTGTCTAAATTATCGGCCGTGGAAATTCCCAGATCTGTAAGGCTTTGTACGCGCACAATGCTGAATAGAACTAAGTCGTAAATATCTACGAAATAGCCCAATGCAGCTACAATTACGGCTGTGTTGAGCACCACAGAACGGTTGGTTTTCAGAGTTTCGGACATGGAAAAAACGCTAGGGTTTTGTGCCTAAAAAGTAACGCCGAATTTGCCGGATTTCAAATAAAATCTTAAAAATCTGAGGCCGTAAATACACCTGTTGCTAACCAAATAAGGTTATTTTTATTTGGATTAAGTCTAAATAGTGCTTAACCTTGTGCCGGAATTTAATCAGTTACCCTAAAAATAACCTATGCTAAACCGCTACCAAACTTTATTCAACAATCAGAAAATCAACCTGAAAGCTGTACTGTTCGGGTTGCTCATGATCTTCTTTAACGTTGCTGCTTTCGCACAGACTTCCACCGGAATCGTACAAGGCCAGGCGGTGAACAGCAACAATGAGCCGCTTGGTTTTGTAAGCGTGGCCATTCTGAACACCACTTTAGGAACTACTACCGACGAAAAAGGAAACTTCAAAATTGAAAACGTGCCGGCCGGCGTACAAACCCTGATCTTGAGCGGACTTACCACCGAAGTTGTGAAACAGGAAATTATGGTAACGGCGCAGGAAGTGCTGCAGGTAAAACTTACCGGCAAAGAAAAGACCACCAGCCTGCAGGCCGTAGAAATTACCGGCCGTAAGGAAGTAACTTATAAAAACGACATTTCCTTTCTGGGAACCCGTACCGCTACGGCTTTAAAAGATGTGCCGCAGGCTATCAGCTACGTTACCAAAGAAGTAATGCAGGATCAGCAAGCTTTCCGGACGGGTGATGTGGTGAAAAATATCAGCGGCGTAAACCAGTTTTCGAGCTACGACGATTTTACCTTGCGTGGTTTCCGTTCGGGTTCTAACCAATTGCTGAATGGTCTGCGGGTTTCCAAGGGTTTCTGGGGCCAGCCGTTAACCAATAACCTGGAAAGAATTGAAGTGATTAAAGGTCCGGCTTCGGCACTTTTCGGTAATACCGATCCGGGCGGAACCATTAACCGCGTAACCAAAAAACCACTCGATATCAGCCGTCAGTCCATTGGGTTTACCGTGGGAAGCTTTAATACCTACCGCGCCGTGGCCGATTTTACCGGCCCGATGAACGAAGATAAATCCTTGCTTTACCGCCTGAACTTAGGCTACGAAAACACCGAAACCTACCGCAATCTGCAGGGCATGGAAGCTTTTATGATCGCGCCTTCCATTTCGTTTCTGCCTACAGCTAAAACCCGCGTGAACTTCGATATGGTGTATAGCGCCAACCATAGCAAACTGGACCGCGGTCAACCTATTTTTGGTGCGGCCGCCGGAACCAGCCTGTATTCTACGCCAACCAATTTTGCCATTGCCCGCGGAAACGATTACCTGAACGAAGATTATCTGTACGTAACTTCCTCGTTGAGCCACCAGTTTACCAGCCAGCTTTCCTTTAATGCTTCATACATGAAATTTACCGGCAAAGAAGATCTAATGGAGCACCGCACTTCGAACAACTTTGCCGTGGACGGCGATGGCAACCAGATCCCGACCTTGATGGAAATGCAAACGATCCGCCGCATGCAGCAAACCTTTAACGATAACGTGGCCGCGTACCTGGTTTACAATTTCGAAACCGGTTTCCTGGAACATAAATTAGTGGGCGGCTACGATTATCAGCAGAAAGTTATTCCGGTTGGCGGCTCGAGCCAGAATGCGCGCGGTTACCGCAACGCAGCCAATAACGGCGTGATAAATACGTATAAACCGGCCGATAAAGCAAAATACCTGCTGGATAAAAACGGCAACCCGGTTCCGAATATTCCGCACTTCGATTTGACCAATCCTGATTATTCGGTAGCCAACACCAGCGACTATTTCATGACCAGCTCTAACATTGCCACTTCTAAATATTATTCCAACGCAATTTATCTGCAAGACCAGGTGAAGTTAGGAAAGCTGCAAGTATTGCTCGGTCTGCGCCAGGAATTCTATTACGATTACCTGAACTATAAGAAAGATAACGAAGAAAAAGTAACGCAATCGGCTCTTATTCCGCGCCTTGGTTTGGTTTACGGCATAAATAACAACATTAATGCGTACGCCACTTATGCGCAGGGTTATCAGCCGCAAAGCGCCGGCACCTTGGGCGATCCGGAAAGATTTGGCGGTCCGTTCGATCCGTTAACCAGCAACATGATAGAAGGTGGTTTCAAGACCGAGTGGTTCGACCAGCGCTTAACGGCTAACCTGGCGGTTTACCAGATAGAGCAGAACAACATTCTGATAAATGCCAGAAATTCCGATAATCCGGATCTGCTGGAGCAACGTGGTCAGGAACGGGCGCGTGGCGCGGAACTTGACCTTACCGGTAATATTCTGCCCAATCTTTCGGTTACAGCCAATTATGCGTTCAACCATACCGAAATTACCAAAAGCGCCGACGAGAAAGAGATTGGCCGCATAAAAGAAAATGCTCCGAAACATTCGGGCGGTATGTGGGTGCGTTATTCCATTGCCAAAGGCGCACTGCACGGGCTGGGATTTGGCGTAGGAAGCAACTTTACAGGCATCCGGAACACCTTCGATACATTCTTAACCGACGACAACGGCAACGAATTGGGCCTGAAACTTCCGGCTTACACCCTGTTCGATGCGGCTTTGTTCTACAACATCAACAAATTCCAGATCTCGCTGAAAGTTAACAACCTTACCAACGAAACCCACTGGACCGGCGGTTATGGCTACACACGTTTATTCCCGGGTGCGCCGCGCCACTATTTAATGTCGGTAGCTTATACATTTTAATTCAGATCCTAATTTCTCCGGTTCCTGAAAGGGAGCCGGAGTTTTTCTATTTATGGCCATATCAAACAAAACGCTCTGGAAAATTCATTCGTGGCTGGGCTTGTACACCGGTATTTTTATTGCGTTTCTGAGCATAACGGGCGCGGCGGCGGTTTTTAAAGAAGAAATAGATACGCTGGCCGACCGGCGCTTGCTGAAAGTGGAAGTTACCGGCGAGCGCAAACCGTATAACGAACTCATTGCCATTTTGCAGGCCGAAATCCGTAAAAGTCAGCCCGAAGCCAGCATTAGCAGCATTGAACTTCCGCGCACCGAAACCGACGCAATAATGGCGCACGTGTTTGTGGGAAGTGAAAACGGCGCAAATATTATAGACAAAGCTTTTGCGAATAACGCGCGGCAATATTTTGTAAACCCCTACACCGGCCAGTTTTTAGGCAGCCGTGATTACTATAAAACGGTATCGTTTTTCATCCGAAATCTGCACGTGCGGTTTTATGATAACTACTGGGGCCGGCCGGCGGCGGGTATTTTCGGAATTGCTTTTTTCATTGTAACGGTACTCGGGTTTTTAATTTATGGGAAGTTCCTGAAGCAAGCGGCTTTCACGGCAATCCGCACCAAAAACCTGCGCCAGCTTTTTGCCGACTGGCATAAAATGATCGGGGTGCTTTCGCTGTTCTTTAACCTGATGATTGCCGTAACGGGCGCCTGGATAGGAATGCAAAGCTATTACATGAAATGGCTGGATATTAAAAACCCGAACCGTTACGAAGCCAAAAAAATAATTACGCCGGAAGCTGATGTGGTACAAACCGTAGATTACGATGCTGCGCTGAAAAGGGCCACCCAGGTTTTTCCGGAAATGATACCGGCGGTTTTGAATTTCTCTGCCAAAGGCGAAAATACCATTTCATTTCGTGGCAATATTCCGGGCCAGGTTTACGAACGCAATACGCAGGTGCTGGTGCTGGATAAAACCACTTTAGAAACCCGTTTTCAGTACGACATACGCCAGCAAAAAGCAACTGATAAACTGTTTTATGTGCAGGAAGCCCTTCATTTCGGCGATTTTGCGGGCCTGCCTATGAAGATCCTTTATGTGCTGCTCGGCCTGACCTCAGGGTTTTTATCCATAACCGGCTACTACATTTACCTGAACCGCCAGCAAAGCAAACTCGCCAGACCGGCCAAATATTTCGTGGTGCTTTATACTTCGGCGATCGGGTTGGTAATTGTATTGTTGTTCATCAGTCATTTGCTGTTTGGTTCCGGGCCTACTTCGCTGGTTTATACCGGTTTGCTGTATCTGTTCCTGGCTTGCGTAGGCATTTGGTTTGTAGCTGAAAAACTGAAAATGAAGAAAATTAAAAGCAATGGAAGAAAAGAAAAAAACGAAAAAGTACGTGCATAAATTCCTGATGCCGCTCCTGATGGCTTTAAATGCCGTGCTGCCGTTTTTTATTGCTTACGCCATGTTCCAAAGCTTCAGTCATGAAACCATGAACAGTTTTGAAAATACCTTCAGTGCTGCTTTAATGGTGCTTATGGGTTTGAATATGTTGTCGTTGCGGTATAGAAATGGATTGATCTACACCCTGCTCATTGCCCTGAATTTCAGTGCGATGTTTGGTTATTGCTGTATTTGAAAAGCAGTTTCAGAAAATTAATGTTCAATAAAAAAGTGCCGAGTTTACTCGGCACTTTTTTGCTTCCAAACCCTACGGTTTTTTGCTTCCAAACCCTACGGTTTTTTGCTTCCAAACCCTACGGTTTTTTGCTTCCAAACCCTACGGTTTTTTGCTTCCAAACCCTACGGTTTTTTGCTTCCAAACCCTATCGTTTTTTCAGAAATCTCTGTCATTTTAAGCCGTTTACTGCAGTGCTCCACGGGTTAAAACCCGTGGCAATCAGTTGGTTTCGGGATAACGTTTCGGGGTTTTAGAGGCGTTTGCAATAGCGTTTTAAATGACTTTTAGGGCTCAAAGGCATAGCGTTTTAAGCTGCATTTCAGAAAAATCCTGTAAATCTCTAAAATCCTGAAAATCGTGTTCCAGACAAATGCCGCCGCTGCCATAAATCGCCCTGATTCCCACGGGTTTTAACCCGTGGAGCACTACTTAAAACTAAGCGGCACAATCACCTTAAAACTCACATTTCTTCCCATATTAAAAACGCCTGTACGACCGGTAGCTTCGTTTATTGCAGCGTATTTTAGGCGGCTTAAGTGGTTTTGATACGCTACATCGAAAAGGTTATTGGCCGTTACATATAAAGAAAACAGCGTGGCATTTTTACCGTTCGGTACATCTACGCCGGCGCCCAGATTGAAAAGCGTGTAGCCCGGCGTGGCGGTTTCGGTGTGGTTGGCGGCGTAAAAGTGGTTTTGGGCAAAGTAGCGTTCCACTTCCAGGCGGGCAAACCAGTTCTTAACCAAGGCACTTTTCGGGCTGAAATTTACGCGGACTTCCGATTGCAAGCGCGGCGCGGGAATGAACGGCAGGTTGGTGGTGGAATCGGGTTGGTTAAGTTGCTTGCCGCGTACAAAAGAGAAAGTGTTTTCGAAATGCAGCCAATCGAGCGGGTGCGGGTGGAGGTCGATCATGATTTCGCCGCCGTACAGATGCGCGTTGCCCTGCGTAAATTTGTACGTGGCCGTCGGGTTTTCAGGGTTGCTTATAGAATCGCCGCTGAAAACGCTGCGCAGCTTTTCCGGGAAAATGTACTGCTGAATGTGGTTGCTGAAGCCGGTGAATTCGAAATTAACGTGTTCGGTTTCTAAAATTAAGCCGGCATCGAATTGCAAACTGGTTTCGGGTTTCAGATCGGGGTTGCCAATCTCGTAACGCAAAGTACCCTCGTGACTACCATTGGAAGCAAGTTCGGCTATATTTGGTGCCCGGAAACCGCGCGCCACGTTCAGCTTGGCAGTAAGTTTTTTGCTCAGATCGTAGGTCGCGCCGGCGCTGGCAGAAATGTTGGAAAAACTGCGGGAAAAACCAGTGAATTTTGTTTCTACAGCTTCTTCTGGGTTGGTGGTTGGTGTGTGTGCTTCGGTTAAAAGCAATTTATCGGAAGTCAGTTTGCGCTGGTCAAAACGCAGGCCGCTGCTTAAATGTAACGTTGGGTGATTGTTCGTGATGAAGCCGAAAACGCCCAGGTCGGTCAGTCGGTATTCCGGGATCAGGAATTCTTCGCCTTTGTTCTGGTTCGTCTGGTGCATGCCCGAAACTCCGAAAGTCGCGTTCCAGCCCGAAAATTCCGGCAGAAAATACTTCGAACCGAAGCTCCAGGTTTGCAGATCGAAAATTAAAGAAGCGTCTTCCGCGGGTTCATCTCCGTGGTCATGATCGTGATCTTCTTCGGCGTGGGCGTGGCCAAATTCCTGGCGCAAATTGCGTTGCCAATCTACGTTTACCGTTGCCCGCGACCGGCCCAGAATAACGTTATTCTGCGACGAAAACCGCAAATGGTTAATGGTCTGGTACGGTTCGTTTATCTGGTAACCTTTCAGATCTTCGTCGGTAACCGGCACTTCTTCCGGATGATGATCGATCTCGACCAGCTTCAGGAAATTACCCAAAGAATCGCGTTCGCCTTCAATTAAACCTACCTTCTGATTGAACGTGCTGAAGTTGAGATGCGAAAATCCCCAGCTTTTATTCAAGCCCACGTAACCGCTCGCGCTCTTTTCCTCAAAACCTGAATTATAGACTTTGCCATCGTAGCGATTCTGATAATTGCCGGCAATTTTATGGCTCGCGCGCGCCTGCCAGTTCAAACCATTCAGATTGCCGGCGTTAAAAATAGAATTACCAATCAGGTTGTTGTTCGTCTGAAAATTTCCGGAATAGGAACCAATGATGCGGCCGTTTTCCACGGGATCGGGCGAAAGAAAGTTGATAACGCCGGCCATGGCATCGGAGCCGTACATAATGCTGCCGGGGCCTTTCACAATTTCGGCACGGTCCACCGAAAATTCATCGATCTCCACGCCGTGTTCTTCGCCCCACTGCTGGCCTTCCTGGCGCATGCCGTTGTTTAGCGTAACCACGCGGTTGCCGCTCAAACCCCTAATAACCGGTTTAGAAATGGCTGCGCCGGTACTGATCTGCGAAATGCCGGGCGTTTTGGCAATGGCATCGATCACGTTGGTGGCCGTACGCTGCTGCAATTCTTCCTGGTTAACCACGGTAGTAGGAACCGGATTCTGATGCCGCTGCGTAGACGCCGAAACACCGGTAATAACCACTGCACCAAGTTCGGTAACCGATGGGGTCAGCTCAAAATTGAGCGTGGTTGGGCCGTTTATTTCCAGGAATTGCGTGAGCGAATTGTAACCCACGTAACGGATCTGAGCCAGAAATTTGCCTTTGGGCAGGTTCTTCAGTTCAAAAATACCTTCGGCGTTGGTAGAAGCGCCTTGTCGCAGATCGGGCAGGTAAACGGTGGCGCCAATGATGGATTGCTTTGTGGTTTGGTCGGTTATTTTGCCGGTCAAGCTGTTTTGCGGAAAAGCTTTGAAAACGGTGAGAAAAAGTATAAGCAGAAATGGGATTTTCATATAAAATGCGTTGCAAAAACGCTATGGTTTTAGCACCTTAAAGTGCCGGCGTCAAGCGTTTCGGGCCAGAAAATTAAACTAAAAGTAAGGGTGCCTGCTAAGTTGGATTAAACGGAATCCGGATGGGAATTAGCTCAAATGTCACCACCAGCTTTGTCATGTTGCGCGCTGGCGAAACAACTTGTTGGCTTTTGGCAGAAATATTTCTGCCGGGAGCCGACGAGGTCCTTCGTTATCGCTCAGGATGACAAATGTGTTGAGTTTTTAAGCCGAAAACCATAGCGTTTTGCTACACTTTGTGGGTTTTAACCACAGAAACCATAGCGTTTTCCAGGAATGAATTCCGGAAAATAAATGCAGGCGAACGGGGAATTTAGCTTAATGCTGGCGGGCCGCGGAGCTGGATATTGTTCGGAAAGGTGAACTTCCAGACAGATTGGTAAACGAAGGTGTGGGTGAAGAATTCCAGCGGTTGCGCAAAGGTAAAATACTGCGTGGTTGGCTGAAAAGGTGCATCGAAAAGTTGATCGACGTGGCAATGCGTGTGCTTTACGTCGATGTGGGTTACGTTTTCGTCGTGGGCGTGCGCGGTGTGTTCGTGGTTGTGCAAAGCCAGTATGGCCTGTTCCGGCGCCAACACGCGAAAGAAAAGCAACAACAGGAAATATGCAAGGAAATGCCGGAACACGTTTAAGTTTTAATTCAGGCGGTAAAGATACAAAATAAGCAGGAATTCGCTTTTAGCTTTTATTTCCGGAGATTCTTAAGCGCTGAGTTGTTGTTCTTCCAGTTTTAAAATATGTTCCTGGAAATAGTCAGGATTGATGATTGTGTCAAAGATTTCAGCGGCTGCTTGTGCCGCAAATTCATTTGGAATAGAATCGAAGGTATGGTAGGTATTATTGTGCTGACAGTAACCGGTTGCGGCGGCAGTATATTTCTGCTGGATCAGGCTTAGTTTTTTCTGGAGCTCATCCTGGTCAAAACTTTCGGCTAATGCTTCCGGAATAAATTTAAGATTTAGTGAAATGTAAGCATTCCAGTGGCTCTGGTAAATCAAAATACAAGGGATCTCGAGTTCGCAGCAGGCATCGAGCCAGATACTGGCCAAGCGTTGCTCTACGCTTCTCTCTTTACGGATCTGAATGAATTTTGAACTGTGCATGCTATACAACCATCTAATTGTAAAAGGTGAAACTAATCCTGAATCATAATGATATAGCGATTGTCAGATGAAGGTTTCAACTTTATTCACACCTAAAGGTTGTCAATTTTTAGGATGTTAAGAAATGGTGCTTAGGTTATCTTGGAAATATTTAATGCAAAAATTTATTAAGTACCATCCTGCTACCCTTTTTATATTAAGCCTCATCTTTTGTTGTTTAACTGCATTAATTAATAACTATATAGCATTTTGAGGCTGTTACGCTTCCAACCGGCTTAAATTTCCGCGAAAGTCCGGAAAATGGCGCTGCCCATTTCCAGAACTACAGGTTTTGGTACGGCATCGAAGGTGTGGTAATAATTATTGTGTTGCCAATAACCTTTGTCGCTGCCGGTAAATTTTTGGTGCAGGGCCTGAAACGTTTCGTTAAAGTTCGCCTGACGGGAAGTAAAGTCGGGAGCTAATTTCAGATGTTTCAGGTTAGCCGTAATATAAGCGGTTTCTTCATTCAGGTAGATCAGCACGCAGGGAATCTGGAATTGGGCACACGCATCGCTCCAGATAGAAGCAAGGCATTTTTCAGTCGGACGCTCTTTTCTGATGCGGATAAATTGTAAACTAAGCATAGAATGTAAAGGTAACAGTTTCAGCAAATATGCAAGGTTTAAGTTAAGGCAGTAAAAAGGCTTTTGCTCAGCAATAATTACACCACTGTGCTGCCATCCTGTCATAAATTTCAGGTCTGGAATAAATTTTGAAAAGCGCAAAAGGCCTGAAATGACTTTTTCGGGCAAAAACCATAGCGTTTTTAAACAGCACATTAGCAAACTAAAAAATTAGCACATTATAAAATTATGGCAGAAAAAGGTACCATCTCGATCCACACCGAGAACATTTTCCCGATCATTAAAAAATTCCTGTATTCCGACCACGAAATTTTCCTGCGCGAGCTGGTTTCGAACGCCGTGGATGCCACGCAGAAACTGAAACGTTTGAGCGCCATTGGTGAATACAAAGGCGACGTTGGCGAAGACCTGAAAGTGAAAGTAAGCGTGGATAAAGATGCCCGCAAGATCATTATTTCTGACCGCGGTATTGGTATGACCGCTGAGGAAATCAAGAAATACATCAACCAGATCGCTTTTTCCGGCGCTACCGAATTCGTAGAGCAATACAAAGACAAGCCCGATGCGAACCAGATCATTGGTCAGTTTGGTCTTGGTTTCTACTCGGCGTTTATGGTGGCCGATACCGTAGAAATAGATACCAAATCTTATAAAGAAGGCACCGAAGCGGCGCGTTGGATCTGCGACGGTTCTACTGAATTTGAAATTACTGCTTCTGAAAAATCTGAACGCGGAACCGATGTGATTCTGAACGTAGCTGCCGATTCGGATGAATTTCTGGAGCCGGCCCGTTTAAAAACTATTCTGAATAAATACTGCAAATTTTTGCCGGTAGAAGTGGAGTTCGAAGGTGAAGTAATTAACAATCCGAACCCGATCTGGACCAATTCGCCTTCTGAACTGACCGACGAGGATTACACCAAATTCTACAACGAACTTTATCCGTTCTCGGAGCCGCCGCTTTTCTGGATCCATCTGAACGTAGATTATCCGTTCAATTTAACCGGTATTCTGTATTTTCCGAAGATCAAGAACGAGTTCGAATTCACGAAAAACAAAATTCAGCTTTACTCCAAGCAGGTTTTCATAACCGATGAGGTGAAAGACGTGGTTCCGGAATTCCTGATGCTGCTGCACGGCGTGATCGATTCGCCGGACATTCCGCTGAACGTGAGCCGCAGCTTTTTGCAGGCCGACAGCAACGTGAAAAAGATCAATACTTACATCACGAAGAAAGTAGCCGACAAGCTGAACGAAATATTCAAAAAAGACCGCAAAGCTTACGAAGAGAAGTGGAACGACATTAACGTGTTTGTGAAATACGGCATGCTTTCTGACGAGAAATTCTACGACAAAGCCAAAGACTTCGGCTTGCTGCAGAACCTGGAAGGCAAGTATTTCACCATGGAAGAATACAAAGCTTTCGTGCAGGCCAACCAGACCGCGAAAGACGGAAACGAAGTTTGGATCTATGCGACTGATGTAGAAAAGCAGCATGCCTTTATCGAAGCTGCGCAGAACCGCGGTTACGACGTACTGAAACTAGACAGCGTAATTGACAGCCACTTTATTGGTTTGCTGGAGCAGAAAGTAGAAAAAACTACCCTGAAGCGCGTAGATTCTGAAACGATTGATAAGTTGATTGAAAAGGAAGATACGAAGGATATGATCCTTTCTGAAGACGAAAAAACCAAGCTGAAAGAGATCTTCGAAAAGGCGATCAACAATACGAACATGATGGTTTCAGTAGAGCCGCTTTCGCCGGAAGACCAGCCGGTAATTATTACCATGCCGGAATTTATGCGCCGCATGAAAGACATGGCCAAAACCGGTGGCGGCGGCATGATGTTCATGGGCAACATGCCGGATTCTTACAACGTGAGCGTAAACGGTAACCATCCGATCATTCAGCGCATTTTAAAAGCCCGCGATGAAAGCAAAGAAAAAATTGCCCGTCAGGCATTTGATTTAGCTTTATTGTCGCAGAACATGCTTTCCGGCGCAGCACTTACGGCATTTGTGAAGCGGAGCGTGGAGTTGATTGAGAAGGAGTAACCCTACCCAATAGCTAAAAACAGGAGAGAGCTTTATTTTCGCTTGTTTAAATCTACACTTAAAAGTCTGCTGCATAAGCAGACTTTTTTGATTTGAGGACATAGCGTTTTTCTTTTTAAGCAACGGGCAGAATCCTTTAGGGAAGCTTCCTTGTTTTTGTGATTTTTCTTTGGAAATTACCGCGTCTGAACTTGGGCATTTGATCGCTTTCAAAGCCATTATAAAGTCTGAAACCACAATGGAAAACCTGCCTTTTTACATTCCGCTGATCTTTGTGCTGACTACCGGACTTACGGTTTTGTTTTTTCATAGCGCGGCTAACGGGAACAGGTTGGTGTTGCTGGTATTATTTGGTTTGTTAGTGATTCAGGCAATCGTAGCCCGGACCGGTTTTTTCACCGTTACCCATACGCTGCCGCCGCGATTTTTGCTGTTAGTCGGGCCACCTTTGCTAATTATCCTTTTCATGTTTCTGACCCGGAAAGGGAAAGAGTTTATTGATAACCTGAATCTTAAAACTTTAACGCTGCTGCACATCATCAGAATACCGATCGAGTTGGTGCTGTTCTGGTTGTTTCTGCACGAATCCGTTCCGCAGTTAATGACTTTCGAAGGCCGGAATTTTGATATTATTTCCGGATTAACTGCGCCGTTAGTTTATTATTTTGGCTTCGTGAAGAAGGTCTTGAGTCCGAAAGTGATTTTGCTCTGGAATTTTATCTGCCTTGGGTTGCTGTTCAACATCATTATCAATGCAATACTTTCAGCGCCTACACCTTTTCAGCAATTTGCTTTTGACCAACCGAATATTGCCATTCTATATTTCCCGTTCGTTTGGTTGCCTGGTATTGTCGTTCCATTGGTTTTGTTTGCGCATTTGGCGGCAATCCGGCAATTGCTTTTTCCGGTTGCTACTCTGAAATTTTAATCAGGTTGCTGAGATATGATTGTAGGAGATTCTGATTTTTTGAGCTTAAAAGCATAGCGTTTTTTGCCTTATCAAAGCATAATATTTAACCAGTTCGTCATCCCGAGCGAAGCCGAGGGAACTTATAGGGCTTTTATTTTAAATATTTCAAATATCAACTTCTAATCTAGAAATCTCGGTTTAAATACTGGCCTCATAAGTTCCCTCGGCTTCGCTCGGGATGACGGATAGAATCCACACAAAAAGCCCGGCATTTGCCAGACTTTTACTTTTTCACCTTAAAACCATACCGTTTTTAGATCTTTACCTGCTTCCACTTTCCTCTTTTAAACAGAATGATACCCGCAATGGTAATAGCCGTTTCGGCAACCGGAATGGCTATGAAAACGCCGGTAGGGCCCATATCCAAACCCTTTGCGAGGAAATATGCCAGCGGGATCTGGAAAAGCCAGAAGCCGAACAGATTTACTTTGGTAGGCGTCCAGGTATCGCCGGCGCCGTTGAAAGCGTTAATTAACACCATGCCGATGCCGTAGAAAATGTAGCCCACGCTCATAATTCTAATGGCCTGAATGGCTACTTGCTGCACCTGCACATCGTTGGTGAAGAACGAGACGAAAATATGCGCGCCGCCTAAACTCAGAATGGTAATGATCACCATGAAAATAACGTTGTATTTGGCGGTGGTAATCACCGAGTCTTCGGCGCGTTTAATTTGCTGCGCACCTAAATTCTGACCAACCAAGGTAGCGGCGGCATTGCTTAAACCCCAGGCCGGCAACATGAAGAACATGAGCAAACGTAAGGCCGTTTGGTAACCCGCCGAACCATGATCGCCGCCGGTAGTTGCTACGAGTTGCGCCAGGAATATCCAGCTGCAGGAAGCAATTACGAACTGCAAAACGGCCGGGGCAGCAACCTTCGCAATGTCTTTTATCTGGGGCCAATCTGGTACGAAATGCGAAAAGTAAATCTTCAGCAAATGCTTGCCGTTGAAAAGATGATACAACTGGTACATTACGCCCAGGCCGCGGCCCAGGGTAGTTGCCAATGCTGCGCCCGTTAACCCAAATGCCGGAATTGGTCCGAAACCGTTGATGAAAATGGGGCAGAGAATTATGTTGGCTATGTTGGCCACCGTTAAGCTTTTCATGGCAATGGCGGCGTTGCCGGCGCCCCGGAAGATCCCGTTAATCAGGAACAAAAGCATAATGAAAATGCTGCTGCCCATCATGATCTGCATGAAAAGGGTTCCGTGCGCGGCAGCTTCCGGCGAAGCGCCCATTAAAAGCAGAATTTCGGTGGCATAAATAACCCCGAAAATACTGATCAATATATTCAGGGCTGTAGCAATTAAAATGGCTTGTACCCCGGCTTTGGCCGCTGCAGCGTAATCTTTTTCGCCTACGCGTCGCGAAACCATGGCCGTAGCCGCCATGCTTATTCCAACTGCTAAAGAATAAATAACCGTAAGCACCGATTCAGTTAAACCTACCGTTTGAATGGCGTAACTGCTGTTGTGTAAATGGCCTACGAAATACAAATCTACCAAGGCAAAAACCGATTCCATGACCATTTCGAGCATCATGGGAATGGCTAGTAAAATTACCGCGCGGCGGATGCTGCCGGTGGTATAATCTTCGTCGTGGCCTTGTAAGGCTTGTTTTATGATTGAGAATAGCGATGGCCGCTTCTTCTGAGAAAGTTCAGTTAAAGACATGATCGTAAAAAAAATAAAATTGCAGAAAATACCGGGCAACCGCAGGAATGGTTGCCGAAAACAAAACAGGTAAGGAGGGTGCCCTGAATTAGTAGAAAAGGGCTGCTAATACAAACATAGTATTTAGTAGCTGAAGTGCAAATTTATGAAATTATAATGCAATGTTAAAAAGTAGAACGAATTTAGTAGCAAGCGGTTGGAATTTTTCAGAGAAACTGCAAGAACAAAATAGAAACGAAAACGTTTTTTGCCGGAATACGAAATATTACCATCTTTACGTTTTAGCTTTTAGCTGATTATTGAATTTTCCTGCAAATGCGTTTAGTTTTTCTTAATAAAATAATACCGTTTTTTTTTCTGGTGCTTACGTTTGCCTGCTCGCAGCGCAATTATAACGTAGATATGAAGCCCAAGCCGGAAGTGAAAAATGGGGTTCCGCCAACCGGAGCAAAGCCAGATACATTGGTGAAATCTACGCCGCAGGATTCGGTAAGACAAGCTGCTGAAGCTGCCGCGCTTGCAGGAGCAAAAACTACGGTAAAAGAAGAAAAGCAAACCAAGAAGAAAAAGAAAAAAGTTTTTCTGGGCTACCGCATTAAAAAAGGTGTGGCCCGAAGCGGTTCCGGTAAAGGCGCCGTTACGGAGGTGTTTCATTACCTGCGTACCTACAAAGAACCCAGTGCTTATGCGCCGGCCAAATATTACTACAATGTACGCCGCCGCAAAATCTTCAAAGGCCGCACCATCGATCCCAAAGTTTCCAAAATATTGCACGGGCATTACAAAAAGCTGCAGAACGGCAAAGTGCTGGAAGAAGGTTATTTCTACGTAGGCACCAAACATCTGCGCTGGGAAAAATATAACCGTGACGGGCTGCTTTTAGGGAAAACGCATTTCGAAAAAGGCTTTCCGCGCGATGCCCAGATTACGTATTATGATGCTGCGCAACAAAAAGTAAAGGAAGTGATTCCGTATATGAATGGCGAAGTGGAAGGCGATTATGTAAAGTTCCGGCCGGACGGTTTGCTGGAACGGGAAGGGCAATACGAAAAAGGTAAAAAAGTAGGCTCCTGGATCGAATTCTGGCCTTTCCGGAACCGCAAGCGTTACGAATATAAATACCCGGAATCGGCTTACGACGAGCCTTTTGAGCCTTATCTGTACCGCGAGTGGAATAAGAACAATTCCCTGATCTACCAGAAAGGCAAACTCGATAAACGCGACCAGCAGAAGTAACTTAATTCTTGCATTATTGAAGTGTGCGGTTTGAAATTCCGTTGGTAAAACGCTATGCTTTTGGCTCAAAAAAGTCACTGTAAACCGGAGTGGTAAAAAAACTTAAAACAATTCCCCCACTTTTTAAGTTAATGAAAGGCATCTTCAATGTGATGAATGTTGAAAGTGCCGTTACTATTAGCCGTAACTGAAATAATATCGAAACGAATGTCGTGAAGCCAGTTTTGCTGAAAAATGTATTCATCGGCGGCCATTAAAAAGAGTTCGATTTTTCGATTGCTTACAAACTCCTCCGGGAAGCCGAATTTATCGGAACTGCGGGTTTTAATTTCGGCAAATACCAGTAAATTATCTTTGCGGACGATCAGGTCTATTTCAGCTTTTTTATAACGGTAGTTCTGGGTAAGAATTTCGAATCCTTTATTTACCAGATACTTGGCTGCAACAGCTTCGCCGGTGGTTCCTAATTTATGATGTTCTGCCATGCAGTTTGATTTTTTACCCTTATCTTCACACTTGTAGCCAGCCAAACTGGTATACGGAAATTACGTAGCGTTATGTCCATGATAGTTGCTAATTTTGCTGATACTCAAGAAAAACGCATGCTTAAAAACATAGATCCTGTAGAAACCCATGCCTGGAAAAAGTTAGGGCAGTGCCACACAGCCCTGAAAAAACAGCATATAAAAACTCTTTTTGCAGAAGATCCAAGTCGTTTTTCTAAATTCTCCGCCCGCTTCGAAGACATGCTGGTAGATTATTCTAAAAATCTGCTCGACGAAGAAACCCTGCAAACCTTACTCGATTTGGCACAGGAATGCGAACTTCCCGATGCTATTGAAAGAATGTTTTCCGGCGATAAAATAAACGAGCTCGAGAAACGCGCCGTTTTACATACCGCACTGCGCAATCGTTCCAACGAGCCGGTACTGGTAGATGGCCAGGATGTAATGCCCGAAGTGAACCGGGTGCTGCAACAGGTAAAAGAATTCTCCGAAAACGTAATAAACGGCAACTGGAAAGGCTATACCGGCAAACCAATAAAGTCTATTGTGAACATTGGTATTGGTGGTTCAGATCTTGGACCTTACATGGTAACCGAAGCGCTGAAACCTTACCAGAAACCACATCTACAAGCCTTTTTCGTGTCGAATATTGATGGCACGCACCTGGCGGAAGTGCTGAAGAAAGTAGATCCGGAAACCACTTTGTTCTTCATTGCCTCCAAAACATTTACCACCCAGGAAACCATGACCAATGCTGCATCGGCAAAAAAATGGTTCCTGGAGTTTGCCAAAAACGAAAAAGAAGTAGCCAAACATTTCGTAGCTATTTCCACTAATCTTGAAGCGGTTAAAGCTTTTGGCATTGCCGAAGAAAATATGTTCGTTTTCTGGGATTGGGTTGGCGGTCGTTTCTCCTTGTGGTCTTCCATTGGTCTTTCCATTGCCTGCGTACTGGGTTACGAAAATTTTGTGCAATTACTCGATGGTGCCCACGCCATGGATAACCATTTCCGCAAAACGGAGCTTCGGCAGAATATTCCGGTTTTGCTTGCCCTCATCGGTATCTGGTATACTGATTTTTTTGGCGCCTGCACCGAAGTATTATTGCCTTATAACCAATACATGCACCGTTTCCCGGCTTATTTCCAGCAGGCCAATATGGAAAGCAACGGAAAATCTGTAAACCGGAACGGTAGGCCAGTTAGCTATAAAACTGGCCCGGTGGTTTGGGGCGAACCGGGAGTAAACGGGCAACATGCTTTTTACCAGCTTATTCACCAGGGCACAGAACTTATACCTGCCGATTTTCTGGTACCGGCTAATAGCCAGAATCCATTGGGCGAGCATCACGAAATCCTGCTTTCTAATTTTATTGCTCAGACCGAAGCTTTAATGAATGGCAAGACTATGGAAGAAGTAACGGAAGAGCTTAGAAAAGAAGGTTTATCGGAAGCTGAAATAGAGGAGCTAGCTCCATTTAAAGTTTTTGCCGGTAATAAGCCAACCAATTCTATTCTGTTTAAAAAACTCGATCCGCGTACCCTTGGTAGTATAATTGCCATGTACGAACATAAAATTTATGTGCAAGGTATAATCTGGAATATTTACAGTTTCGATCAGTGGGGAGTGGAATTAGGGAAACAGCTGGCTAAAAAAGTGCTTCCGGAGCTGAAAAACGAAGAAGAGATAACCTCGCATGATTCTTCTACCAATGGGCTGATAAACGCCTGGAAAGCGATGCGCCGGTAGTTTAGCCGCCATATAAATAAAAATGATGCGCTCCGGCGTTCGTGTTGATTGAAAGAAATGTCCGAATTATATCCGCTGAAATTCAAAACCATATTCAAGGAAAAGATCTGGGGTGGCGAAAAGATCAGAACCGTACTTCATAAGGAATTTGCCCCGCTGAAAAACTGCGGCGAAACCTGGGAAATTTCCGGTGTGAAAGGCAATGAATCGGTAGTGGCGGAAGGGCCGCTGGCCGGAAAAACCCTGTCGGAACTTATCAGAACGTATAAGGCAGAACTGCTGGGGAAGAATAATTACGAAAAATCCGGCGCCGAATTTCCTTTGCTGGTAAAATTTATCGATGCCAACGAAGACCTTTCTATTCAGGTGCACCCGAACGATGAAATTGCTTGGAAACGCCACAAAAGCCTGGGTAAAACGGAAGTCTGGTACATTATGCAGGCCGACGAAGGTGCTACGCTGATCAGTGGTTTCAACCGCGAAATGGATGAAGAAACGTATCTGAAACACCTGGAAGAAAATTGTTTGAGTGAAATTCTGAACAAGGAAGACGTTAAAGCCGGCGATGTTTTTTTTATTCCCGGCGGCCGCGTGCATACCATTGGTAAAGGGTTGCTTTTAGCCGAAATTCAACAGAGCAGCGATATTACCTACCGCATTTACGATTTCGACCGCACCGATGACAATGGCAACAAACGCGAACTGCATACCGAAGAAGCCCTGGCTGCGATCGACTACCAGCATTATCCGGCATACAAAAATACGTATCAGGATGAATTGAATAAACCGGTTGAGCTGGCTGAGAGCAATTATTTTACCACCAACCTGCTACACCTTACCGAGCCGCTGGCGCGTGATTATACCCTTCAGGATTCGTTTGTGATTCTGATCTGTGTGCAGGGAAATGCTGAACTGGTTTATAACGGTACGGAAATTGCCCTGAAAACTGGTGATTGCTATTTGTTGCCGGCTGCAATTAAGCAAATAACCATCAGGCCTTTAGAAGAATTTAAAATGCTCGAATGTTTCGTGTAACTTTGTAAACGCGAAACCCTTTTTCAGAAGCACAACATCGTGAATCATACCTTAAATAAAGCAGTAAATTTCATCCATCTCGGAACCATAGATTACCAGGAAGCCTGGGATTTTCAGGAAAAGCTTTTTGCCGAAAGCCTGGAACTGAAGACCTATAACCGCAAAACGGTATCGCCGGAGGAGGAAAAAGTAACGCCCAATCATCTTATTTTCTGCCAACACCCGCACGTTTATACCCTGGGTAAAAGCGGTTCGGAAAATAACCTGCTCATAAACGAGGCTTTCCTGAAACAAAAAGGCGCCACCTTTTATAAAATTAACCGCGGCGGCGATATTACGTATCACGGTCCCGGGCAATTAGTTGGTTACCCGATCTTCGACCTCGATAATTTCTTCAACGATATTCATAAGTACCTGCGTTTGCTGGAGGAAGCCGTAATATTAATGCTGGCTGAATATGGCATTACAGCCGGCCGCATTGCAGGTTTAACCGGCGTTTGGCTCGACCATGAAGTGCAAAAACAGCCTCGCAAGATCTGCGCCATGGGCGTAAAATGCAGCCGGTGGGTAACTATGCACGGTTTTGCGCTCAACGTAAATACCGATCTTGAGTACTTTAATTACATTGTGCCCTGCGGAATAACCGATAAAGCCGTAACCTCGATGCAAAAAGAGCTGGGCCATGAAATTCCAATGGCGGAAGTAGAAGAAAAACTATTGAATCATCTGTCGCAACTTTTCGAAGCGGCTATCCATATAAACGCCGATGAAAGAGCATATTAATTTTGAACCGGTAGAAGGCGTGGCAATTGCCATTGCTGTAGAACAGAATGAAATAGGGGAGGATGTATGGAATGTATTTCTGCTGAACAATAATCCGTATTACCTCGATAATGTGCTGGTGGCTTCTAAGGGTTACGGAATGCACGAGGGCAAGGAAGTAAAAACCTCGGTGCTTCGTCACATGTTTGAGCAGGTGCCGTCTAAAAGCGCCGTAAAAGTAGAACCCATCGATCCGGCTATTTTTCATATCACGAACGAGTATTGGGTTAGTTATTACGTAGGCGATAAGATCTACGATAAGAAATACATATTCGTGCCGGAATCTATTATTGCGGAAAATCTCGTGGATATCTCGCTGTTAAACACCAAAGGAATTCTCCATTACTAAAAAACGCTATGGTTTTTGCCTGAAAAAGTAGTTTCGCCTGCGAATAATCTGCTAAACTTTGCAAAAACCACAGATAAAAACCAACCACGGAAGTAGGAAAAGGAAGTAATTTTTTTACTTTTGCGTAGCACACACCATGATTATCCCGATCAATTATCTTTTATCGTTCAGCTGGGCTTTCCTGATCGCTATTTTTGCAGTGCCATCCATTATTTACGTGGCGCACCTTAAAAATATTCTCGATCAGCCAAACCTGCGCACCGTGCACGAATCGCTTACGCCGCGTTTGGGTGGCGTAGCCGTTTTTGCCGGTTTTACTTCTGCGCTCACCATTTTCGGCGACCTGAATAACGGTGTGCAGCAATTATTAGCGGGCTGTATTATTCTGTTTTTTATTGGCTTGAAAGACGATTTGGTAACCATTTCGGCCTTTAAGAAATTTGTAGTGCAGCTGCTGGCCACGGGTATTGTCATGTTCATGGCTAATATCCGTATTACCAGCTTTCAGGGCATTTTCGGTATCGAAACCCTGCCGATCGGTATGAGTTACGCATTTACTTTTCTGGTTATTATCGGGGTTACCAATGCTATAAATCTGATAGATGGTTTAGATGGTTTAGCCGGTACGATTGTAACCATTATTGCTGCTACACTCGGGTGGTATTTCTACCAGTTTGGCGGCGAAAAATTTGGTAATTATGCCATGGTGTCGCTTTGCCTGGTAGGCGGCATGTTAGGTTTTTTGCGCTATAATTTCCATAAAGCGACCATTTTTATGGGCGATACCGGTTCGTTGGTCTGCGGTTTTATCATTTCTATTCTTACCATTCAGTTTATTGAGATGCGCGCTGTAGAATCTGCTCCTTCGGTTGCGTTAGGAATTCTTTTTGTTCCGCTTTTCGATACGCTGCGCGTTTCCTTTATCCGGGTTATGAAAGGCATGTCGCCGTTTGCCCCCGATAAAAACCACATTCATCACCGCATTCTGGCAATGGGTTTCCGGCAGATGAGCACCGTTCTATTGCTGGGTTTTATTAACGGTATTGTAATTCTATTCGTGCTAAGTTTTGCCGACTGGGGAAACTTATACCTGTTGCTGGCTTTGTTGGCGTTTTCGCTGGTGTTGAGTTTGTTTCTTGGTGTTTATAAAGCAAAAGGTGCGCAGAGCATTGCTACTTAATACGTTTTCAGGCTGGCTCTTTGCAGCTTTATTGGTTTTTAGCATAATTCTGCCGCTTCAGGCGCAAACTCCGGAGCGCAAGCCGGTTGCTGTAACTTCTTCAAATGCCCTTTCTTCTGGCTGGTTGGTTTACGATGACGGTGAAAAGCAATTGGTCCCGTTCGTTCCTTCTGAAAATACTGACAAGCGGGCGTTTTACCAATGGGTCCGAATTCGTTCAGATTACCCTTTTGAAATTACTTTTCCGGCAAGCCGCGGGCTTTCGCTTTTTTTAGATAACCGCCTCATTTTTAAAGCTGATTCTACTGCTAGTTATACCGTTAATTTAACTGAAGTAGTTAGCTTGCCAGCTCAGGGAAAAGAATATCTTTTCGCAGTCTGGAGCCCGGATGTTCTGCCAAAACTCTCCGATTTTAGAAATCTTTCTGAAGAGGAAGTTTTAGATGAAGTTGCAGGCACCAACGCCGAGCCGATCAAAAACAAGCCTCGCGCCATTCATAACCAAAACGCCTTTATTTTATTTCTTCTCCTGATCGGGTTGATCTATGGAAGCTTGCGCACGAGTTTTTCAGCTGATTTTAATAGCGTTTTCCGGGTAGGAAATCTTTTCAGGCAAACTTCGCTGGAAGAAGGATTTCTGGCAAAGCCAATAAGCAGCTGGTCAAGTATTTTATTTGTAGTGGCTTTTTCACTTTCGTTTTCGCTGCTCATTGTCGCTATTCATACCAATATCCAGAATAGTTTTATTTTTAACCGCATTTTCTGGGTTTCAGAATCTGATATTACTTCCCGGATCCTGTATTATGCTGCTATTATCTTTGGATTTATTTTCCTGAAATTCCTTTTTCTGCGGCTCATGGGGTATATTTTCGATCTTTCGGGCTTGGTTTTAACGCAGTACCGGGAATTTTTGCGCAGCATACTTTTTATGGGCGTTTTCCTACCGTTTGTTTTGTTACTGTATCTGGCATTTAATGCTACACATTCAGGTACTGTGCTGCTCATTTCAACGCTGGCAGTTTCTACCTTATTGATCGTAACTACGTTACGCATCGTTTATACCTTAAATAATAAGGCCTCTCTTCGAAATCTGCATTTATTTTCGTACATTTGCGCCACGGAAATAATGCCCCTGTCTGTTATGTTAAAACTGATCATATTTAACTACGCTTAAATAGGGTTCTAACAAAACCGGCTCTTTTCCGACTGATCTAACATTTTTTTAAGAATATGGCTGAGAGTAAAGAAAAGCTGGGAGTGAGCAAACACGCAAAGAAGATCCAAAGCATACTGGTTACGCAACCAAAACCTACCAACGATAATTCTCCATATTTAGCGATCGCCAAAAAGTACGGGATTAAAGTTGATTTCCGGGAGTTTATTCAGGTAGATCCTGTTCCATACAAAGAATTCCGGAAGGATAAAATCAATTTACTGGATTATACGGCCATTATTTTTACGAGCCGCAATGCCGTAGATCATTTCTTTCGTATTTGCCAGGAGGCTAAAGTTGAAATGCCTGCCGAGATGAAATATTTCTGTATTTCTGAGCAAACTGCTTATTACCTGCAGAAATACATTGTGCTGCGTAAACGTAAATTATTTACCGGAGAGAAAACAGCATCCGATTTGTTCGAGATCATTAAGAAGCATAAAAACGAGAAGTTCTTGTACCCATGCTCTAATATTCGTAAAAACGATATTCCGGATTTTATGGCTTCCAACAATCTGAATTTTACCGAAGCAGTAATTTATAAAACCGTTGCCTCCGATCTGTCTGATCTGGCAGAAGTAAAATACGATTGTATTGCATTCTTTTCGCCATCGGGTATTAGTTCACTCTTTATAAACTTCCCGGATTTTGTGCAAAATAATACCCGCATAGCAGCTTTTGGTCCTACAACGGCTCAGGCGGTGCGCGATGCCGGCCTGGAATTAGACATTGAAGCTCCTATGCCAAATGCGCCTTCCATGACCGGAGCTATAGAATTGTACATTCAGAAGTATCAAGGTGCCAAGAAATAGGATTTAAAAACGGTAGTAGTATTCCACAAAAAGATGTTCAAAAAAAAAGGACATCTTTTTTTTTTAGCTTTTGGTTTTGAGCTAAATTTATTTAAATTTGAAACCACTATACCACTGGTAGTCAGCTAAAATTAATTTTAAACCATTTTTCCCTGTTCTATGAAACGAATTTTATACGCGGTTTTCTTTTTCTCTCTGTTAGCAGGTGGCAGTGCTATGGCGCAGCAGAAGCCCCAGTTTAGCCATTATGGCTTTAATGGCATGTATTTAAGCCCCGGCTATTCCGGTATGAGAAATGCTACTGAATTCAACATGATTGGAAGGTACCAGTGGTTTAGCTATGATGGCGATTTTGATGAAGGCGGCTCTCCAAAAACTGCGCTGTTCAATGTTTCAATTCCGGTTCGGGCAATTAAAGGTGGTATCGGGGTGAACTTGCTTACAGAGGAGTATGGTGCTACTAAGGTAAAAACCGGTGCACTTTCATATGCTTACCATTTAGCCTTGGGTAGTGGTAAACTGGGTATTGGTGGTCAGGCAATTGTGACCAATCTTTCTAAAGGTGATTATCGCTACATGGATGAAGGTGACCCGAATATTCCATTCAACAGCAACGATACTAAATTTGACTTAGGTGCAGGTTTGTGGTACCAGGCTGATAAATATTATGTTGGTGTAGGTGCCGATAACTTAATGGGTAGCAAATACCAGTTCGAAGCAGAGCAAGTGGATGGTAAAAACGGAACTGCATCAGTTACTTCCGCTCGTCACCTTTATTTAACTGCAGGTTACGATATCGATGCTTCATCTTCTGTAGTAGTTACGCCAACTGCTCTCGTGAAATACGATCTTAACAGTGATCCTTCTTTCGATTTAGGTGCTCGTGGTACTTTCAACGGAAAATACTGGGTAGGTTTGAATTACCGTCACCAGGAAGCTGTAACCGGTATGGCTGGCATTAGCTTCATGAAAGACAATGCTCTGCGTTTAGGTTACGCATTCGACTTTACAACTTTCGGAGAAGAGGCGAAAGAAATGGGTTCACACGAGATCATGCTGTCTTACAGAATTCCACAGTCACCTTTGGCTACCAAGCCGGCAATCAGAACGCCACGCTACAGCTACTAAGTTAACTCCCGATCATATTAATTTGTGTTAAGCATGCTATAATAAATAGCACTTAACTGCGTTTTTAAAATAATTTTTAGCATAAAGGGCAATTACTGTTGTATTTGATAATTGCCCTTTATATATTTGCTAATTAGTAAAACTGTAACTAGTACCCATTACCATAATTTTTATTCTTTTTTAGTCATCATGAACAAATTCGTGAAATTGTCTTCTGTGGCGCTAATGATTGCCTTATTAGGAAGCTGCGGTATGCGAAAAGGTCCACAAGGCGATGTGATCGGCGCCCAGGATCGTCCTGAATTCAATCCTCAGGAGGTGCCATTCGGGATGGTGCCATGCCCGGGTGGAACATTCCACATGGGTCAAACCGATGAAGACATTGCGGCTTCTATGACTAACCTCAATAAACAGGTTACCATTGGCGGTTTTTACATGGATGAAACGGAGGTTACCAATAACGAGTATCGCCAGTTCATGAATGCAATCCGCCAGGATTCGATTGATGTATTGGGTGAAGAATATGTAATGACGGAATTATATCCGGATACTACAGTTTGGGTACGCGACTTTACTTACCACATGGGCGATCCGCTTATGGAATATTACTACACGCATCCGGCTTTTGATGACTATCCGGTAGTCGGTGTAGACTGGTTTGCAGCCAAATATTTCTGCGACTGGAGAACCAAGCTGAAAAATACTTACAATAAAGAAAATGGTATTGCACCAATGCCAAACTTCCGTCTGCCATCAGAAGCAGAATGGGAATATGCTTCCCGCGGTGGTCGTGATATGGCAGCCTTCCCTTGGGGTGGTCCTTACCTGAGAAACGCTAAAGGTTGTATGCTGGCTAACTTTAAGCCAGGTCGTGGCGATTATTACAGTGATGGTTATACTTACACTGGTCCGGTAGGTGCTTACTTCCCGAACGATTTTGGTCTGTACGACATGTCTGGTAACGTTTCTGAATGGTGCGAGGATGCTTATTACGAAGCAGCAGTACCGGTAGTTTGGGATTTGAACCCGACTTATTACAACGATAGCGAGCCTCGTAAAATCGTTCGTGGTGGTTCTTGGAAAGATATTGCTTACTTCCTGGAAACTGGTACGCGTAATTTCGAATACCAGGATTCTGCCCGTTCTTATATTGGTTTCCGTAGCGCCATGATCTACTTAGGCCGTTCTTCAGGAAACGAATTTTAATCGAGATTAACTCAATTCTATTTAATTTAAACTTTCATCACTTTAACAATTAAACACTCTTAAACAATGAGCAAAAAAGGCGGCAATTTCCTGTTTGACGTATTAATGCCTAAGATCTATGGTATTGGTGCAGCAATCGTAATCGTAGGAGCACTTTTCAAAATCCAGCACTGGGAAGGTGCAGGTATAATGCTTACCGTAGGTCTTTTAACTGAAGCAGCTATCTTCTTCTTAAGTGCGTTTCAGCCGCAGCCACACGATCCGGATTGGGCTCGCGTTTACCCACAATTAGCTGATGACTATCAGGGTGAAACTGCAGTTGGCGGTGCAACAGGTGGTTCTTTAACTAAAAAGTTAGACGATATGCTGAAAGATGCTAATGTTACTCCTGATGCAATCGGCTCATTGGGCCAAGGTTTATCACGTTTAAGCGCTACTACTGCTCAAATGGCAGATCTGAGCGATGCAACTTTAGCTACTGATGAATATACTACTAAAGTTAAATCAGCAGCAAACTCATTAGAGAAAATCAACGAAGCTTATTCGCATACTGTAGAAGCTATCACCCAGATGGCTGGTGCTACTACCGATGCCCGCGAATATCATGAGCAGGTTCAGAATGTAACCAAAAACTTAGGTGCCCTGAATGCTGTTTATGAAATGGAACTCCAGGATGCCAACAACCACCTGAAGTCTATGAACAAATTCTATGGTAGCTTAAGCGCTGCAATGGAAAACCTGACAGATGCAAGCAAAGACACTGCACAGTTTAAGGATGAGGTTGCGAAATTAACGCAAAACCTGAGCTCCCTGAACAATGTGTACGGCAATATGCTGGCTGCAATGAGAGGTTAATCCTCTCAGTTATCAAATAACATAGACTCAGTTTTAATTTAATAAATAAGGCATAACTATGGCTGGAGGAAAAGAAACACCTCGGCAGAAGCTGATCGGGATGATGTACTTGGTACTGACCGCTCTGCTCGCGCTACAGGTGAGTTCATCAATCATGTTGAAATTTAAATTCCTGGATGACAGTTTAATGGATGTAAATCGGAAAACTGTTACCAATAATGTTAACGTTACAAAAGGAATTGAAGCGGCGGTAGCGAAGGCTGGTAACCGTGCGGCTGATAAAAAAGTAGTTGACGAAGCTGCTTTGGTTCGGAGTAAGACTGCAGAGATCATTAAATATCTTGATGGTACTCGCGATATGCTTATAAAAGAATCGGGCGGGATGGAAAATGGCCAGTATAAAGATCCGAATGCGGAAGATAAAGTGGCTATTAAAATGATCGGTGCTGATAAAGGCAAAGGCGAAGCTTACAAAATGAAGGACAAGCTGAATGAATATGCTAACTTCATGAAGAAGTATAACCCTTCTATCCCTAAGTTAGCTATCGATGCGAATGAAGACCCTGTTGCGAGCAAAGATGTGAATTCTAAAGGTAAGGATTTCGCTCAGTTAAACTTCGAAGCAACTCCATTAACGGCAGCGTTAGCGGTTATTGCACAGAAAGAAAGCGAGATTCTGAAATACGAAGCTGATGCTCTTTCTACATTAGCTGCTAAAGTTGGTGCAGATATCATCAAGTTTGATAAAATATTTGCAATGGCGCGTGCAGAATCTAAAACAGTTGCTGCTGGTACCAAATACAAAGCAGATATGTTTATTGCAGCTTCATCTAACGCAATTACGCCAACTATGACCTATCAGGGGCGCCCGGTTAAAGTTGAAAATGGTTTAGGTAAAATCGAATTCACTGCTCAGGCTGGTGCTTATGATAAAGAAGGTATTTCTAAGCAATCATGGACTGGTCAGATCCGCATTAACAATAACGGTCGTGATACTACTTTCACCTTGAAAGAAGAGTATTTCGTTGCAAAACCAGTTATCCAGATTCAGTCTGCATCAGTTCAGGCGCTTTTCCTGAATTGCGGTAACGAACTTAATGTACAGGTACCAGCATTGGGGTCTACTTACGATCCATCGTTCTCAGCAACCGGTGCTGCAGTAGTAAAAGGTTCTGAAAAAGGAGTTGTTACTTTAGTGCCTACAGCTAAAGAAGTTACCTTAAACGTTGCGAGTGGAGGTAATAAAATCGGTTCAGAGAAATTTAAAGTTAAGCTTATACCAAAACCAGAAATTCAGGCGTTAACAAATGGACGCCCGGTTAATGAAAAGCAAGGTATGGCTGCTCCTGGTCCACGTAGCATCACAATGAAAGCTATTCCAGACGAAAGCTTTAAAGCATTCTTACCGAAAGATGCACGTTACCGTGTATTCAAATGGGAAGTATTCCTGGTTAGAGGTAGAAAAGCGATTGCTTCTGAAACTATTAATGGCGAAACTGCTAACCTGACTTCTTTTGCTGCTATGGCCAGAGAAGGTGACCGGATCTCGATTGAAGTTAAAGAAGTGAAACGTCTGAATTTCCGTAATTCTACTGAAGACGTTAACATCGGTACAAAAATTATTAATATTCCTTTGAACTAATTGTTCTCAGGTTACCGTATTACAATTATGAATTATTTTAAAATTTTAGGCTTAGGAGCAGCGATGACCTTATCTATGGGTGCATTCGCTCAGGAACAATCGACAACCGCCGCCAGCAATCCATCTGCCAGACCTATCGCGGAATCTGATATGATGTATCGTAAAACGGTTTGGCGTACAATCGATTTGCGGGAGAAGCAGAACAAGCCTTTGTTTGCTGATGGCCGACAGATTACTAAAGTAATTATTGATGCCGTAAAACGTGGTGAGTTACCGATCTATAAAAACGATTCTTTAACTACTACGCTTACGCAGCAGGAATTCACCACCAACATGGTTATGCCAGAAGAAGGTGGTGGAATGACTGAGGAAGAAAAGGCATTAGGCTTTGATGAGCCAACTTCTGATGACGGTTGGGGTAGCGATGCACCACAGGATGCTGCAGTAGCAGTTGGTCCGGCTGAGTTCTTTCCAAAAGACTTATATCAGATGGAATTGAAAGAGGATGCTATCTTTGATAAGAAGCGTTCACGGATGTATCATGATATCAAGTCGATCACATTGGTCGTTCCGGCATCGTTGAAAGCAAACATTAAAGGCCGTGATATTCCGGTTGGAACATTTAAATACAGCGATCTTGTTAAAGTTTTCCGTGATCATCCAACAGAAGCTTTGTGGTTCAACCCACAAAACGATGCCCAGCACAAAAACCTGGCTGATGCTTTTGACCTGAGACTTTTCAGCTCATTTATTACAAAAGTATCTAACCCAGACAATTCCAGCCTGGAAGATATTTATGGAGGTCCTCAGCAAGGTATCTTAGCTGCTCAAACTACTGCTGAACAAATGATTGAATACGAGTATAACCTGTGGAGCTTCTAAGCAAAACAGTTAATTAAAAAGGGAACCAGTAATGGTTCCCTTTTTTTGTGCCAAATATTTTACAAAGCATCTTTTCCAATACAACTTTTTACGCCATTTAACATACCGTTTTATTATTGCAAAAACTGAAATATTTTCAGATTAATATACTTTTCAGCAGTAAGTTTCCGTTTGTTATTTATAAAGCCGGCGCCAAAGCTTTATTCTTTTAAACATTTCTTTTTTGTACCTATTAAAAGCCCAAGGGGCTTTAACGCTTTAAAATTATATTTAGGTACGTATCCCGCTGCGCTTCTGTCAGTTTAGCAGAAGTTTTCTTTTTCAGTTTGTAGCATTCTTACCCTTATTATTTAATAAACTATGAGAAATCCGCATGCTTTAAGCATACTGGCCGGCATCTTCCTTTCTTTTGCTGCATATGGCCAAACCACTTTGTCGGCTTATAACAATAATCCGGCAATACGTACCACCACAAGCGATAAGATGTACCAGAAGACCATCTGGCGCACAGTGGATCTTCGGGAAAAACAAAATAAGCCACTTTTTGCCTCAAATCGGCAAATTTCGAAAGTAATTATTGAAGCTGTTCGAAAAGGGGAATTACCAATCTATAAGAATGATTCCCTTACCAGTAAACTTACCAAAGAGCAATTTCTGGCAAACATGACTCTGCTCAGCGAGCAAGAAGAATTAACGCCGGAGCAAATTGAAATGGGCTTCCAACAGCAGGATGAAGAACTTTGGCCGGGCATGGAAGCAACAGCCAATAATGTTCAGGGGCCAGCAGAATTTTTACCTTCGGAAATGTATTTACTTGAAATTAAAGAAAATGCCGTTTTCGATAAAAAGCGATCCCGGATGTATTATGAGATCGAAAGTTTATCGTTGATCGTGCCGGCATCTTTAAAAACAAATCTGCGGCAACGCGATTTTACGGTTGGTACCTTTAAATACGACGACCTGATGAAAGTTTTCCGGATGCATAAAGCCGAAGCGCGTTGGGTGAATCCGCATAATGATGCGGAGCAAAAGAACTTAGCCGATGCTCTGGAACTAAGGTTATTCAGTTCTTACATAACCAAAGTTTCTAACCCCGATAATTTAAGCCTGGAAGATCTGCACAAAGGTCCTATGCAAGGTTTATGGGCTTCGCGGCAAACAGCCGATAAGCTGCTGGAATATGAATATAACCTGTGGAGTTTTTAAAAGACGCTAACTTGTAAACAAAAGAAAGAAACCGGAAAAGGTTTCTTTCTTTTGTTTCAAGGTCTACCGCTTATTCCAACGAACAGAAAAAACGGTAGGAATTTAGCAGGAAAAAGTCGGAAATTAAAAACGCTATGCTTTTTGCCCAGAAAAGTAGTTTTGTAAGATCTGGGCTTTGTGCTTGCCAACTTCTTTTTCCAGTTCTTCGAAATTCAGTTCCTTGATCTTTTTAACGGATTTATACTTTAGTAACAGTTTTTCGGCGGTAGCGGCTCCCAGTCCTTTAATATCGGTAATTTCGGTTTTTAGGGTACCGGCATCGCGGCGGCTGCGGTGAAAGGTGATCGCAAAGCGGTGCGCTTCATTGCGTATTCGTTGGATAAGCCGAAGCGTTTCCGATTTCTTATCGATGTAAAGCGGTAGATTATCTCCCGGATAGAAAATTTCTTCCAGGCGTTTGGCAATGCCAATTACCGGTATCTTACCCCACAGATCCAGATCTTTAAGCGCCTTTACGGCCATCCCTAATTGCCCTTTTCCGCCATCTATTATAATGAGTTGAGGTAAAGGGGCTGCTTCATCTAATAAACGACGGTAACGACGCGTAACGATTTCGTACATGGAAGCAAAATCGTCGGGACCAACTACGGTTTTAATATGAAAGTGGCGGTAATCTTTTTTGGAAGGCTTCGCATTTTTAAAGCAAACCATAGAAGCAACCGGGTTGTCGCCCTGAAAGTTTGAATTATCGAAGCATTCTATGTGGCGAGGCAACTCTGTTAATTTGAGATCCTTTTTCATGGTTTCCATGATGCGGACTTCGTTGCTGTCTTTGCTTTTTTCGCGGCTGCTTTCCTTTTCTTTACGCAAATACATAGCGTTTTTCAGCGAAAGATCGAGCAGCTTGCGTTTATCTCCTATTTGTGGGACAGTAACCGTAATATTAGGAAGCGGAAGTTGTACTTCGATATTAACCAGGATCTCGCGGGAATCGCTCTCAAATTCATGGCGCAATTGCACGATTACGGAAGCAAGGATTTCTTCATCGGTTTCTTCCAGTTTCTTCTGAATTTCCAGCGATTGTGTTTGAATTATTGAACCATTTACAACCTTCAGGTAATTGAGGAAGGCGCATTTTTCATTAGAAGTAATGGAAAACACATCAATGTTGGTCAGCGTGTTGCTTACTACCGTAGATTTTGCCTGGAAAGAATCGAGTAGATCAAGTTTTTGTTTAAAGCTATGTGCCAGTTCAAACTGAAAGTCTGCAGCTGCCGCAGACATTTTATCCTTGAAATAATTTTTGGCTACCGATAAATTCCCGGACAGAATATTGCGGATCTGAATGATGTGTTGGTTATAGCTTTCTTCATCATATAGATTTTCGCAGGGACCTTTGCAGTTCCCAATGTGATATTCAAGGCATACTTTAAATTTCCCCGATAAAATATTTTCCGACGATAAGTTGTAAGTACAGGTACGTAGCGGATACAAAGCTCTGATGAGGTCCAGCAATACATTCATGCTGGTTACGCTCGCGTAAGGGCCAAAATAGCGGGAGCCGTCAGCAATTTTATTGCGCGTGCTGATTACTCTTGGAAAGCGTTCGTTAATAATGCAGATGTACGGGTAGGTTTTTCCGTCTTTCAGCAGAATGTTGTATTTGGGCTGGTATTGCTTAATCAGGTTGTTTTCCAGCAAAAACGCATCGGCTTCGGTGTCTACAATGGTAAACTCGATGTTCCGGATTGAAGCAATAAGGTGACGGGTCTTTTTATTATGCTGCGTGCTTTTATTGAAATAACTGCTCACCCGCTTACGGATATCCACAGCTTTTCCGACATAAATGATACCGTTTTCGTCGAAGAATTTATAGATGCCGGGCCGGTGAGGCAAGTGGCTTATTTTTTCCTTTAATAGGTCGGAAGCAGGCATACATTGTATTAAATTTCGTCGTTTCCAGCTTCATCATGTTCAGGAAGCGTCAGGATCTCATTTTGTTGCACAGAGTCGCTGATGCCGCCATTATTATATCGGCTGCAATCGATTTCTACTGATAATGGCTGCGTAGGTTTCGGGAATGGGTCTTTAGAAACGCTGATCGTTTTATCGGCATATATTTTTTGCAGGAATTTCCCGTAGATCGGCATCGCGAGCTTATTTCCCTGACCATAATTAGCACTTCGGAAGTGAATACTGCGATCGTCGCCGCCAACCCAGGTGCCACAAACCAGATCAGGCGTTAAACCCATAAACCAGGCATCGGAGTAATTGGAAGTGGTACCGGTTTTACCAGCAATTTCATTTTTCAGGCCATGGCGGAAACGTAAGCCATAATAAGCAGTTGCGCCACGCTTTTCCGTAGAACCTTGCAGTAAATGAACCATCAGGTAAGCATTTTCTTCACTGATCGCTTCTACAGTTTTCGGGTAATATTCCAGCAAAACGTTTCCGTTCTTATCTTCAATCCGGGTTATCATTACCGGTTCGGTCCAAACGCCTTTATTTACAAACGTGCCGTAAGCACCCACCATTTCGTACACGCTCACATCGCTGGAACCGAGAGCAAGCGCAGGTACCGCTTCCAGTTCAGAAGAAATACCCAAACGTTTGGCATAAGCAACTACCACTTCCGGCGTAAGCTTTTTCATCAGGTAAGCCGTGATGGAATTGATAGATTGGGCCAAGGCTTCACGTAACGTATATTTAGAGCCTGAAAAAACTCCCTCGCTGTTTTTCGGGGTCCAGCTTTGCCCATCGGAAGAAGTGAAGGTTACCGGCGCATCTATAACTTCATAGCAGGGTGAGTAACCGTTTTCTATGGCGGCGCCATAAACGAACGGTTTAAAGGTAGAGCCTGGCTGCCGGCGACCTTGTTTTACGTGATCGTATTTGAAGTATTTATAATTATTGCCACCAACCCAGGCTTTTATGTGGCCATTCAGCGGGTTCATAGCTAAAAAACCAGTTTGCAGGAAGTGCTTGTAATATCTGAGCGAATCCATCGGGCTCATCATTACTTCTTGTTCTTCCTCCGGATTTTCCCAGGTGAAGACCCGCATTTTTATTTTTTTGTTGAGATAATAATTTATAGAATCCTGGTTGCCTTCGAAACGCTCGTAAAGGGATTTATAGCGGTCGGTTCTTTTAATGGCTATTTGCAGGAAGTCTTTGATCTCTTTGCCGTTCTCATCGGTCCAGGGGTTGCGGCCTTTCCAATAATTGTTGAAGATCTTTTGCTGTGCTTTCAGGTGTTCTTTTACGGCTTCTTCCGCTTTTTCCTGCATCCGCGAATCAATAGTGGTATAAATTCTCAAGCCGTCGGAATAAAGGTCGTGACCAGTTTCCCGGCACCATTTCAGCAGGAACTTGCTGGCTTCAGTTCGGAAATAGGGTGCAATGCCTTTGTTCTGGTTTTCTACGCTGTATTGCAGTTTTAGCGGCTTTTGGGATAGCGTTTCGTATTGCGCCTGATCCAGGAAATTGTATTTCAGCATTTGTGCCAAAACAGTATTCCGGCGGTTTTTGGAACGTTCAGGGTTATTTACCGGGCTGTACATGGAAGGTGCTTTCAGCACACCCACCAATACAGCAGATTCTTCCGGGGAAAGATCTTGTGGCAATTTATTAAAAAAAGTTTTAGCCGCGGTTTTAATACCAAAAGCATTGCTGCCAAAATCTACGGTATTAAAGTACATGGTCATGATCTCTTTCTTGGAGTAATTGCGCTCCAGTTTTATAGCCATAATCCATTCTTTACTTTTTACAATAAGCTTACGCAAGCCCGGTACATCGCTTAACAAACCGGTATTCAGGTCGCTGCGGGTACGGAAGAGGTTTTTGGCCAGCTGTTGGGTAATGGTACTCGAACCACGATCCTGCCCTTTAAGCTGGTAGTAAAGAATAGCGAATGAACCTTTGAAATCGATACCCGAATGTTCTTCAAAACGCACATCTTCAGTAGCCACCAGCGCATCTATTAAATTCTGAGGCAGTTCTTCATATTCTACCGGAGAGCGGTTTTCGCGGAAATATTTACCCATCAGCACGTTATCGATGGAATAAACTTCCGACGCAATTTCACTTTTAGGGTTTTCCAGGGTTTTTAGGTCCGGTAGTTCGCCGAATAAATTCAGGAAGTTGATACTAACGGCAAACGTATAAAGTACCAACGAAATAATTCCACCCACAAATAATAACCAGATGGCAAGAATACTGCGGGAGAATGTTTTAGAAGCAGATGACATTTATTTTTGGTAATTTTTGCGGTAAAAAGCCAGATATTCTTCCAAGTTTGCAGCTTTATATAAAAGCGGAAAATTATCGGCTGAAATTACAAAGGTACTAAAATCTACGCCGCGAATTTTACCGATTGGTGATTGCGGCGCTTTTTGTTTTACAGCATAAGACTGTGCCCGGCGGCTATCCGGAAAGCCTTTCACAACGAAAATCTCAGTAGAATCACCTAAAATATACGGCGATAAGGTTAAGTTGTCGGTCTGGTTAAAGCGGGCGTTGTAATCGGAATATTGTTTCGATAAATTATTCATGGCAGCCGTTCCACGTGGATAAGCTATTACAAAATAATGCGCTGCCGCTGAGTTCAGCTGATAATTTACCGCAGTTGGCGTTGGTGGGGCAGAAGGCGCAGCCGGAACATTGGTAGGTTTTGGCGGAGCTATATAATTGAGTTGCCCGGTTTCGTAAGCTTTAATTGCTTTCAGAATATCCTGCGCCATCGGGTTTAGCGGGCTGCGCGGGTAATCGAAAACGAACCGCACGGCAGCATCTTTATACAAATTAAGCTGGTTGCTTTTGCCCAGAATAAGAATATCAAGGAAATCAAGTTTGTCGTTGATCTCGGTTTGTGGGTTTGCTTGCTGAATTGCGGCACTAAGCGCAGCCGCTTCTTTCAGTTTATCTGCTTCATAAAGTGTATAGGCCGAATCGTAAAGCTGTTTTACTTTTAAGTTGGCGGCAGCATTACGGGCCAGATAATCCGGCTGATCTATAATGCGTACGAACGTAGAATTCGGGAACTCGCTGCGTAGTTTAGCCGCATAAGTTGCAGATCTTGGGTCGTTCAGCTGGGAATACAGCAGGTAAAGGTTATAGTAGGTTTCGGCGGAATATTTGGTTTGCGGGTTTCGGGCCAACAATCTTTCAAAGGTTTCAGCGGCGCGGACTGGTTCTTTTAATTGCTGGTTATAGATGTTGGCAAGTTTGAACAACGCTGTTTGCAGGCTGTCTTCCGCTTTCTGTTGCTTTTCAGGCGTAAAAGGAATGTCGCGCATAAACGTTTCGCGCCAGGCAATGGCCGGATCTGGTTTCTTGGCATTGGCAGCTGAGTCTGCAGCAGCAATTTGTTCCGGAGTCTGGTTCTGTAAACCCGGGCCGCCTGCATCTACGCTGGAGCGGCGCCAGTTATCCTGCAGTTTGCGGTTACCCCAGGTCCGGATGAATTCGGAGCGCGCGGTTCCAACCAAAGCCGGGTTATCGAAATACCATAAGCCGCCGGCAGTGTTGTTTTTATTATTCTGGTTATTCTGATTGTTTTGTCCGAAAAGACCACTGCGGGTCGATGTATTGTTGCCGGCAACCAAAGCAGCCTGAATGCGGGCATTTTCTTCTTCCAGTTTTTTGCGTTGAGCGGCAATGTAGCGGTTCAGGCGTTTGTTAAGCGCAGCAGTATCGAGGCGGGCAAGTGTTAATAAACTGTCCTGAATTTCTACGGTAAAAAGCTGGGTCGTGAAAGCGGTTAGGACATCGCGGCGCTCCGTTACTGCAAAATATTCGGGCGCATTAGCGGGCATTATTTTAGCGGTGCTATCATAATAAGCCTGCGCTAAACGGTAGTTCTGCAGTTTTTCGTAATAGGTTTGGCCGGCCAGTAAATAGGAGTAAGCTTTCTGGCTTGGGTTGTTCTTAGATGCTTTGGTAGAACTGGCAAGGTGTTCGAGCGCTTTATTATAATTGTTCTGCTTCAGCTCGAATTTCGCCATTTCATAATAGATCTTGTCGCGGTATTCTTCGTTCTTCAGATCTTTGAGGAGCTTGGCGTAATATTTTTCAATGCGTTTCTTGTCGTTCGGGTTCGAAAGTTCCGTTACCTGGCCCATATTCAGTTTGCTGAAAAAACCGAGTTCGTAAGGCGGGTTGCGTTTCAGGATCTTGTTGTACTGCGCATACGCTTTTTTATTTTCACCTTTCTGCTGGTAAAGCTGCGCCAGCGTGAAGCGCGCCAGCCCCCGTTCATCTTTTTTACTAATTAAGGGAACGGCGTATTCCAGATTCTCGATCGTTTTGTTCAGATCGTTTTGAATGGTGTAATACTGGGCGCGGGTTAAATAATAAAGCGCGGCATTCTGCTTGTTCAGCTTTTCTTTCTTTATAATATCCGAAACGGCTAAAGCATTCTCGTATTCCTCGGTTTTTAAATAGCTGCGCATGAGCCATACCAAAGCCAGCTGCCGGATATGTACATCTTTGCTGATAGTATTTACATACTTAAAGGTCTTGATCGCATCGTCGAAATCGCCTTTATAATAGCGGGCTTTGCCAACCAGAATATAGCTGTCGTCTACCCAGTTGCTGGTTTTGTGGCGCTGAATAGGGAAGGAGGCTTTCTTGATCACTTCTTCCAGCATGGGCGCAATGGTAAGGCTTGAGGTTTCGTTGGGGACCGGAAAAATGGCGAGCGGGCGGTTGTAATCATACACCATGCTTTTGGCAACGGTGGCTTCGGCTTCTTTCATTTTTTCGCGTGCCAGGAAATAGCCGTTGTCGCGGGCGGCCACGTTGTGGTATAATCTGCCGATCGGGTTGCTGCCGGAACAACCGGCCAGAAATAAAGCAACCGCAACTACACTATATATATATGGGCGAAAATTATTCAAAATGTTTCTTTGCTTTTTAAAAGGAAATACGTCCGCTGGGGTTACAACGCAGAAGCCCTTGTTTTTGGTACATGTACGCAGGTTTCCCCACACAAAAATATGAGTTTTTAGATGCAAAACCCTACCGTTTTCCAGAACCTGGTTTTTTACGTACAATTGCTGGAGCGGCCGTTGAAAAAAAACGGTATACTTCCGGCCCAATAAACTAAATTTGTAAATTCTAAAGGTAAAGCCATGGAACCCGAAAAGGAAGAATTGAAGGAAAATACCAAAAAAACGGCCAATGCTTTTGTGCGTTACTCCGGCATGGCTTTCCAGATGATCGCGGTTTTGCTGCTGGCTGCTTACAGCGGCCAATGGCTCGACGATCATTTTCAGAACGAGCAACCCTGGTTTACACTGGTATTATTATTGATCGGGGTTACGGCTTCCATGTACCTGATCATAAAAACGGTAACGAAAAACTCTTAAAAACTATAAAGTGAGCTTTACGCGCAAATTAATTATTACTACCGGGGTGGTCGCCTTGCTTATCAGCCTGCTTATTTATACCACGGCTTATAATGTGGTGCATCCTTATATCTGGTACATGCTCGGTTTTTTTGTGTTCGTAACCGGTTTTACCTTCTATATTACCAAAAAAGGTTTTGAGGAAGACGAAGATAATTTTCAATTGTATTATTTCGGTTCCATGGCCTTTCGGGTGGTAATGTGCTTAGCAGTAGTGTTCCTGTATGTAATTTTTACCAAGGAAAGGCATTTGCAATTCGCATTAAACTTCTTTGTTTTATATTTTATTTTTACCGGGTTTGAAATCTATTGCATTTTGACTAACTTGCGCCCGATTTCAAAAAAGCAGTTGTAAGTTGCTTTTACGTATAACTGCCCTTGGCTTATAAATATCTCTTAATGAAGAAGTTATTTGCTTTATTGCTAGTAGTGTTCTCTTTTACCTCTTTCGCTTCAGCTTCTGAAGAGAAGGGCGGAACGTTCAAACCAGGCGATATGATCACGCATCACATCGGCGATGATTATACCTGGCATTTTGCCGATGGCCTGGTGCTTAACCTGCCGGTAATTCTTTACGGAGAGAATGGATTAGACGTATTTTCATCCGGCAATTTTTATAACGAAAACCATGAAGTAGTTCCTTATAAAGGCTACGTAATGGAACACGGTCATATCTATTACGCCGATGAGCACGGCCACCCACGCACTGAAATGGTGGAAGGCAAAGAAAAGCACGTTGGCCCGCTGGATTTTTCCATCACGAAGAACGTAGCTTCTTTATTCCTAAGCGCTATTCTGCTGATCGGGGTTTTCTTTACAATTGCCGGTCGTTACAAAAAGACCCAGGGCCGCGCTCCTTATGGTATCCAGTCTTTCTTCGAGCCGATCATTATCTTTGTGCGCGATGAGATTGCGCGTCCGAACATCGGTCCGAAATACGAGCGTTTTGTACCGTATTTATTAACTATATTCTTCTTTATCTGGTTTAACAACCTGCTAGGCTTAATGCCAGGCGGTGCCAACTTAACCGGAAACATTGCAGTAACCCTGATCCTGGCGTTATTTACCCTGATCATTACGCTGGCAAGCTCTAATAAAAACTACTGGCATCACATTTTTGCGACCCCAGGTGTTCCGGTTCCACTATTGCTGATCATGATTCCGATCGAATTAGTTGGTATTTTAACCAAGCCTTTCTCCCTGATGGTTCGTCTTTTTGCAAACATCACGGCCGGTCACATTATTATCCTGAGCTTATTCTCCCTGATCTTCATTTTCGAAAGCATTGCAGTTGGCCCGATCTCGGTTGCTTTCGCGATCTTTATGAACTTCCTGGAATTATTCGTGGCGCTGTTACAGGCATACGTGTTCACCCTGCTTTCTTCCATGTACTTTGGTGGCGCAGTTGAAGAACACGATCACGTAGATGATATGGGCTTCGGCGAAGGCGATCACGGCCATACTCCGGCGCATGCACACGCACATTAATTTGTTTTCTTTTTTTAACTCTATATATAATACATTATGTTGTTAGCATTATTGTTACAAGTAGTTGCTGAGTCAGGTATGGGGCTGGCTATCATGGGTGCCGGTATCGGTGCAGGTTTAGTTGCGTTAGGCGCTGGCCTTGGTATCGGTAAGATCGGTGGTTCCGCTATGGAAGCTATCGCTCGTCAGCCTGAGGCTTCTGGCAAAGTACAGACTGCAATGATCATTGCTTCTGCTCTTATCGAGGGTGTTGCACTGTTCGGTGTAGTAGTTTGTCTGCTGATCTCTTTCAAAGGCTAATTAGCTTTTCGAAGAAAAAAAACAGGAACTGATTCCCGGCGATTGGCCGGGAATCAGTAAACCTGAACCAAGTTGAAAAAAGAATAAACTGTTTCGCATAAAAATTGGTTAAGGCCGCAAAACGGTATCGTTTTAAAGCAAAAAACCCGATAAACTTTACAATAATATGGAATTAGTAACCCCTGGTATCGGTTTAATTTTCTGGCAGACAATTACCTTCCTGCTGGTGTTGTTCCTGCTTTCCAAATTTGCCTGGAAACCAATTATGGCTTCTTTGCGCGAGCGTGAGTCTTCTATCGAGAACGCTTTGAGCATGGCTGAGAAAGCTAAACTTGAAATGCAGGCACTGAAAGCCGGTAACGAAAAACTGTTAGCAGAAGCCCGTGCTGAACGCGACAGAATTCTGAAAGAAGCTTCTGAAGCAAGCAACCAGATGATCGAAGCTGCCAAAACCAAAGCAGGCGAAGAAAGCAACCGCATGATCGCACAGGCCCGTGAAGCGGTAACGAACGAAAAGCGTGCTGCTATTGCCGAGATCAAAAATCTGGCTGGTAACCTTTCTGTTGAAATTGCTGAGCAATTGCTGAAACGCGAACTGAAAGATGCTTCTGCACAGCAACAGCTGGTAAGCGAATACATGAAAGAAGTTACTTTGAACTAATTGTTAAATGGCTAAATGGTTAAATTGCCTGATCTCAGGATTTACAGTTTAACCAGAATCTACTAACAATTAATCCATTCAACAATTAAACAAATTAAATAGATGTCAGATACCCGCGTTGCTTCCCGATACGCTAAATCGCTGCTCGATCTTGCCCAGGAGAAAGGTATGCTGGAGCAGGTTCGGCAAGACATGTTGCTTTTAGATAAAACTGTTAAGCAAAATCGTGATTATCAGTTAATGCTGAAAAATCCGATCATCAAGCACGATAAAAAGCTGGCGATCCTGAAGGCGATCTTTAATGGTAAAGTTACCGATATGACTTCGCTTTTCCTGGAGATCATTACCAAGAAGAACCGTGAAGCTGTACTGGAATCGATGCCTGCTGAATTCGAAAAGCAGTACAACCTGAAGAATAATATCCAGACGGCAACTATTACCACAGCTGTACCTTTAGACAGCAAGTTGCGCGATGAGTTCAGCCAGATAGTAGCTAAGAAAACCGGTAAAACCATTCAGCTCGAAGAGAAAGTTGATCCTTCACTGATCGGTGGTTTTGTACTTACCATTGGCGATACGCAAATTGACGATTCTATTAAGAGCAGCCTGCAGCGGTTGCGCAATAAATTTAACGATAACTCATACATTTCTAAATTATAATCATGGCAGAAGTTAGACCGGATGAAGTATCCGCAATCTTAAGAGAGCAACTCTCCAATTTCAAAACAGAAGCCGAACTGGAAGAAGTAGGTACTGTATTGCAGGTTGGTGACGGCGTGGCCCGTATCTACGGCCTTTCCAAAGCCCAGTCTGGTGAGCTTTTAGAGTTCAACAACGGCCTGCAAGCGCTGGTATTGAACCTTGAAGAAGATAACGTTGGTGCGGTAATGCTTGGTGACTATAGCACCGTGAAAGAAGGCGATACCGTAAAACGTACCAATAAAATTGCGTCTATTAAAGTAGGCGAAGGTATTGTTGGCCGTGTAGTAAACACCCTTGGTCAGCCGATCGATGGTAAAGGCCCAATTGCTGGTGATATGTATGATATGCCACTGGAGCGTAAAGCGCCAGGTGTAATCTACCGTCAGCCGGTTACTGAGCCAATGCAAACTGGTATCAAAGCGATCGACTCCATGATTCCGGTAGGTCGTGGTCAGCGTGAGCTTATCATCGGTGACCGTCAGACTGGTAAATCTGCCGTAGCTATCGATACGATCCTGAATCAGCGTGAATTTTACGAAGCTGGTAAGCCGGTGTTCTGTATTTATGTAGCGGTTGGTCAGAAAGCTTCTACTATTGCCCAGGTTGTTAAATCGCTGGAAGATGGTGGTGCTATGGATTATACTGTGGTTGTAGCTGCTGCTGCTGCCGATCCGGCTCCAATGCAGTTCTTCGCGCCATTTACCGGTGCTGCTATCGGTGAATATTTCCGCGATACTGGCCGTCCTGCTTTAGTTGTTTATGATGACCTTTCAAAACAAGCTGTAGCTTACCGTGAAGTTTCCCTGTTACTTCGTCGCCCTCCAGGACGTGAGGCTTATCCAGGTGACGTTTTCTATCTGCATAGCCGTTTATTAGAGCGTGCTGCGAAGATCAACGCTTCTGATGAGATCGCGCGTGATATGAACGACTTGCCGGAATCTATTAAGCACTTAGTAAAAGGTGGTGGTTCTTTAACGGCACTTCCAATTATCGAAACCCAGGCTGGTGACGTTTCTGCTTATATCCCGACGAACGTAATTTCCATTACTGACGGTCAGATCTTCTTAGAAACCAACTTATTCAACGCTGGTATCCGTCCGGCCATTAACGTTGGTATCTCGGTATCGCGTGTAGGTGGTAACGCGCAGATCAAATCGATGAAGAAGGTTGCAGGTACTTTGAAACTGGATCAGGCGCAGTTCCGCGAACTGGAAGCGTTTGCGAAATTCGGTTCTGACCTGGATGCTTCTACCAAGCTGACAATTGAGCGTGGTCGTCGTAACTTAGAGGTTCTGAAGCAGCCACAGTTCTCTCCGGTTAAAGTGGAAGACCAGGTTGCTATGATCTACTGCTGTACAAATGGTTTGCTGGATAACGTTCCGGTAAACGAGGTGAAAAACTTCGAGAAAGATTTCACCCGCACCATGAATGCGCAGCACAAAGATTCCCTGAACCTGCTGAAAGCTGGTAAACTGGAAGACTCAGTAATTGCTGACATCAAAAAAGTAGCGAAAGAGCTTTCTTCGCGCTACTAATTCAGAAATGTAAAAAAGAAGCAGGAGGTAATTCTTCTGCTTCTGTTTCATAATTTATTATCGGGAAAAACGGTAGGCAAAATGGCTCCAAAAGTCAGAAACCCGCCGGAACCTTGAAAAAATAGATGGCAAGTTTAAAAGAAGTTCGTAACCGGATCGTTTCCGTACAGAGTACGCAGCAAATTACCAAAGCCATGAAAATGGTGGCGGCTGCCAAGTTGCGTCGTGCCCAGGATAGCATTATCCGGATGCGCCCTTATGCCCAGCGCCTGAGCAATATCCTGACGAATTTGTCGGAGCTGACTGGTGATATGGTTTCTAACCCATATACTGTAAAACGCGACATCAACCGGGTACTGATTATTGCAGTTACTTCCGATCGTGGTTTGGCCGGCGCTTTTAACAGCAACGTGCTGAAAGGCGTGAACAGCTTGGTAGCAGAAAAGTATGCTGCGCAAATGGAAGCCGGAAACGTGGAGTTTATTGCAATTGGTAAAAAAGGCCACGAAGCGCTTACGAAAAAAGTCTACAAAGTAAACGGCGATTTTACGCATGTTTTCAGCAAGCTTTCTTTCGATACCGTGCGGGTAGCGGCTGAGTTAGCGATGGAAGGTTTCCGCAATGGTTATTACGACCAGGTGGAAATTGTGTACAACGAATTTAAAAACGTGGCTACGCAGATCATCCGTAAAGAACAGTTCCTGCCAATAGTAGAGAAGGAAAAAGACGAAACCGCGAAGAATACCAATATTCCGGATTACGTTTTTGAGCCTTCGAAAGAAGAAATTATTCAGGAGCTGATCCCGAAATCGCTGAAGATCCAGGTTTATAAAGCCGTATTGGAAAGCAATGCTTCGGAGCACGGCGCCCGGATGACGGCGATGGACAAAGCAACGGATAACGCCGGTGAATTGCTGAAACAATTGAAACTGACTTACAACCGTTCGCGTCAGGCGGCTATTACTACCGAGATCCTCGAGATCGTGGGTGGTGCCGAAGCGTTGGCTGCCGGAAGATAAGTTACTTAATATTAAAACAAAAAAGCCCGATTGGAAACAGTCGGGCTTTTTTGTTTTAAATTTTTTAATGTTATTTTTTTTGTTTTTTAAAAATATTATTTATGTTTGAACATCCTCACCTTTGCTCAATAAACCCCAATACCAAAAAATACAATATTAATTACATTTTTTGTAAATGTTATGACACTAAAAAGTTATAGCGATAAGTCATTATTGTAACTAATTAAAGTTATATTTGGACGGAAGAGGGGTAATAGTTAGTTGATTTAATTTAATTAATAAATTTTATGTAGAACCCTTAAAAAAAAATTATGATCCATGTAAAAAGTAAGACGGGAAAAGCGCTAATGCTGGCAGGCTCCAACGCTTCTTCCCGCCTCAAAAGAAAATACCGACCGGTAGTTTCTCCTTTGCAAGTTACGAAAATTTTAACTTGTCTGTTCTTTCTATCTTTTACTGGGCCAGTTCCAGTATCTGCTCAACAAGGGCCGGCGCCACAAGCAGGTAATTATCTTTACAGCTGCTATTCAAATAGCCAGTCGGTAACAGGAGGTGATCCAATGCCAGATGCAGTAGATTCTCGCAATGGTTACCTCCATACGCCAAAAGGGAAATTAAAAATATTAATCATTTTTGCAGGTTTTGATAATGATAATGTAGGAACTGTTCCTTACAATGATAATTCATCTACAAACCCTTGGCCACAGCAAGATGCAGATCATTCGATATGGGGTACGGCTTTTCCAGTTGATTTAATGAATAAATACGGCTATACAAAAGATAGTGATTTTAATATAGCCAACACTGATAATTCATTATCTAATTTTTATTATCAGATGTCAAAGGGGACATTTGAACTCTCTTTTGGCTATTTTCCTGATCGTATAAATGTTCCTTATTCGGCTAGTAATAATAGTTACTATTATTATGATGCATTAGTATTAAATGAGTTAGCTGCTACAGCTTCTAATTACCCAAATTTCGATTGGACAGAATTTGATAAAAGAACAAATTTGCCAAATTTTTCCAGTGATAACAGCGTTTCAGCACCTGATGGACAAATAGATTATGCAATAATAGTTTGGCGTAATACTGGTAATCTTCCTACACCAAGAGGAGGTGGGGCACATACAGGTTTAAAAGCCTCTAAAACATTTCAAGTAAATGGTAACAGTTATACTCTGGCAGACGGACATGCAGGAGTGGGTGGAATAGATGCAAATATTCAAGGAGGTTTTAAGCACGAGTTTGCTCATAATCTCTACTATGCTCCACATTACAATGGTGCCAATGGTATGAGAGGAGAACATCTTTATACAAACTATGGCTGGGGTATGATGTTCAGTGATGTACACACAAATCAGTGCGCTAATGGCTGGGAACGTTGGTACAATGGCTGGATCGAGCTTCAAACCGGAGCTAATCAAGTGAATTCTGACGTTCAGAGTGCAGCTGATTTACCTGCAAACGGGGAATTTACATTACGTGACTTTGCTACAACCGGCGATGTGGTACGTATTAAAATTCCTCATACGGACCAGTATTTATGGCTTGAAAATCATACGGGAAATACACATTGGGATAATCGTTATGGTTGGCAAACTTCAGGGTCTGGGCAACCATTTCAACCAGCACCCACCGGAATACTTGCCTTTGTAGAGTCAATGGCTGACCGCTCAATAGCTTTGAGCCCATGGAATATTGAGCATTGTAATGGCTTAAAAACAGTATCTGGTAATGGGAATTATGACTATACGCCTGATGGTTCGGGAAAAAGTAATTACGGAGGCTATTTATGGAATCAAATGTTATACAATTTTAAAAGCGAACCTAACCCTACAGGTGGTTTGAACGAAATATCCAGCATATTTTTGGACGATAACGGTGATGGTACGATTGATTATACTGCAAATTCCGGAAATGGAGGCGGAGTAAACGAAGGTGCGCCATATATGGCAGTTTTAGATGGCCAGTTTGTTGATGGTATGTTTGGCCCTAATATTGGCTTTAATTCTAAAGGGGACAAAATGGGGTTAAGCCATAACCCAATGATCATTCCGCATCAAACCTTTGATATTGCTGCTAATAAACTTTCTCCAATTAATTTACATGGCCTATCTGTAGAAGTAATAAATTTTGATTCAAATAGAGACATTACCATAAAAGTCCGTTTCGACGATACTGATATTACTCAAAGCACCCGCTGGACCGGTGATCTGATTATGGAGGATATGTACGTGAACGTGCTTTCCGGTAATACACTTACTATAAACAAAAGCGGCACCGCTAACCGCACAACGCAGCTAAATGGTGAATTTGTAAATCCAACTATACTTACTATGAAAAATGGTAGTTATTTGGAAGTACAAAACAGTGCTACTGTGCTAGTTGATAACGGGAGTACCTTAAAAATGGAAGCAGGATCTGAACTAGTTCTCAGACAATGGGCAACATTAATAGTTAGAGGTAACTCCATACTGGATATAGCTGACGATGCTGTTCTACATGCCTTGCCTTACTCAACAATTATTGTAGAAGATGGTTCGCAAATCATAATAAGGAATAATAAATCTGGTAAAGGCTTAAATGCTTATAATTCTTCAATAGTAAGAGTTAGAGATGCAAGTAAGATAAATGTAGAATCAGGAGCAGTTTACGAATTTAAGAATTTATCTGCAGGCTATGGCTTGATTTTGGAAAGTCCTCAATCAGAATTAAATGTTAAAGGCAGTCTTAAAACTGTTACGAATGTTAATTTAACTTTTAATGGTAGCGGCTTTATAGCTTTCCAAAGTAATTCAACTGTCGATCTAGCAGCAAATAGTAAAGTTGTTCAATCCGGTAGTGGTAATACAGACTTGCTTTACCTAATATATGATTACACAAACCTGAATCTTAATCCTTATTCAATAGAAATTCAGAATGGTAAAATTGAGTATGGTTACGGGGCAACCTTTACTGTAAGTGGTACTACAGGGGCAGCAGTATTCAATAATCTAAACTTTAAAGAATATTATGCAACTGCTCCTGGTGCAATTGCTTTAAGTTGCGTAAATGTACCGACACTTACAATGAGTAATTGTAATATAGCCGGCTTCTTTATGGATGGTTTAGTATTAGATAATGTGGCTTCGGCTACGCTTACTAATACTAACTTCACTTATAATGGGAATAACAGTATAAGATCTAATTTTAAAAATACAAACCTTTACTTAAGCGGGTGTAATATTTCTGGCTCAGCATATGGTATTTATTATGATGGCGCTTATACACTAGCCGGTAATCGGAATCTATATTTAAGAAATAAAACCGTAATATCAAATAACTCATACGGTGTTTATGCATTAACTCCAACTGGGTCAAGATTAAATGTAATTGCTGGTGATCAGGGCTGTGCGTGGGTAATTAATAACTACTTCGCTGGTATAAAGGGTACAGATGTATATCTAGATATTGATGCTATTACACATAAAGGCAGTGCCTGTGCCAAACAAACTAATCGTTTTGATGGAAATGCTGGATCTGGCGGTTATATTTTTGATATTTGCTATTCCAGTTCAATTCCTAATAATACCATTAATGCTAGAGGAAATTATTGGGGAGCCGGATTTAGCAGTCTTTCTTATAGATTGAACACTAATTGTTCTGCTACGCCAGTACCTGTTAGCTTAACTTCTACAAGTCCAGTTACATGTATGCCGGTTGCTTGTGATATTTGTGCCGGCGAAGCAACTTGTATTCCTGGTGGCGGAGATGTTTCCAGAATGGCTGCTTCAGGTACGCAAACTACAGAGCAATCAGATTCCTTTGAAATGAATGTCTATCCCAACCCGTCAACTGAAAATATCTTCTTAGAAATTCAGGATAATGAATTTGGGGCTTCTTACAACTATAAAATAATGAACAGTATTGGAATGGTTGTATTAGAAGGCAAGTTGAAAGAGAAAGAAAGTAAAATAAATATTCAGAGTTTGTCAAAAGGAACCTATACTATCAGTTTATTTAAAGATAATAAACCTATGAAGTCAAGCAAAATTGTGACTGTAAAATAGTTGTTAATTGCATTCTCTATATTAGAATGGCCGGAAAAATTTCCGGCCATTTTGATTTAATGCAGTAAAAGTGAATAGGTATTTAATTGAAAGCTAGGTGACAAAATCAAATAGAAACTAAGTAAGTGCAGACTTTTTCAGGCTGAAAGGATACCATTTTCAGAAGAAATACTCAATAAATGAAAGCCTTACTGCTTCACTGCCACTTTATCAGAAGCTTGTACCGGCAAATTCTTCGGCAGGAACTGGATGAAATGCTCCATTATTTTTTCGGGGAAGAAAATGGCGTGAGTAGGTAAAAAACCGATCTCGTAAACCAGGCCGGAAGTGGCATGGCGGATATAAAGCGGCGTTGTGGACCAAACCGTTGGCTGGCTGTAAAGTTTTCCGGGTTCGAAAATATAGGCATTATCCGATAAAGAGGTAGGCAATTCGGTTTTAGAAACAATCCGGAAAAGGTAAGGATAATTATGTCTGGCTACGGCTGTGATCTGTTGGTTGGCCTGGGTGCATTGCGCTTGCAAAGGAGTGAGTTGCCGGTAAATGCTTTCGTGGCTTTTGGCATCGGCCGGAATCAGGTCCGAAGGTTCATAAGCAACGATCAGTAATTCGGAACTGGTAAAATCTTCGGGAAGGCCTTTAAGGGTCTGCGCACGCAGTTGCAGGCAGCTTAAAGTTAAAGCGATAACAAACAGAAACTTATTCAACGGAAGTCGGGGAAAAACAAGATCGTAAAAAGGATGCAATTCTGGAAGGTGCCAGCTGCAAGAATTGTTCCTTTATTTACGGATAAGTTACTGAAATGGTATGGTTTTAACTAATAAAAGTGGCAGAATTAGTACAAAGAAAAGTAAATAAGGGAATAATCGAGGTTGTGCTTTTCGCAGGTTTCCCGGATAAGCTGGTCCTGCCAGTTTTTCAGCGCTTTTTTGGTACCCAGATCTGCCACTTCCGGCTGAATTTTTTCTGATAAAAATAAATTCGTAATGGGCAGTCCGTGCGTTTCGGCGAGCAGTTTTTTGAGCTGCGTCAGTACCGTTTTCCGTTCTTCGCGAAGCCAGGCTTTATAATCTACCATGCTGCGCTCAAAGGCCTTTATACGGTTTTCAGTTTCGCGGAAAGGAATGGCAGGCGCCGGCATTTCGGCAGCAGTAAGTTTCTTTAATTGCTGCAGGTTGGGTTCGCGCCGCAAACTCGGGTGAATGCCGCGATACGTATCCCATTTTTCCAGCGTTTTTTCAGGTTGCCGCACCAGTTCGCACAGCACATCGTTGGGGAAAAGCTGGTAGGGCGGTTTGTTCATTTTCTTCGCCAGGTTTTCGCGGAAATACCAAACCTCTGCAAACCGCGGATACAAATGGGCATAAATGCGGTTCTTCTGCGCCAGCTTCAAATACGGTTTCGGATCGGGCGTGTAGCGGATCTTTTCCAGCGTTTTGCATTCTTCCACGGCCCATTCCCAACGACCAGCGGCTTCGAGTTCCAGTTTCATGGCGTGCGCGGCCTGATGGAGGTAAATTACATCTTTGGCGGCATACAGGATCTGAGAGTCGGAAAGCGGACGCGATATCCAATTGCTGGATTGTTCCCCTTTTTCCATGTCCACATCGAGGTAGGTTTTGATCAGGTTCTTGAGCGAAATGCTGTTTTCGGAATGCCCGAGCATTCGGTAAAGAATGCTGGTGTCGAGCACGTTTTTCATCTGGCAGCCATACAATTCGCTCAAAACCATGAGGTCGTTCCAGGAGCTGTGGAAAATCTTCACCAGGTGGTCGTTCTCGAAAATGCGCAGCAGCGGTTCGATCTTGTTTTCCAGCGCCACGGCGTCGATTATAAAAACCGTTTCGCCATCGAAAACCTGTACCAGACTCAACGTACGGCCATAAAAATAGCGCATGTCGTCAAATTCCAGGTCGAAGGCCAGTTCGGTATGTTTGCTTAAAATGGAACAGGCTTCTTTCAGATCTTCGGGCGTGGCAATGATCCTGATGGGGAAATCGGTATCGTTGGGGCCGGTAAAAGTGCCGGATGCCGGCGTAGAAGCGTGCAGTTTATTTTGATGCGCGGCGGAAAAAAAGTCGCCTAATTGGGTCATAAGTAATGCTAATAAAAGCTTAAAGATAAGAAGTTTTACGGGGTTTGTTTTGGTGTAGTGGTTTTTCTGTGTAAAAGAGTTTTTTTTAAAAGTGTTTGTTTGATCTATTGAGTTTTTTGCCTGAAAAGTATAGCGTTTTTTATCGTCATCTCGACGATAGGAGAGATCTCATCGGGTGGGTAGTATCGTTTGTTGTTGAGTTTTTAAGCTTGAAGGGATACCGTTTTTGTCATCCTGAGTGTTAGCGAAGGACCTCATCGGCGGACAGCAGTTTTTCAACTAAAAGTGCTAGCGTTTTTGAAACACCTTTTCTGCTAAACGGCTGACTTTAAACTTTCATCGGCAATTTTTTTCCTCAAGCCGGGCGGGCTTCGTTTCTGCGTTCGCGTCTCACCCTTTCCTAGCCGCAGGCGGCTTTTCTGACGAAACCGGAAAGTGCGGAGGCCGCGCACGCAGAAACTGGTATCAGTTTCCTGCGTAGTCTGCTTTTTTTTAGTTTGGTTTTCTAGCAAACGTGATTTTCAGGGAACGCTGCGCTTGCGATATAGTGAAATAGGAAAGTAAACTAAGAAGTAGAAAGTAAGAATAATGTAGAAATTAAAAATAAGGGTAGGAAGCAAAAGCTCCCCGCCTGGACAGGAGGGGTTGGGGGTGGTTGATCAAAGATGCACTTACTTTAAAGGATAGAGTTTAATCAGAAACAAATCCTGCCCATCAAATAAATCCTGAAAATCGTATTCAAAGACAAAATTCCAATTCAGATGAAAATCACAATTCAGACAATACAAATATCCTATTTTAAGCAATCGTTAAATCAGCTTTTCCTTTTACTCTAATCCGGAGGGAACTGCTTTTTGGTTTGTATCTTTGCCGGTACAAGTTTCTGAATTGCTTATGAATTTTCGCATGAATTTCCGCCGGTTTCCGGTCGCCTTGCTTTTAGTTTTTGTAGCCCAAACCATACCTTTTTTTGCTTCCGCTAAACCAAAATCCAAACCTTTAGACCGGCCGAAACTGGTGGTGGGCATGGTGGTAGATCAGATGCGTTACGATTTTCTTTACCGGTACTGGGATCAGTATTCCGAAGGTGGTTTTAAGCGGTTGCTGAAAGACGGCTACAGTTTTGAAAATACGCAGTACAATTACGTGCCTACGCATACCGGTCCTGGTCACGCTTCTATTTATACCGGCACTACGCCCGCTACGCACGGCATTGTAGGCAACGACTGGTACGATTGTGAAACCGGTCTGAATATGTATTGCACCCAGGATCAAAGCGCCGGTACCATTGGCAGCAAGTCGGTTTACGGGCAAATGTCGCCGAATAATTTGAAAGCCAGCACCATTACAGATGAATTGCGTTTGGCTACCAACATGCGTTCCAAAGTAATTGGCGTTTGTTTGAAAGACCGGGGTTCTATTCTGCCTTCCGGACACATGCCAAGCGCTGCTTACTGGTACGATGGTAGCATTGGCGGCTGGATCACGAGCACCTACTACGCGCAGAATTTACCCGCTTGGGTAGAAGCCTATAACGCGAAAAAACCCGCCGAAAAATATTTAAGCCAGCCTTGGAATACGCTTTTACCGCTGAACGAATACACCCAGAGCACGCCCGACGATAACGAATTCGAAAACCCATTTAAAGGAGCCACGCGACCGGCTTTTCCGCATAATTTACCGGTTTTACGCAATGGTACTTCCGATATTCTGCGGAATACGCCCTTCGGCAACACGTTTACCAGAGAGTTTGCCATGGAAGTAATCAAGCAGGAAAAAATGGGCCAGGGGAATTTTACCGATTTTCTGGCGCTTAGTTTTTCTGCTACCGATTATATCGGGCACCAGTTCGGGCCAAATTCAGTAGAAACCCAGGATACGTATCTGCGCCTCGATAAAGATATTGCTGAATTCCTGACATTTCTGGATAAGCAGTTCGGCAAGAAAAACGTGCTGGTATTTTTAACCGCCGACCACGGCGTGAACCACGTGCAGAATTATCTGAAAAGCCTGAACATGCCGGGCGGCAGCAATTCGCCGGTGGCTTTAAAAGATTCGCTGGACAAACATTTGCAGAAAGAGTTGGGACCGGGAAACTGGATAAGCACCTACGATAACCAGCAAGTTTACCTGAACCGGAAATTAATAGAGAGTAAGAAAATTCCGCTCCGCGATGTGCAGCAGAAAACGGTAGCTTTTTTACAGAAAAACTCTGCGGTAGCGAAAGTGGTTTCGGCAGAAGAACTCCGCATTACGCAGTGGCACGAAGGGTTATTGGGCATGATGCAGCGCGGTTTTCATCCGCAACGTTCCGGCGATGTGCTGGTGGCTTACCACCCGGGTTGGCTCGAAGGTTATGGCGGGCCAAGCACCAAAGGTACGAGCCACGGTACGAACGGCCGCTACGATACCCACGTACCGCTTATTTTTTATGGTTGGAACGTGAAAAAAGGGCAGAGTAGCGAAGAAGTTTATATCACCGATATTGCCCCTACGCTCGCGCAATGGCTTAAAATTCAGGAACCCAGCGGATGTATTGGTAAAGCCTTGCAGCATAAGATGAAATAGTTGTATCTTTGCGGCCGTTTCTTTCAGAAATAGGGCTAAAATGCGTAATTTTCAGCTTTTTAAAGGCTCAGATTGAACCGGGAACAAACGAATTCGGTTTAAAATACCGCAACATTAGTAATTGAATCTTATAAAATATTTTTTTAGCGTAGATGGAACACTTTAACCCATGGCATGCAGTATCTTACGGCGAAGAAGCGCCGCAGACGGTAACCGCCATTATTGAAATTCAGAAAAAATCGAAAGGCAAATACGAACTCGATAAAGAAACCGGCATGCTGAAATTAGACCGCGTGTTGTTTTCTTCCATGCACTACCCGGCCAATTACGGTTTCATTCCGCAAACGTATTGCGACGATAAAGATCCGCTCGATATTCTGGTAATTTGCTCCATCGATATCCGCCCGATGACGCTGATCGACGCAAAAGTAATCGGCGTAATGCAGATGATCGACAACAACGAGGAAGACGATAAGATCATTGCTGTAGCTGCCCACGATATGTCGGTAAACCACATCAACGATATTTCGGAATTGCCGCCGCACACTTTATTGGAGATGCGCCGTTTTTTCGAAGATTATAAGAAACTGGAAAACAAAGAGGTGATCGTAGAGAATTTCCTGGGCCGCGAAGCCGCGTTCGAAATTGTACAGCGCAGCATCGAACTTTACAAAGAAACCTTTCCGAAACAGGAAGCTGCAGTTACCGCAGAAAAATAATATAGCTTTATTCTGATATTCATATCAGGAGAAAAACGGCTTTGATTGGCTTGCGTAATATGCTCAAGAACAATCGAAGCCGTTTTTATGTTAAAACACCCTCCAAAATCGAAATTCCTGCGTTTTTTATATGAAAACAGCCTTTCGCTGGTAGTTACTATTTTTATGCTTGGTACCATTGTGGGGCAGGCTATTACTGGTTGGGATGTGTGGAATCAGGAACTGGAAGACATGGATAAAAGTCCGCTAAGCTTCCTGCAATATTTAAGTTCCGGGCATTTTATTGAAGCCATTTTCGAGAACTGGGAAAGTGAATTCCTTCAAATGGGCCTTTATGTAATGCTTACCATCTGGCTCCGGCAAAAAGGTTCTTCCGAATCGAAACAGCTTTACGAAAAAGAAGAAGTAGACCGCGAACCACAGCCCAAAAAAGATGCGCCGTTGCCCGTACGAATGGGTGGTTTTGCGCTGGCGGTTTACAAACAGTCGTTAAGCATTGCTTTTTTCACGCTCTTTTTCCTGACATTTTTCCTGCATGCGTATGGCGGCGCCGAAGTTTATAACCTTGAACAATTGGATCAGGGCAAAGAAACGGTAACAGTTTTGCAATACATGACTACGTCACAATTCTGGTTCGAATCGATGCAGAACTGGCAAAGTGAGTTCCTGAGTATTGTTTCCATTGTAGTTTTCTCGATTTTTCTGCGGCAAAAAGGTTCTCCGGAATCGAAGCCAGTGGATGCGCCTTATGATGAAACGGGTGAATAAACTTAAAAAAAAACGCTATACTTTTAAGCCCAAAAAGTATAGCGTTTTTTTTATTCTTTTCGCCAGCGTTTCTGTTTTAAGAAGTAGAAAAACCAAAGCAGCAAACCCAATAAAACCAGCATTCCCAAGGTATAGCCAATTTCGCCTGGAATTTCTTTAGCGGCAGAATCCAGGTCTGCTCGCAACATACTGAGATACTCTTGCTGGGGCTGTTCCTGTAATGCGGGGAATTGTTTTTTTAAGCTTGCAGCCAGTTGTTTACTATCTTGTAGCAGTTCTTTTTTAACGTTTGCCGAAGCGTAGGTTAATAATTTGCGGTCCGGAATAATTTGTAACTCCCAAGCCACGTGTTCAGGATTTTCGGAGCGAAGTTGGGCCAGGGAGATGGTGATCCAGTCGCTGTTTTGTTTTTGCAGGTGCAGTTGTTTGCGGTGCTGCGAAATTTCCAGGCTTGGTTTTATTGTTTCCGGATCTATCTGCAAAGGCTTCAGAAGTGAATCTAAAACCGGCCGGTCTTTCTTGCGGATCAGTTTCAGAAGCGGATGCGTAGTAAAACCAGTTCCTTTATCCGGTTTGCGGTTGTGCCGGAAAACGATCTGCTTCCCGGTCTGGGCCTTGTCTTTTCCCGGAAGCAGCAATTCGATCCGTTCTTTTTGCCCTTCCCTCGAAATAATGAGCCGGTGCCGTAGCAACATATCCCGGCGCTGCAACGTTTGCTTTTCATCGTCGAAATAAAAGTCGGTTACGGTGTCTTCTTCCGGCGGAAGGGCTGCTGCATATTTTCTTTCCAGGATGAGCCAGAGCATTTTGGTTTGTGCTTCAGGAACCAGAAAACGGTAGGAAAAATGCGAGAAAAACTGCGTGCCACGCTTGCTGCCGGTAGTTTGCAGGCCCAAAGCCGCTACCGAAGCAAAAAAGACCAAACTAATAACCAATAATTGTTTTCTGAAAGATGCAGACAAAGCAGCGCGTTTAATTGTTTTGTAACTTTGAAGCATGGGTTAACATTTGCGTCGGTTTGCGGCGCCGGCCCGAAACCAGGTAGCAGCGTTGAAAAAACTTACCGATTTCCTCTTTTACAGCAGCATTTTTATTTCGTTGTGTGGCTTGGCGCTCACCGCCGAAACGTACTTGGTTGCCCGTATACCGCTGGATGCCCGCGTGGGTTTGCTGATCTTTTTCGCTACCCTTTTTCTTTATAACCTCGATAGCTTGCTGCCTTATAAAACCGGCCAGCACTTATTCCTTTCCGAACGAAAAAAATGGATATTTGGCCATCGCAAACTCTTGCTGGGTGTGGCAGTCTTTTCGGGAATGGTGGTGCTGGCTTTGTATACGCAGCTTTACCGGCAGGTACCTTTCTGGTTTTTTATCCCGTTTTTTATCATTTCGGTTTTTTACTCGTTGCCCGTTTTACCTACCACCAAAGGTTTTATTCCGCTCCGCGATGTGCCTTTGCTGAAAGTTTTTCTGGTGGCGCTGGTGTGGTCGGGGCTAACGGTTCTGCTGCCGCTGCTGGTTTCGGGCGCTGAAATTGGGGCGGAAGAGATTTACCGGTTTTTGCTGCGCCGTTTCCTTTTCATTTTTGCGTTAACGCTGCTTTTTGATATCCGCGATGTGCAGAAAGACAAACGCACGGGCACCGTTACTTTTCCGGGGAAATTCGGGGTACCGTTTGCCAAGATCCTCTCGCTTTCGGCGCTGGCATTTTTTATTGTTTTAACTCTTTTTCAGGAAACCGGCCACGAGCGGATCGCCTTGGTTTTATCGGCAGTTTTTGCAGCAATAGTAGTAGCGTTTTCCGAAGAGCACCGCCCCGATTATTATTACGCCGGCCTGGCCGATGGCATGATGCTGCTACAATTTCTGCTGGTGTGGATCTTTATGGTGTAAAACTCAGCCATTCCCTTCCAGCGTTTTAAAGGCTTTTCCCAGATTTTCAATAATATCCGAAGCAATTAAAGCTGTTTCGCCTTTTTCGTTTTTGGCAAGATCGCCGGCCAGGCCATGCGTATAAACACCCAGAATACAGGCATCTTCGGCGGAATAACCCTGGGCGCGCAAAGCGGTAATAATGCCGGTAAGCGCATCGCCGGAGCCGCCCGTAGCCATGCCCGGGTTGCCCGTAGAATTGAAATATAAATTGCCGGAAGGCGTGCCGATGCAGGTATTTGCACCTTTTAGAACCACGTAGCACCGGTAATTTTCACAGAAATCGCGTAAAAGTTTCAGACGTTCAAAATCGTCTTGTAAGGGCTGCGTAAGGCGTTCAAATTCTTTGGGATGGGGCGTTAAAATGGTTTCCGGCGGAAGTTTTGCCAGTAAGGTTTTATCGGCGGCCAGAATATTCAGCGCATCGGCATCGAGCACCAAAGGCACTTTTACTTTTTCGAGTAAATTCCCTACCATTTTTTTTGTTTCCACAGCCAGGCCAATGCCCGGACCTATACCAATGGCGGCGTATTTGCCAGGTTCTTCCGGAAGTTCGGTCAATTTTTTTTCATCCGGATCGGCTAGTACCATGGCTTCCGGGGCAGCGGTTTGCATGATCTGGTAACCGGCCTTTGGCAGCGAAACGCTTATCAGACCGGCGCCGCTGCGCAGGCAGGCGCGGGTGCTTAGAATTGCGGCTCCCATTTTTCCGTAACTGCCCAGTAAAAGCAATGCATGGCCAAATGTACCTTTATGCGCATATTGCGGGCGCGGTTTCCAGCGGCTTTTAACAATAACGGTATCTATATAATGGTATTGTGTGCGCAGGCTTTCTATAAAACCGATATTTAAGCCAATAAGTACGCTGTGCATTTGCTGGCTGTAAACCTGGTTCTGGGGTAGGAGTAAAGCGAGTTTCGGGCTGGAAAAGGTTATGGTTTGAGCTGCTTTTACTACGGCGGCCTCCTGCGGCGTAGCAGTATCGGCAAGCAAACCAGACGGCACATCAATACTGATAATTTCGGTGTGCAAGCCGTTTAGAAACTGAATGGTTTCGGAGTAAAGTCCGGTAAGCGGGCGGTTGAGGCCGGTGCCAAAAAGCGCATCGACGATCCGGGTTTTGGAAAGATGCAAATGCTCCAGGGTACTAATGTTTTTGTAGCGGATCACAGGCACACTTTTCGGCAGCCGCTTCAGGTTCAGCTTAAAATCTTCGGAAAAAACGCTATCGGTTTCGGGTAAAAAAGTGCGAACCAGGTAATTGTATTCGTTCAGCAAGCGCGCTACGGCCAGGCCATCGCCGCCGTTGTTGCCGGGACCGCAAAAAATAGCAACTTCCTTTTCGCGGCCACAATTATTAATAAACCAGTTGGTAAATGCCTGGGCAGCGCGCTCCATTAAAGCGCCGGGCTGCAGGTTTTCGCGCTCAATGGTAAATTTATCTGCTTCGCGAAGCTGTGCCGCCGATAAGATCTTCATGCCGTAGTTTTTGTTTAAAGGTAAAATTTCCTGACCGGAAATGGTAGGCTTTTTAACGAAAAAACTATGGAAGTCGCCAGTAAAAATTTCCGGAATTTGGAAATAGTTCGGGAAACCCTGAACTGAATAACGGTCTCTCTGTTTGGTAAAAAAAAGTCCCCCTTTGGAGGGGGTAGGGGGAGGATTTTTAAATTATCTGAGTTTTAAAAAGAAGATCTGAAATACGTAGTTCTCCCCCTACCCCCTCCAAAGGGGGACTGGCAAAACGTAATCTCTGCCATTACAAGGTAAATCCGATCACGAATTTCAGCGAAAGGTTATCTTTGAAAGTGGGCTGTTGGTACGCACCGTAGCGGTAAAAAGCGCCTATGCCAAAAGAACTGAAATTCATTTTAACCAGGTCGTTCACCAGCAAACCCGATTCGTAGTAACCTTTTTCCATGGTTTTAAAATCGATGTTGCGGTGTTTTTGCGGATCTTTCAGGCTACCAAAACCTACGTTGGTAATTACGGCCAGCTTGGGGCTGAATTTCTCTGACCGGTAAAGCAGGCTCGAGAAATTGTGGCGCACATACAAAGCTACGTAACGATCCGATAAAAATTCCTCCGGCAGCATGGTCTGGAAACCTTCGGAAGTGTACAGGTGGAGGTCCCGTTCTTCGGCGCCGTTGCCGTTGAACAGGTTTGGATAAGGAATATTGCCGCTTGCCAAACCACCCGTTAAAACCACCGAAGTTGTGCCCAGCGCTTTATTTTTCAGGTTTTTTTCGATACGGGCACTGTATTTCTGGTAAGCAAACTGGCCATTCATCAGATCATTCAAACCTTGGCGGTACTGGAACCAGACGATCGGGTAATTGGTGCCCATCGGGATCAGGTTGTTGAACATTTCCATGAGCTGTTCGCGGAAAGCGTAACGGAAACCAAGAACGGCTTCGGTAAACCGGAAATCGGAACGGAAATTATCTTTGGAAACTTCGTAAGTGTAGCCGTTGGTGGTGCGTTTGTGTTCTTCCTGCAGGCCGGTTTGCACATCCATATATTTAAAAATGCGGGCGGAAAGGAAAATACTCTGGTGCGTAACTTTATCCATGTTCCGAATCACGAGGTGGCGCAGGTTGTTGCCCAGCAGCGGCGCATTGTAAAAAGGCAAAACCGTTCCGCCACTCTCCGCAATATCTTCGGAATGCGTAACGGTAAGTTTCAGATTGGAAGGCTGATAAAGGTTGAAAGCCAGGTTGCCGCCGTATTTCCAGGCCTTGTCTTTCACGCCGTAGCCGGCATAACCGCCCAGCGTAAAAAAGCGCGAAATCCGGTCGTTGGTGTGCAGGCCTAATCCGAACCGGAATCTTTCGTAACGGTTCAGGCGATAAATGCGGTTTAAATCTACGGAAACCGGGCCTAAGGGCAGTTGCTTCGAATAAAGCGCTTCAAAAAGCCGGAAACGCGCGTCCATTTTAAATTCCTTGCCCAAGCTATCGAGCTTGTGGTAGGTATTGCGTTCCCGGAAACTGAGGCTGTCGGGGCGGTGCTGGTTCCAGAAAGCTTCCGGTTTTCGGGCCGCATCGTTCTGCATTTTTATGGTTACAGCTTTAAATTCGCGGCGCTTCAGTTCGGGTTTTAAGTTGATCTGCGAGTAATAGCTGCGGCTGTAAGCCACCGGTTTATACCCATGATTCAATAGCGTTTTGAAATCGTAATCGGTATGCACCTGCACCGGAAACCAGGTCTGGCCGATCTTTTCGTAATGCTGTTGCAGCCGCACGCCCTGGGTACTTTCTTCCGCCGATTCGGCAATGATATTGGCCACCGCCCAGCCGTCTGAACTGATGTGTAACTGCCCTTTCAAACCTTCGAAATTTTTGCCGGGAAGCGGTTTGTAGGAAATAATGAATACTGTATCGTTGCCGGTATAAGTGGTGTCTTCGAGCTGGAAATCGTATTTTTTGGTGCTGCCTTCGCTCAACGGACCTAAATAAGATTTGCCGAAAAACGTAACCATATCCTGGTAAACCGAAAAATTCTTGCTATCGGTAGAAAGCATGGCGAAAGTAGGATTTTGGAGTCCTGAGACGCGCGTAGCCAGCACAGTTTCCTTGTCGAGGTTGGGTTTAATAAAGGCGTGATCGGCAATGCTTTCGGTAAGGAATAAATAATGTTTGGCGAAATACGCTTCCATTTCCAGCTTCGAAGAATCTTCGGCCGTCAGGATCGGTTTCACTTCTACGAGTTTGAAGGTATCTTTTTCAACCTCCTTTACATTGTAAGTAATTACCGTTTTGGTGTAAACCCGGTAAGTATATTCGGGAAGCTGCGCCGGATCGTTTTTTTTGCGGTTTGCCGTTGCCAGTTTTATAATGCGGTGCGCCGGGTTAAAACCCGCCCGTATCACCACTTCGCGCAGGTTGTTGGCTTGCGGCTTCATTTTTACGAGCAGCTGGGTTACAGAATCCGAAAGCTGGATCTTCTGCGGTTCGTAGCCTAAGTAACTGAAAGTAAGCTGGCGCAACGTTTCTCTGCTTTTAACCTCGAATTTGCCGTTAATATCGGAAGTAGCGCCGTGTGGGCCATCGTTTATCAGGATGCTCACAAAAGGCAGCACCTCTTTGGTTTGGGCGTCGCGCACCGTTCCTTTCAGTAAATGCTGCGCTTGCACCCAACCCGAAAATCCCAACACCAAAAACAGGCAGCCGATAATTTTTTTCATAGTGATAAAAGCAAAGAAGCGTGTTGATTTTCAGATGCAAATAACGCCTGAAGGGTTGCTTCTCTTTTCTCAAGATAAAGAAAATATAAGGCGAATAACAGCAGTGTGTGGTAAAGGGAATTTAAGGCTTAGTAAAACGGTAGGGTTTCGGGGTGAAAAACTAAAGTAGCGTAGGGTTTAAACCCTACGCTACTGGCTACTGGTTAATAAAACGCTATGCTTTTCGATTAAAAAACTGCTCGTCGGTTTATGAAAAACTACCGGTCCAATTCGCCCATTACAATATCCACGGAACCAACAATGGCAATAAGATCGGCAACCATGCAACCACGCGAAATTTCAGGTAAAACCGATAAGTTGGAAAAACAGCATGAACGCGCATGGCTGCGGAACGGAATATCGGTTTTTCCGGTGGTGCGGAAATAAAAACCCAGTTCACCGCGCGGCGTTTCGCCCCGGAAATACAATTCCTGTTCCGCCGGCCGGATCTTTTTGGGGCACATTTCCTGCGGATTAAAATCGGGCGTGCGTTTGTAATCGGTCGTTAAGCGTTTCAGGCATTGCTCAATAATCTTTACCGATTCATCGCATTCCAGCGCCCGCACTTCGGTTCTATCCCAGCAATCGCCCAGCGTTCCCATTTTGCCCGTTCCCACCGGTATATCGAATTCCAGTTCCGGGTAAACCGAATAACCATCTACGCGCCGCAGGTCATATTTCAAGCCGGAACCGCGCAGCATCGGGCCGGTGCAACCGTAATTAATAGCCACATCCAAAGGTAAAACGCCTACGTTCGCGGTGCGGTCTATAAAGATTTTATTTTCAATTAAAAGCTGCTGAATTTCTGCCAGTTTCGGCTTGAGATAGGTTATAAATTCCTGGCATTTCTCTTCGAAGCCAACCGGCAGATCGTAATACAAGCCGCCTACCCAAATGTAATTATACAACATGCGCGCGCCCGTGATCCATTCCAGCAACCGCTGAATGTGTTCGCGATCGCGGAGCAGCCACAAAAACGGCGTAAAAGCCCCAATATCGATGGCATAAGTTCCGATGGACACAAAATGCGAAGCCAGGCGGTTCAGTTCAGCAACCAACACCCGGATATATTCCACGCGCTTGTGCAGTTGCCCGGTTAAGCCCAGCATTTTTTCCACGCCCATGCACCAAACGTGTTCCGAATTCATAGCCGCTAAATAATCCAACCGGTCTACATAAGGAATGCTTTGGTTATAAGCCATGCTTTCGGCGTGCTTCTCGAAACAACGGTGTAAATACCCGATATGCGGCACTACTTCTTTCACAATTTCGCCATCAGTAAGGGTTTCTAAACGCAAAACGCCGTGCATACTCGGGTGCTGCGGACCCATATTGATCAGCATTTCGCCGCTCTGCAGCGTGTTTACATCGTGCAGATTTGGTTCGGCCTGTAAAAGGTAAGAGGTGTATTTCGAGGTCAAGTTTCGTTGTTCGTTATTCGTTGCTCGTTCTTCGGGTTTTGGTCTGAAAAGGATACCGTTTTTTAGTAGCGTTGGGGTTTAAATGTGGCATAGGGTTTAAACCCTACGCTACTAAAATTTTAACAATTAAGCCATTAAACAATTTAAATCCTTTCGCCCCGGAAGCCATTATCTTCATTATGTTTTTCGTAAGGCACTTTTATGTCGTGGTAATATTCGGGCCAGACGTAATCTTTGCGCAGCGGATGTCCTTCCCAATCGGCGGAACAGAGAATGCGACGCAGATCCGGGTGGCCGGAAAACTGAATGCCAATTAAGTCGAAAATTTCGCGTTCGTGCCAGTCGGCGCTGCGCCAGATGTGGCTTACGGTGGGAATTTCCGGGAGCGGTTCGTTTTCCGGGTTGCGCGGCACTTGTACTTTCAGACAAAAGCTGTGTTCAAACGGTATGGAATACAGGTTGTAAACTACTTCCAAAGTGCTGGCTTCCGGACCATTATCGATTCCGGTCTGGCAGCTTAAAAAATCGAAATACGTTTGCTCGTTGTCGTGAAGTTCCAGACAAATTTCTGCAAGTTTTTCCTTCGGAATAATTACGAAAGGCATGAGCGGCTGCAGGTTCTCCGCGAGAATCGCTTCCGGGCCGAACTTGGCAATGAGCAGGTTTTTTATTTCTTCTAACGACACGGGTTAATGTGCTAATTGTTTAATATGCTGCTTCCTCGTTAAGTGCTGTGCTTTCGTCCCCCTTTGGAGGGGGTAGGGGGAGGATTACGCATATTCGATTAATTATCCAATAACCTGAAAATCCTCCCCCTCCAAAGGGGGAATTTCTTCCTTATGCGCTAATCAGTTTCTGAAGCTTCCTGTTGCATCAATTTCATAACTGCTTTGGGCTGCAAAACGCTTTCTTTCCGGATCAGTTCCTGCAGTTTCAGGAAACCGCCGATCAGGGCTTCCGGCCTTGGCGGACATCCGGGTACGTACACATCTACCGGAATAATACGGTCTACGCCTTTTACCACATGGTAGCCTTGTTCCCAGTACGGGCCACCGCAATTCGAGCAACTTCCCATGGAAATTACGTAACGGGGTTCGGGCATTTGTTCGTAAAGTCTGCGAACTCTGTCAGCCATTTTGAAAGTAACCGTTCCGGCCACGATCATCACATCCGATTGCCTTGGCGAAGCCCTGGGAATGATGCCAAAACGATCCAGGTCATAACCGGAACCGTAGGCGCCCATCATTTCTATGGCGCAGCAAGCCAAGCCAAAACCCATCGGGAAAAGGGAGGAAAGCCGGGCCCAGTTCAGCAGATCATCGAGTTTTGCAATGATCACGCCGCCGTCGCCGGTTTTATCTCTGGAAATTTGTGCCTGCGGAATGTTCATGTTTTGTGTTTTCAATCACCCCGAACTCCTCCTTGAAAAGGAGAGGTTTCGAGTGATGCTTAATTTCACTTTTTCTACCCAAAAGGATAGCGTTTTTATTTCCTGGTAGCGTAGGGTTTTAACCCTACGCTACTGGTTTATTCATTTTAATTCCTTCGTATTTCTTATTGACCTTTGCATACATTTCCGCCGGAATTTTAGAACGGCTTTGCGGAATTTCGGGTTTAGGTTTTATCCAGTCTAAATGGCCGTTTACCCATACGTAAGCCAGGCCTAATATCAGAATTCCGAGGAAGATGCCCATTTCTATTAAGGAAAACCAGCCCCAGATTCCGTTGGTTGCCCGAATCAATTCTTCTTGCCCGAAAACCACGGCCCACGGAAAGAAGAAAACCAGCTCCACATCGAAAATGATGAAAATTAGCGCGATCACGTAGAAACGGGGGTTGAAAGATACCCAGGAACTGCCCATCGCTTCTTCGCCGCATTCGTAGCTGCTCAGTTTTTCGGGGTTTGGGTTGCTGGGGCGTAGCATTTTAGATGCCACCAAACCGATCAGGATAAAAACGGCGCCGCCAATTAGAAAAAGCAGAATGGTGCCGAAATCGGAAAGGTAGGTTTCTTCCATAATGTACTTGGTTGCTGGTGCAAAGGTAACAATTCGGCGCGGAGTTTTTGGACTGAAAAGCTTAGCGTTTTGCGGAGATTACCGGCAAGCTGGCAACGGATGCTGGTTTGTTTACGTCATAAATGTGCGAATATTTAATATCGTTTTTTACTAATATTCCGTACTAACCAGAATCTTAAACGCTCACAACTCCTTCCGATATGCAAACAGGCCGCGTAAACGCTCCCGAACTACTGTCTAAATCTGCCTGGCTGAATGCTGATAAAACGTATTCGCTCAAAGATTTCCGGGGTAAGTTTGTGCTGCTCGATTTCTGGACCTACGGCTGCATTAACTGTCAGCACATTCTGCCCGATCTGAAACGTCTGGAATCAGAATTTCCGGAAAATCTGGTGGTAATTGGTGTGCATTCGGCTAAGTTCGATGCCGAAAAAAGCGCCGAAGCTATTCGCAAAGCCATTCAGAAATTCGGGATAAAACACCCTGTAATCAACGATGCCGATTTTAGTTTGTGGCGCCAGTATGCCATAAATGCCTGGCCCACCATTGTGCTCATAGATCCGGACGGAAAAGTGATTGGCCAGCGGGCCGGCGAAGGCGTTTATGACGTGGTAAAACCGAACCTGGAAACGCGCCTGCCGGAATTTGCCGATCGCCTGAACCGGGAAATTATTTCGTTCCGGCTGGAAGAAAAAGAGAAAAGCCTGCTGTATTTTCCTTCGAAACTGTTAGCGCATCAAGATTTTGTTTTTGTAGCCGATAGTGGCAATAACCGCATTCTGAAACTGGACCGTAGCGGCAAAATTCTGGAGAAAATTGGCAGCGGCAAAGAAGGTTTTACGAACGGAAGTTTTGCCGAAGCATCTTTTTTTGAACCGCACGGCATGGCTTTGGCAGGCAATATTTTATACGTAGCCGATACTAAAAATAACGCGATCCGGGAAATTGATCTGGTAACTAAAACGGTGAAAACGGCGGCAGGGAATGGTGAGTTGGGCTATTATTTCGGGGCGGATAAGTGGGGTGTGCCGGTGCAGCCAAATTCGCCCTGGGATCTGGTGGTGAATAACAGCGTAATGTACATTGCTAATGCTGGCAACCACCAAGTTCTGCAAATGAATCTGCGCACGAATATGGTTACGCGTTTTGCCGGCACCGGCTCCGAGGCTTTGGTGAATGGCAACCTGCACGACGCGGCTTTTAACCAGCCCAGCGGCCTGGCCCTGCAAAACGAAAACCTTTACATTGCCGATGCCGAAGCCAGCGCCATACGTTGCTTAAACCTGCATAACGGCGAAGTAAGTACACTTTTAGGGCGCGGACTTTTTGATTTTGGTGATATGGACGGCGATGCGGATATTGCTTTGCTGCAGCACGCCGTGGGCTTAACGGTGCGCGATAATTGCCTCTACATTGCCGATACGTATAACGGAAAGGTCAAAATTTTTAACCTCGACACGAAGCAATTAGAAACTTTAGCCGAAGGTTTTTCGGAGCCGAACGATGTGCAATTTGTAGGCGAGGAGCTTTGGGTAAGCAGTACAAATTCGCATGAACTTTATAAAGTAAATCCGGAAACAGGGGTGAAGAACCGGATTGAAATGGAAGAGTAGTTTTGTTTGTTTTATTGAGTTTTTTGCCTGAAAAGCATAGCGTTTTTTTCATCATCTCGACGTCAGGAGAGATCTCATCAAGTTAGAAGAATCGTTATCTATTGACTTTTTTTTCTTGAAAGCATACCATTTTTTCGTCATTACGAACGTTAGTCGAGGAAACTTATGAAGCCACATTTTTGAGCTTTTTTTGTTTGAAAGTATACCGTTTTTGCTTTCATCCTGAGCACAATTGAGCGCGGGAGCGCGAAGATTGCGAGCGTAGCTCTGAAGGACCTCGTTGGCGGGCAGCAGTTTTTCAACTAAAAGTGCTAGCGTTTTTTGAAACGCCATTTCTGCTAAACAGCTGACTTTTAACTTTCATCGGCAATTTATTCCCTCAAGCCGGGGGCTTCGTTTCTGCGTTCGCGGCTGCACCCTTTCCTTTGCTTGCGCAATTTTGCTAAAGCAAAAGTCGGAAAGTGCGGAGGCCGCTCTCACAGAAACTGGGATGGCTTTACTCCGTAGCGGACTTTTTATCTTTTGTAGCGTTTCAACAGACGCTGCGCTGGCGGAATGTGTGCAATCATAGTTTAGGAAATCACAAGAATCACATCACTCATAAAAGTCACAGTTCAGAAAAGTCACAGTTCAGACCGATTTCATTGCCGTTTGCTTTAGCTGTCGGATTACACCTGCGAAGAAAAATCCTCCCCTGAATTAGGGGAGGATTTAGGTGGGGGCTTTGATGGAATTTTGTTGGCATATTCAATTTAAGAGTGGCTTATAGGTTTCTTTGGAAAAGTGAATTTGTGAATGCGGAAAATCGTTCTGACCTTGTGATGTGGAAAGAATAGCTTTGAACGAAGGAAATTCTCTCCTGACATTATTCACTAATTCCCTCATTCAGCAATATGTCTTTATTATTTAACGATTTTGCCAGCTGGCAGAAACATTGCGAACAAACCGGTGAGCCGCTTTATAAACCGGTCTTAGATTACGAAATAGAACAGAAAGGCCGCACCGAAGAAATAATCTGGGAAACTATGGCGCATGCTTACGCGGTAATGCAGGATGCCGTAAAAACCGGACTTTCTGAAGATATGCGGTCGCGTTCGGGCATGGTAAATAACGGAGCTAAAAAAGTAGCAGCTTCGCCCGTAACCACGCTTTCGCCGGAATTTAAAATGCTCATTACACGCGCTTTGGGTGCTAAGGAAGTGAATTCGTGCATGGGGCGCGTAGTAGCAGCGCCAACGGCCGGGGCTTCCGGAATTTTGCCGGGCATTTTAACCACCTTGCAGGAACTTCATCACCTCGACGACCGCAAAATTCATGAGGGTTTATTGGTTGCTGCGGGTATTGCTTTAATTATTGAAACCAATGCTTCTTTGGCGGGTGCAGTGGGTGGTTGTCAGGCCGAAACGGGCAGCGCGGCGGCTATGGGTGCGGGCGCGATTGTTTATTGCTTAGGCGGAAATATTGACCAGGTTTTTGCAGCCGTAGCCATTACCATTCAATGTATGCTGGGGTTGGTTTGCGACCCGGTAGCAGGTTTGGTAGAAGTGCCTTGCATTGTGCGTAACGCGAGTGCGGCAGCCATTGCTTATTCGTCGGCGCAGATCGCTATTGCGGGCGTTAACCCGGTAATTCCGGTAGACCAGTGTGTGGCAGCGTTGGGCGAAGTGGGGCAGAGTATGGAAACCAAATATAAGGAAACCGCACTGGGTGGTTTGGCCAATACCATTAAAGCCCGCGAAATTGAAAAACTGGTGCTGGTGCAGGATGTGGAAATTCTGCCCGATGAAGATAATGCCGACTAAAATGTTAAATGGTTGAATTGTTGATTGATCGACTTTTTTCGGCAAATCAGATACCGTTTTTACTTAAGCGAAAGCCTGGGCAGAATTGTCCGGGCTTTTTGTTAGTTTAGGCACATGAAAGGCAAGCAATACGATGCGGTAGCGTACGGATTAAAAGTGTGGTTTACCACCCTGGTCCTAGCCACGTTCAATTATTTCGGGATCATTATTTATTTGCTGCCGGAAGCGCGTATCATGTCATTTCAGGAAGGGGTGGTGCAGAGTTTCTGGGTTTGGGTGGCCGGTTTCTGGGGCTATTTTCCTACGCTTTTATTTTTCCTGATGCTCCAGAATCTGCTGCGGAATAAGTTGCGGAAAAGCGCCGGAGCCCGTAATTGGCTGGTTTTTGGCGGCGCCGCTTTTACAGGCATCAACGTTTTTGTGGCCGGTTTGTACGCCGGTTTTCCGGGCCTGATCTGGTGCGGAACCTGGAGTTGCGTGTTCGCCTTTACGGCTACTTTCTGCGCCATTTTTACTTTGGCAGCTGTTTATTTCATGCCTTGGGAATAAACATTTGCTGATCTTTCGCATTCATGTTAGTTTTTCCTGCCGAAAGCATACCGTTTTTAAGCTGTGCAAATTTTAAATCTGGTGTTCAATTGCGCTTGCATTTCTATAGAATAAAATCCCTGATATTAAGAACCAAATTGCAGGACTAATTACCAGTTCAGGAGCATTTTTTTATCTTAGTTTGTAGCTTTTAATTCAGGATCAATGATTTATGAAGTAAACTAAAACCTGGCTCTTTGGGTGAATGGAATTGAATAACTGGTAAACAGCATGTTTTATCTATGAATATTACAACGATTTGGAATTTAAAATCGTAAATGTAGGTCTGTCGGTAGCGGGGAAGGATTTTCTTTATTTTGAGTACTGCATACGAATCTCAAACTAACCTGCGCTTCCATTCCATGAAAAAACTACCGATCTATCTCTTTGTGCTGTGCTTTACGCTACCAATTCATGCACGCCTGGCAAATGCGCCCGCAGCTGTCAAGCCGGTAACCAAAATTACTTGTAAAGATCAGAAAACGAATACATCAGAAAAGCCTGTGCCGGTTACCAGTTGCCTGAAAAATTAAGGTTGAACCAAGAACTTTAAAAGCAGAATGCTGGCGTTTGCAGAAAGAATCCACGGTTTTTTTCGCGAAGATGTTCTGCGGAAAAATGATCTAGTAGTTACGGTTTTGGCTTTGTAAAATGTTTGTTTTCAGCAAGGTAAGCTCAGGTGTGGTATTTAGGCAAGAAAAGGATTTTGCTATTCCTGTATTGCTTATTTCCAGCAGATAATTTCTGCGGCGGTTGCGTAATAGATAGAGAAGAAACAAATGCTGAAACTATGAAAACGCGATTTATCTGTTACGCTTTGGCTGCGCTCCTGGCTTTGCCGGCGCTGCCTTCCGAAGCCACCACAGTTCCTGAAAATACGAAAACTGAACTGAGCGCCACGACTTTTATAGGGAAGAAAAAACCGAAAAAAGTGAAAACCTCGAATAAGAAAAAAAGAAAGTACATGTACCGTCAAGGTGCCCGACAGAACTAGTTTTTAAACATAAAACCCTACCGTTTTTTAGCAGTAGGGTTTTTTTATGCGCTGCGGATTTATAAAACCGCGTAAAGATAAAGCGGCCGGAGCGCATCCAGATGTTCAAATTTCCGGATCAGTTTTAAGTTGCTGGTTTGGGCATCTTGCAGCAGATAAGCCGAGATCAGGTATTGGCCGTTCATTTTTTTCAAAGCGGCATTGTTCAATTCGAAATTTTGCAGCGAGGTTACGGCTTCATTATCCGGGAAAGCCTTTTCAGTTTCGCCGGCAAAAACATAGCAGCGCGAACCCCAGCCATCGTAATATGCTTGCCATTTCGGGCTTTTGGCTAATTCCGGGGCAATTATTTCGCGGAAGGCTTTTTTATAGCGCAGCGGATAATTGTTCTGGTAGCTGTCTAAGGTATAAAAGCCGTTCAGCTGCGCCGCGCCCGGATAAAAACCCAGGCAAACCACGCGGTAACTTTCCTTCGGTTTCGCAATAACGCTATCGATCTGGTGGAATAAAGCGGCCGAAACGTAGTTTTTGTAGGTAATTACTTTTGGTTGCTTTTTGGTGAAATTACCTACGAGCAGACGCAGGTTGGTGCGTAGTTCGTTTTCGGCCTGCAGGTTGCTGCCAACGGTAAAACTGAGTTGCACCGCAAGCAAAGCAATTATCATTTTCCGGCTTCGGAATTTTAAATAAAGCGCGCCCAACGCAAACGTTAAAACCAAGTGCCAGAGCAGCGGCTGCAGAAAATAGAAGCGGCTTACGTTAAAGGTTTTCAGCAGCGTAACTTTCTCTTTCAGCGGAATAAGTCCGTTCCAGGTGAAAAAGCCGAAGATAATGGCAATAATTCCCAGCAAAAATAAAAGCCCGAGCAACGGTTTCAGGAAGTAATATAAGCGCTTATACCAGGCCAGTATTAACGCGGCAGCACCCATAACCAGGATAAAAACATGCTGGCTCGCCACGTGATATTGCCCGATCATGAAATCGATAATAGTGGCAATAAGGGATTTGCCGAAAGGTTTGCTCAGTTGCACCAGATCCCAGGATTCGCGGTGCGAAGGTTCTTTTTTTAGCAACATTAACTCCAGTAAGCGGTATTCCGAAATGCAGTAGCAAACCACCAGCAATACCAGGCCGGCCAGGAAATAAAAATTGAACTGCCGGTTCCGGAAAATATTCCATAAAAACCAGATTCCGGCGGAGGCAATGAGGAAAACGCCGGCTAAAGCAAATACCGAAGCAAAAGCAAAAACAGCCATGTAAAGCAAGGAGAATGCTATGCGCCGACGATTCTGCAGGTTCAGGAAACAAGCCAGCAGCAGCGGTTGACCGGCTACCGAAAGTCCGTAAATGTTGTAGAAAGGAAGCAGACTGAAGCAAAGTGCAATACCGGAAATTAGGAGTTTGCTGTGCTGTAAATATTGCCGGAAATGCCAGTGCAGCAGCAAATACATGCCTAAAAATGCTACCGCGTGCACCAAGGCTTCAGTGAAAATATAGGCTTTAAAAGGGCTGAGGATCGTAAATAAGGCATAAACCAAATTCAGCTGGCTGGTCATAAAACTGAGCGGCAAGCCATTCATGATCTGGGGAACAACCTCCGGGTTTTGGTTATGAGCCAGCACAAACCGCCAAGGAATTTCCGAATCGAGGTTATCGTGAATGGTTATAAAGGAATCTTCGCCTAAAATTAGCCGGATGCCCAGGAAAAAAAACGCTATGCAAAGGGCACCTAAAACTCCGGCGTAAGCAAAATTACGGGGCTGGAAAAATACGCCGGCCTTGCGCGAAGGTTCGGAGAAAGCCGGCGTATTTTGCGGCAAACGATTATCCATTTTGTTCTTTCCAAAGCTGGCGGAACGATTTTGGCGCCACCTGCAGCGGTTCGCGGCGTTTGCTCCAGGTGTCCTGCTGTACTTTGCGCAGCACGAAATTCTTTAACCCGGCCGGTACCATTTCCAGCATTTTCGGGTGTTTCATGCCGTATTCCCAGAATTTGAAAACGTAGCGTTCCTGTTTATCGGTTAAGCCTTCTTCCACACTTTGCTTGCGGTTCAATAATAGCAAATTATGAATATTGATCTTTACCGGACAAACCGAGGTACACGCGCCGCAAAGCGAACTGGCAAAACTCAAATGTTTGTTTTCGGCCATGCCACTCATGTGCGGCTCAATTACCGAACCAATCGGGCCGGAATAAGTGGTTTCGTAGGTGTGGCCGCCGATGTTTTTGTAAACCGGACAAACGTTTAAGCAGGCACCACAACGAATGCAATTAAGGGCTTCGCGTTTTTCCGGCAGGGCCAGTAAGTTGGTGCGGCCGTTATCGAGCAGAATTACGATCATTTCTTCCGGGCCGTCTTTCTCATGCGGTTGGCGCGGACCGGTGATTACGGTGTTGTAAACGGTAACCTGCTGCCCGGTACCGCTGGTACTCAGCAATGGCCAGAAAAGATCGAGATCCATGATGGAAGGCAACATTTTTTCGATGCCAACCACTACAATGTGCGTTTTCGGGAACGTGGTACTTAAGCGGGCGTTGCCTTCGTTTTCGGTTAAAGCAATGCCGCCTACGTCGGCCAGTATAAAGTTTGCGCCGGTAATTCCTACTTCAGCGGAAGTATATTTTTCGCGGAGCAAGCGGCGGGCGGTTAAAACCAGCTGCTGGGCATCGTCGGTGGGTTGAATGCGGAGTTTTTTTACGAACAGATCGGCGATGTCTTTTTTAGACATGTGCATGGCCGGCGTAACAATGTGGTACGGGCGCTGATCGGCTAGCTGTACAATGTATTCGCCCAGGTCGGTTTCTACCACGTCGATGCCATTTTTCTCGAGGAATTCGTTCAGGTGAATTTCCTCGGTGATCATGGATTTGGATTTCACCACGGTGCGGGCTTTTTTCCGTTTCATGATCTGGCCAATTTCTTTCAGGGCTTCTTCGGCGTTTTGCGCCCAGATAACCTTGCCGCCGCGCTGGGTGAAATTATTTTCGAACTCGATGAGGTATTTATCGAGGTTGTTGATGGTGGTGGTTTTGATGAAAGAAGCGCGTGCGCGGGCCAGTTCGTGGTTTTCGTACTGGTGCATGCCTTTCTCTACCGCCGCGTTGTATTTCCCGATGTTGAACCGGATCTTTTTGCGGTGTTCCAGATCGAAGGCTTTGGCTTCTGACTCTACTAAAAATTGTTTTAACCTGCTCAACGTGGTAATTTGAAAATTTGGAGATCTGAAAATTTGAAGATGATTTTCAAATCAGGATTTGTACAAAGTTCGGAGTTTTTCGGCCGAAAGCAATACCGTTTTATTCGGGTTTTTGGGGTTGAAAGGATAGCGTTTTATGAAAGCTCGGAACCGTCCTCCCCGGTCTGTGGCGCACAGACCGAAGCACTGCCGTGAATGTAACCTGCTTTAAACAGTAGCAAGTTGGTCTGTGCGCCACAGACCAAGGTGAATAAATAATATTACGGATGAGTATTGTTTAATTTTTCCATTTGTTTTAGAAATGAAACCGCATCATTATAATTACCATTATTGGGCAATTGTACTTCACAACAAAAATATCCCTTAATGAATTTTTTCTCTTTGTTTGGTAATTCAAATACTGTTCCGCCATATCCATCATTGGCAATATGATGTGATAAAAACCAGTATTTAACTGTGTCGTGATTCGGAAATTTTATAATTCCGTATTCTACTGACCTTTTGAATTTTCTCTCTACATTTTCATTATATCCTCTTTCAAGATTTGTATAATTGAATTTATTGTTCTCAATGAATCCAAGTAGTTCCTTTTCAGTTTTGTTTTGACAACTGATTAGTAAGGATATAGTAATAAGAATTATCAAAGGCTTTAGAAAATTCATGCTGCTAAATTTAAAATAAGTAGTAACGTAATAGTCAAGAAGCAAGCAATTTAACAATTAAGTCATTTAACAATTTATCTTTTATTGCTATCCACTTTTATCCGTTCGTCACGATTAGCAATTTCCCAGGCGGTGTAGAAAACGAGGCGCGTGATGGTTTCCATTTTGTCGAAGAGGATCTTTTCTACTTCGTCGCCGGGCTGGTGGTAATCTTCGTGCACGCCGTTGAAATAGAATGCCACCGGGATGTTGTTTTTGGCGAAATTGTAGTGGTCGGAACGGTAGTAAAAGCGGTTCGGGTCGTCTTCGTCGTTGTAAGTATAATCGAGCTGAAGATGCGTGTGTTTCTGGTTGGCTTCTTCGTTTATTTTATGCAGCTCGGAAGAAAGTTTATCGGAACCGATCACGTACACGTAATTTTTATCTTCGGCATATTTTTTATCCAGCCGGCCGATCATATCGATGTTCAGGTTGGCAACCGTGTTTTGCAGCGGATAAACCGGATTATTGGTGTAATATTCTGAACCCAACAAACCTTTTTCTTCGGCAGTAACGGTCATGAACAAAATGCTGCGGCGCGGACCGGAACCAGCTTTTTTCGCTTCCATAAACGCCTGCGCCAACTCTAAAACCGCCGACGTTCCGGAACCGTCGTCGTCGGCGCCGTTAAAGATCTGGTCGCCTTTCAGGTCCGGATCCATGCCTACGTGGTCGTAGTGTGCGGTAATTACAATAATTTCGTCTTTTTTATCGGAGCCTTCCACAAAACCCAGCACGTTTTCGGTGGCTACCGGCGTATGAGTTTTTTCGGCGGAAAGCATAGCGTTTTTAACCGGTTTGAATTTGGCGGCTACCGGTTTTCCGGCTTTGCTTACCTGCGTTTTAAAGGCCTGCAGTTTTTTTGCATCCGAATTCAAAATCGCCGCGCCAACCGATTGCGAAACAAAAACGACTGGTGTCTTACCACCCGGCTGTTTTTCGGCAGGAAAATCTAAGCGCGGTTTTTCCAGTCGGTGGCGTAAATATTCTACCTGTTTCTGGAATTGCTGGTCGGTCTGGTCGGAAATAATGATGAGGTTTTTGGCGCCTTTTTCGCGGGCCAGTTTCAGTTTGCTGCGATAATCAGAATTCCAGGCCGATGGTTTTTTAGAACCCGAAACCAGGAAATTTCCTTTCGCATCTTTCGGTTCGCCGTTTAAAATAACCACCGTTTTGCCGTTCACATCCAAGTTGTGGTAATCGGAATGCTTTTCCGTTTCGATGCCGTAGCCCGCAAAAACAAGGTCGAGTTGCTGCGTGTTTTCGGTTGGTTCGTCGCCGGGCAGATAAAAATCTTTCAGGAAAACGAAATCGCTTTTGCCAACTTTCAGGCTCGCTTTTTCCCAACGACTTTCTTCCAGCTCAAAAGTTTGGTAATACGGATTATCTAGGGTTGCCGGGCTCGGAATTTCGTTTTCGCGGAAGTGGTTGGCAATGTATTCGGCGGCCATTTTCTGTCCTTTTTTACCTGTTTCGCGGCCTTCGTATTCGTCGGAAGCCAGCACGTGCAAATGCGCGGAAAGATCGGCCGCGGTTATGGTTTGAGCAAACGTTTCGGCAGTAGGTTCCGCGGCGGCAGCCGGCGCTTCCACTTTTTCGGCCGGAAGTGCTACCGTTTTGCTTTTGCGCTTGGTTTTCTGCGCTTCGGCCTGCGGCATGGCAAACCAGGCGGCCATCAGCGCCAGCATTATATTTTTTTTCATCGGAAGCTCTGGTTTTGAGTATGAGTTTTTTAACGCGGAAACCTACCGTTTTTATATATTTTATTTATAGATCAGCACGGAAGCATACGCGGCCACGCCTTCTTTTTTACCTACAAAACCCAGTTTTTCGGTGGTAGTGGCTTTTATAGAAATATCTTCCTCCGGAATGCCCATGACTTCGGCTAAGCAGGTTTTCATGGCCGGAATGTGAGGGTTTATTTTCGGTTCCTGCAAACAAATAGTAGAATCGATGTTGCTCACTTCGTAGCCTTGTTCTTTCAGCAAACGCATTACTTCGCGCAGCAGAATTTTAGAATCCACGCCTTTGTATTTCGGGTCGGTGTCAGGGAAATGGAAACCGATGTCGCGTAAATTGGCAGCACCTAAAAGTGCATCGCAAATCACGTGAATGAGCACATCGGCGTCGGAATGCCCCAAGGCGCCGTGGGTGTGAGGCACTTTAATGCCACCGAGCCAGAAATCTAATCCTTCTTTTAACTGATGTACGTCGTAGCCGAAGCCGGTTCTTATTTTCATAGTTGTTGACCCCACCCCGGCCCTCCCCTAATTCAGGGGAGGGAGTTCTTGGGTAGGTGTTTTTTTTATGGTTAATATTTAATTCTTGTGGGGAGTTTTTGGGGTTGAAAGCATACCGTTTTCAACCACCCCCGAACCCCTCCTTGCTAAGAAGGGGAGCTGTTTTTCTTCTGCGTGGTTTTGACTTTTTGAGCTTCAGAACATACCGTTTTTTGCCGTTTGCTATTAAAACTGAAGTTCAACTTTAATAGCATGAAGCTCCCCTCCTTTACAAGGAGGGGTGGTTGATTACGCTTGCCGAGAAATCCGGCCCATCCCTTTAATCCTTTAAATTCTGATTCAGACTTTTACCGCTTTTGGATGGGTAAAAGCAACCAAACCAAAACCGGCAGCAAAAACGATGTAAATAACGGCTAAACCCCAGATCTGCGGAAGTTTTAAACCCGGTGCAGCTTTTAATAACGCCAAACCAGCAACCAGAAAATGAGCGAAATTTCCCATGGAAATCGGCCGGCTGTAAATGCCACCTATCAGCAGATTTTTCGCCATCCAGTTCAGCATACCGAAGCCTAAATACAAAGCACCGAGCAATTGCAAAATCGAAACAATGAGCGGGCTGGCCGGTTGGTTAAAGTTTTGCAGGAATTCTTGCGGAAAAAACGTGAACGCTAAGCCGTTGGCAGCCATAAAAATGCTGCTTGCGATCATTAGGAGTTTCGGGTTCATAAACGTTTTTAAGCTTCTTTTATGTCTTCTACTTTTTCTTCCATTTTATCGGCGGCTTTGGGCTGCGCGTGGTAGTAAAGCGTGGAGCAGTTGTTCGGATCTAAAACGGTGCGAGCTTGTTCCAAAAGGCTTTCGCGGGTTACGGCTTGTACTTTGGCGCTTTCCTGGTTTATGAGGTTCGCGTCGCCCATCAGTTTGCAGAAAGCCAGCATCATGGCGCGGTTCAGCAGGTCGATTTCGGAGAAAACCAAACTGGTTTCGGCCTGGTTTTTTACTTTGGTCAGTTCTTCTTCCGAAATGCCGTTGGCCATGAACTCCGCGTTGATTTCCTCGATGGCTTTGTTGGCGGTTTCCAGGTCTACTCCGGCGTTCAGTTTGCCCTGAATTACGAGCAAACCGGGCTCCATAGAACCCATAACCGATGCCGAAATGGAGTTGAAAAGCTTCTGTTCTTTTACCAGTTTATCGTACAAGCGCGACGATTTTCCGCGGCCCAGAATATCGCTTACCAAGTCGGCAGAATGGTAATTTTTGTCGTTGCGGGCGGGCATATGATACACTTTATAAAGCGCATTCAGCGGCACATCGGCGTACACATCTAATCTTCTGGCTTCGGTTTGTTTGGGTTCCTGCGGAATGTTGCGTTCGTAAAGCGTGCCGCCCGGAATTGGGCCGAACCATTTTTCTGAAAGTTCCTTTGCTTTGGCTAAGGTTACATTTCCGGCTACGACTAAAATGGCGTTTACCGGTGAATAATGCTTGTTGAAAAAAGCCCGTACATCGTCCATTACGGCGTTTTCGATGTGCGATATTTCTTTCCCGATCGTCGCCCATTTATACGGGTGCACCTGGTACGCCAACGGACGCAGCTTCAGCCATACATCGCCGTAAGGTTGATTCAGGTAGTTCTGCTTGAACTCCTCGATCACCACTTTGCGCTGCACTTCCAGGCCGTTTTCAGAGAAAGCCAAACCCAGCATGCGGTCAGATTCTAGCCAGAAACCAGTTTCGATGTTTTGCGCCGGCACGGTAAGGTAATAATTCGTGATATCAGGGCTGGTAAAAGCGTTGTTCTCGCCGCCTACTTTCTGCAAAGGTTCGTCATAGCTCGGGATGTTTACCGAACCGCTGAACATTAAATGCTCAAACAAATGCGCAAAGCCGGTGTGGTTTTCGTCTTCGTCGCGGGAGCCTACGTTGTAAAGCACATTCAAAACCGCCATGGGCGTGGTTAAATCTTCGTGCACAATTACGCGCAGGCCGTTATCTAAAGTAAATTCTTCGAAGTGGATCATGTTTTTTGGTATCTGGTAGCCGGTATTGGTATCTTGACTTTTTAGCGCCAAAAACCTATCGTTTTACGACAGTTTGTGCCGAAGTTCAGGTTTTTCGGGGAAATTATTGCGCAATTGCGTAAAATTATTCGCAATTGTGTAAGTCCGCCAACTAAACCAGACGGTAATGAATAAGGTGTTTGACTTTTTGGGTTGGAAGCCATAGGTTTTTCCTTTGAATTAAATTTTTAGCGTCATCTCGACGGCAGGAGAGATCTCTTCAAGTTAGTAGTAGCTTTTATTCTAGCTTCTCTGCCTTATTCCGGAGATTTCTCCCGCTGGTCGAAATGACAATACAACGTTGCTCGGAATGGCCGGCTAAATTGAATGACGAAATAAATTAATGTTAAGAGATACAATTGCCCGGCTTTTAAGGGAGGGTTTCAATCCAAAACGCTATCCTTTTTACCCCAAAAAATCCAAATGCCAGATACTAACTACCAGCTACAAAAAATAAACCCATATTTCTTTCCGGCTGCATAGAATTCGGTTAATTTTACCGCGCAATTAAATTGCTTTCAAAACTATGAATTTCAATCGCAAAGAATATTCCGACGACGAACTGATCCGCCTGTACCGTGGCATTTTAAAGCCGCGCATGATCGAAGAAAAAATGCTGATCCTGCTGCGTCAGGGAAAAGTGAGCAAATGGTTTTCCGGCATTGGCCAGGAAGCGATTTCAGTAGGCTCTACGTTGGCCTTAGAAGAAGACGAATATATCTTACCAATGCACCGCAACCTGGGCGTTTTCACCTGCCGCGATATGAAGCTGGACCAGCTGTTTGCGCAGTTCCAGGGTAAGACGACTGGTTTCACCAAAGGCCGCGACCGTTCTTTCCACTTTGGCTCGAATGAGCATCACATTGTGGGTATGATCTCGCACCTTGGTCCGCAGTTGGCGGTTGCCGGTGGTATTGCGTTGGCTGACCTGCTGGAAAAACGCGAAAAAGTTACGCTGGTTTATTCCGGCGACGGTGGCGCAAGCGAAGGGGATTTCCACGAAGCTTTGAACGTAGCGGCGGTTTGGAACCTGCCGGTAATTTTCATGATCGAGAATAACGGTTACGGCCTTTCTACGCCAAGCAACGAACAATTCAAATTCAATTATTTCATCGATAAAGGTCCGGCTTACGGCATGGATGCGCTGCAGATTGACGGCAATAACGTGCTGGAAGTGTACGACACCATTCGTCAGGCGGCTTACAGCATGCGCAAAAATCCGCGCCCGATGTTGATCGAAGCCATGACCTTTAGAATGCGCGGCCACGAAGAAGCCAGTGGTACCAAATACGTGCCGCAGGAACTGTTCGAGAAATGGGCGAAAAAAGATCCGGTTGAGAACTTTGAAAAATACCTGCTCGATGAAAAAGTGCTGACGCCAAAATCCATGGCAGCTATTCGCGAAGAATTCAAAGCCGAAATTGAAAAAGGCTTAGATACCGCTTTCAACACGCCAATGCCGGTTGCAAATGTAGAGGAAGAAGTTGCCGATATGTACCTGCCGTTCGAGCAGAAAGTTGTGCAGCCCGCTTCTGATAAAACTACCGAAAAACGCTTCGTAGATGCCATTTCCGATGGTTTGCGCCAAAGCATGGAACGTTTCCCGGAATTGACTTTAATGGGGCAGGATATTGCGGAATACGGCGGCGTTTTCAAAATTACTGAAGGCTTTGTAGAGAAATTCGGCAAGGAACGCGTGCGTAATACGCCACTTTGCGAATCTGCCATTATCGGTATTGGTTTGGGTATGTCTATCAAAAAGAAAAAGACTATGGTAGAAATGCAGTTCGCCGATTTTGTGACCTGCGGATTTAACCAGATCGTCAATAACCTGGCAAAATCACACTACCGGTGGGGACAAAATGCGGATGTGGTTGTGCGCATGCCAACAGGTGCCGGCGCGGCCGCTGGTCCGTTCCACTCGCAAAGCAACGAAGCCTGGTTCTTCCATACGCCAGGCCTGAAGATCGTTTACCCTTCGAATCCGGTAGATGCCAAAGGTTTACTGGCCGCTGCTATTGAAGATCCGAACCCGGTAATGTATTTCGAGCATAAAATGCTGTACCGTTCAATTTCCGGCAACGTACCCGACGATTATTACACCACCGAAATTGGCAAAGCCGCTTTAGCTTCTGAAGGCGATGATTTTTCGATTATCACCTACGGCATGGGCGTGCATTGGGCCAAACAACTGATCGAAAAGCAAGGCTTAAGCGCGGATGTTTTAGACTTGAGAACGTTGCTGCCTTGGGACAAAGATGCGGTTAAGAAAACCGTAGAGAAAACCGGTCGCGTAATTGTGCTGCACGAAGATACTTTGACGGGTGGCATCGGAGCAGAAATTGCGGCTTGGATTTCGGAGAACTGTTTCGAACGTTTAGATGCGCCGGTTTTACGCGTGGGTGGCTTAGATACTGCTATTCCGTTCTCGCCACCTTTGGAAGCGCAGTTCCTGCCTACGAAGCGTTTTGAAGAAGCGGTAGAGAAAATGCTTGCTTATTAAGGAGTTATCTCGTAACTTAGATTATATGTTGATATTGCTGCAGAATTCCCGGAAAAACGGTAGGTTTTTAGCCCAAAAAAGTGCTTTGCTGCTTTTAATGGCGATGCTTACAGTTTTTGCGGGCGGCTGCAGTAAAAAAATGCCTTGCCCCACGCCGGTAAAAGCGGAAAAGCAGGCAAAAAACAAAAAGAAAAAAGCGCCTAAAAAACAGGCCACAGAAGGTGAAGGCGACGGAACCGAAACGGCCGATGCTTCTGCAGCCCTGACTGACGACGACAGCAGCACGGAAGAAAGCAGTGCTTCGAAGCAAAAAGTAACCGGCTCAAAGAATAAGTATAATAAAAACGGCCTGCTGCAAAAAAAGAAGTATAAAAGGCTGCGCAGTAACCCGGCTCGGAAACGAAGCAGGAAGAATAGCGGTATATTAAGTATCTTCTCGGGAAAGAAGAAATCGGCCGGTAAGCCGAAGCAGCGAACGAATGTTGAACCCGTAGATTATTAAGGTATGAAAAAAGCTACTTTAAGAATGCGCCACCTGGCAAAAGCTGGTTTTATGGCGGTTTTAATGGCAACAACTTTGCAATTGCCTGCGTACGCGCAAATCTCTTTCGACGATGAAACAGCCAAGAAAGCTGACAGTCGCCGGATCCGCCGCGAAGCTGCCAAATACAAAGCCGAAGATGTGAAGGAATCGCACCTGGATATGAACAAATACTCGTATAAGCGGGGCGAACCGGGAAACCGGCCAGTGGCAGAAGAATTGCAGTACGACGAAATTTACTACGGTCCGAACCCCATAAAAAAGGAGCGGAAACTGTTTAAAAAGAAGCGTTAATTTATTTCAGAACAGAATTTATTAAGAATATTATGCAGTGGGAAAAGCTTAAAGAAGTGGCACAGGTAGGTGCGTTGGCCGAAGAATCGAAACAACAGCCGGTAGTAATTTTTAAGCACAGCACCAGCTGCTCCATCAGCGCTACCGCTAAAACCCGCCTGGAACGCCAGTGGGCCGAAAACGGATTTACGAACGTTAAAACCTATTTTCTGGATCTGTTAGCGCATCGCCCGGTTTCGAACGAGATCGCCGAATTTTTCCAGGTTCGCCACGAATCGCCGCAATTGCTGCTTATTCAGGATGGTATGTGCACCTATCACGGTTCGCACCTCGGAATTAAATTAGACGAAGTGAAAAAGCGCGTTTCAGCTTAAAAAGAAAACATTGCCGCCGGCGAATAAAAAACGGTAGGCATTTCAGCTGTAAAAGTCAAAATGTAGAGACGCAATACCTTGCGTCTCTACATTTATTCCTTTCCGGGCATTCAGCTCTAAAATCAATCGCAAAAAAAAGGGACGCAAGGTATTGCGTTGCATCTCTACAATCTTTTTCGGTTTACGTTTAATAGATAAATTTAACCGTTTGCTTAATTTCCGGGTGCAGGCTTAAGGCAACCGGGCAGGTTTTGGCAGCATTTTCCAGCATCGCTTTTTCTTTATCGGTATAGGTTGCGCCGGCCGGCATGTAAAAATCGATCACCACTTCGCCAATGCGGCGCGGCTCCGGAACCATAATTTTGGTGATCTCCATCTTGGTGCCTTCCAGCGAAATATTATTACGTTCGGCTACAATGCCCATAATGGTCATCATGCAGCTGCCTAAAGAGGCGCAGGTAAGATCGGAAGGCGAAAAGGCTTCGCCGCGGCCGTTATTATCTAAAGGCGCATCGGTAATAATCTGGTTGCCCGAAGCGTTATGAGTAGCCTGGGTGCGTAAATTGCCAGTATAAACGGAAGTAATTGTGCTCATGGATTTGGAATAACTAATTTTGGGATTGGTCGTAAATTTATTACTTTTAAAGCACTTATTATTCCCCGTCTGTGTATAAATCTTTTGTGATCGGTTTGCTGCTTTTTTTAGGCCTTACCACCGGCGTTTCGGCGCAGGGCGAGGAGCAAAGCCGTGAATTTACCTGGGGAATAAACTGGAATACCAACGGTGGTATTATTGGTGGCGCTTCTATACGTTCTTCCCGGCCCGTGCCCGATAAAGAAAAGTGGCAGCAATTCTGGGGTCTGGAAATAGTGGAAGTAAAACACCCCAAAGAAAACCGCTTGCTGGGCCTGGATGGCGATGTTTTTGTGCTGGGCAAGACCAATTATCTGTTTGTGGCGCGGCCTGAATATGGCCGTGATTATACCCTTTTCCGCAAAGCACCCGAATCTGGCGTGCAGGTAAATGCAGTAGTTGGGGTTGGTCCTTCGCTTGGTTTACTGGTTCCCTATTATATCAGCTACGATTATACCGAATACCGCAATGGCGTGCAGGTTGGCCCTACCGATATTCGCGTAGAGCGTTACGACCCGATCACCCAGCACCGTGAATTTGAAAATATAAGAGGCAGTGCCGGTTTTCTAACTGGCGCAAACGAAACCGATGTAAACCTTGGAGCGCATCTTCGCACGGCGCTTAGCTTTGAACACGGCCGTTACCAGGAAAATATTGTTGGCGTAGAGACCGGTTTTCTTTTCGAAGCCTTCAATAAAAAACTCATCATGCTGCCGGCCGCCGAAAATTACAAGGTATTCACTTCCGTTTACCTTACCGTTTACTGGGGCCGCCGCAAATAAATCTGGCCCTCAGTTTATTGCCTTTCCCCCGCAAGCTTCGTACCTTTGCCTTATGGATGAATTTGTAAGGTTGCCGGTTATACAACCGGTAGTAGAACAGCCCAAAAACCGCAAGCCCGACTGGCTGCGCGTAAAGCTGCCCGTAGGGAAGGAATACGCCAAAGTCCGCAATATAGTAGACGAAAATAAACTGCATACCATCTGCGAAAGCGGAAATTGCCCGAACATGGGCGAATGCTGGGGCGCCGGCACCGCTACGTTCATGATATTAGGCAACGTTTGTACACGTAGCTGCTCGTTTTGCGCTGTAGCCACGGGCCGCCCGAACGAATACGATGTGGACGAACCGCGTCGCGTAGCTGAAGCTATTCAGAAAATGGGAGTGAAGCACGCCGTAATTACTTCGGTAAACCGCGACGAACTGAAAGACCGCGGTGCTGCCATCTGGCACGAAACCGTGGTGCAGATCAAAACCCTTTCGCCACAAACCACTATAGAAACCCTTATTCCGGACGTGAAAGCGAACTGGGAAGCGCTGGAAACGATGATCTCGGCCGGCCAGGAAGTTGTTTCGCATAACATGGAAACCGTAGGAAGTTTGTACCGCATGGTGCGCCCGCAAGCCAAATACGACCGTAGCTTAGAGCAGATCCGCAGAACCAAAGAATACGGCAAACGCACGAAATCTGGCATTATGCTGGGCTTAGGCGAAACCAAAGAGGAAATGTATAAAGCGATGGATGATCTGGCGGCCAATGGCTTGGATATTTTAACTTTAGGCCAGTATCTGCAGCCAACAAAACGCCACATAGAAGTAGCCGAATTTATCCACCCGGATCTGTTTGCGCACTACAAAGAAGAAGGTTTGCGCCGCGGCCTGAAATACGTAGAATCTGGTCCGCTGGTACGTTCTTCTTACCACGCCGAACGCCACGTACACGTATAGAAAAACGCTATGCTTTTAAGCCAAAAAAGTCATTCCTGTTTGCGGGAATGACTTTTTTGTTTCTGGCTTTATGTAAAAATATTGCTTTCCGACTTCAGGATATCCACTTAAAGAAGTAAAAAGAACAAGCACGGAACAAGCAGCATTACACTTATTTTTTATCAGTTCCCGGCGGATATTTTTCCAGAATATTGCTCACAATCTTATTGATTTCCGCTTCCGAAACGTTGGCGCTGCCTACTTCCATTTGTCCCCAGCCGCGCCAAACCAATTGGTTGTCTTTCGCATCTACCAAGTCAATAATAATGGTACCGTCGTTATACTCGTCTATCAGCATTGGTCGGGTGCCAAACCGCGAATAACCGTAATCGTAGCGGTAGCCGTACCAGTAACTATAACCATAACCAAAGCCTGGCGCAAAAGCGTAATCGGGCCGTAATTCCTGGCGGCGCACAACTTTAACATCGTAAGCTACCAGTATATCGGGGTTGGTAGTTACCATGCGCATGCCTTTGCGAGCGAGGCTGTTTTCCACCGCCTGCCGGATCCGCTTGTCCATAAAGGTGTCATATTTATAAGCTGAATCGCGATTGGCGGTCGGAGTATCCTGGTACCATTTAAAAGTGGTGAATTGGTTGAAATTAGCAGCACGGTCGTAGTCGGTGCTTACATCTACCGGCACAGCTGCGCAACCACTCAGAAATAAGCCCAGTAACAGGGCCAGTAAAGAAATTTTGTTCATAGTTTATGGGTTTAGAGCCTATTTTCCTCCAGCTATTTTTTAACCGGAAAAAGTTAAAGTTTATACGGCGGATATTTTATTTCGTGGCATGTTATGGCGTTTTGTCGGGAAAACGATATGGTTTATCTTTTAAATTGAAAAATACATCCGATAAAAAGCAGGTTTCGTCGAGACATATTACACGTTCACCGAATACTTTACTGGCAGCGGAAAGTGGGAAGTAATTTTGGAGCATCAAACAAGGAAATAATGCTCTCCCCAATTTTCCCTTTACCAATGAAAAGAATTTTTACCGCCGTTTTAGTTATCGTTTTTGCTTTTACTGCACATTTTGCGCAAGCTCAGTTTACCATTAACGGAAATTCATCTGATATTTCAACTGCAAGCCGCCCGAGCTCCTTTCAGCTTACGCCCGATCTGGCAAACCAGAAAGGTGCAGTCTGGAATAATACCCCGATTGATATTCTGAATAACTCTTTTACTTTAACATTCAAAGCAAATTTTGGAAGCAAAGATGCCACTGGTGCCGAAGGAATAGCCTTATTATTTCAGAAGGATGCTCGTGGTACAGCAGCTTTGGGAGCCGGGACATTGAGTCAGTATTTTGGTTATCAAGGCATTGCGCCGGCGTTGAATGTTGAGTTCGACGCCAATGTTTCGCGCGGTAATTCCGGTAAAAATTCCCCTGACGTTATCGGGCTAACTAAAAATACGACTGCTACAACTGCTTCAAAATTACAGAACGCGGTTCACGCCAATTCTGCCAATGCCAATATTGAAGATGGCGCCAACCACGATGTGGAAGTTTCCTGGGATGCACTTGCTCAGACCTTATACATTTATTTCGACGGAACCTTGCGCCAGGCCTATACCAATGACGTTGTAAATACAATTTTCGACGGCAACAGCAACGTTTACTGGGGTTTTACGGCCAGCACTGGCAGCAATTCTAATCAGCAACGCGTGTACCAGGTAAACCTCACCCTGACCGACGTTAACAATAAAGGTTTGTCGCCGTTGCCGGTTAGCCTGGTAAAATTTGCTGCTGCCAAAAATGAAAAGGATACTCACTTAACCTGGACCACAGCTTCTGAAAAGAACAGCGCTTATTTCCAGGTTGAGCGTAGTACCGATGCTAAAAACTGGACCGCTTTAACCCGAATTACATCGCATGGTAACAGCAATAACATTCATAATTACGAATTCAATGACGTCTCCAACACTGTCGGCCTGATTTATTACCGCCTGAAAATGGTAGATATGGACGAAACCGCTGAATTTTCAAAAGTGATCTCTGTGCAAACGGAAAGCCGTTTAACTGCTTCTGTAAACGTTTATCCGAACCCGGTTCAAAATGCAGAAACATTGCATATTACTTTCGAAACCAGGGAGAAAGCAACCGCCACAATTCTACTGCTCGACATGATGGGCACCGTAGTAAAAACCGAGAACCAAACTGCGGAAGCTGGTAAGAATATTTATAGCCTGAATATGGCTGTCATAAAACCGGGTATGTATTTGGTGCAGGTTGTAAGTGGCAACGCAAAAGAAACTGCCCGCATAGTTGTTCGCTAGCCCGCAAAGCTTGAAAATAAAAATGTATTAATTTTTTAGATAAAAGTGCTGAAAGGCCCGGAGCATTGCTTCGGGTTTTTTGCATTAAAAGCATAGCGTTTTTAAGTTTCACAAATGCTTGCCAGTCTTTTCAAAACGCTATGCTTTAAAGCCGAAAAACTGTTGAAGGATTAATGCGCTAATTCGCCTGAAAACGGAATGCTTTTGAGCTGAAAAACTGCCAGTAAATAAAAAGCCGCTCCGGAATTCCCGAAGCGGCTTTTAACCATTTAGCAATTAAGCTATTTAGCAATTTAATTATTCAATACCCGTAGCAGTCTGCGCAACTTCCGGATTCGCATAAGCTTCCAGCGGCGTGCAAGAACAGATCAGATTACGGTCGCCGTAGGCAGAATCAATTCTGGAAACTGTTGGCCAGAACTTGCTTGTGCGGCTGAATTCATACGGATAAACAGCTTTTTCGCGGCTGTACGGACGATCCCAGTTTTCTGCTAAAGCTAATTCAGCAGTGTGCGGAGCGTGTTTCAGTACGTTGTTTTTCTGATCAGCCGTACCATTTTCTACTTCTTCAATTTCCTTGCGGATCGCGATCATGGCGTCGCAGAAACGGTCCAGTTCTTCTTTGGCTTCCGATTCGGTTGGCTCCACCATTAATGTGCCGGCTACCGGGAAAGAAACAGTTGGTGCGTGGTAACCATAGTCCATTAAACGCTTGGCAATGTCTTCTACCTCAACGCCAAATTTCTTGAACGAACGGCAGTCTAAGATCATTTCGTGGGCACAACGGCCGTTTTTACCTACATAAAGTACCGGATAATGTTTCTCTAAACGGGCTTTGATGTAGTTCGCGTTCAGGATAGCCACTTTGGTAGCTTCGGTTAAGCCTTCGCCGCCCATCATGGCAATGTACGCATAAGAAATTGGCAGAATAGAAGCAGAACCCCAAGGTGCCGCAGAAACCGCATTGATCGCTTTCTCACGACCCATATCTACCACGGAGTGGCCTGGCAAATAAGGAGCTAAGTCTTTTACTACACCGATCGGGCCAACGCCTGGTCCGCCGCCGCCGTGAGGAATACAGAACGTTTTGTGCAGGTTCAGGTGGCAAACGTCGGCGCCAATGTTGGCTGGCGAAGTTAAGCCTACCTGCGCATTCATGTTGGCACCGTCCATGTAAACGCGGCCACCGTTGTCGTGAATGATCTGGCAAATTTCGATGATGCTTTCTTCGTAAACGCCGTGGGTTGACGGATACGTTACCATTAAGCAGCTCAGTTCGTTTTTGTATTGTTCCGCTTTCGCTTTCAGATCGGCAACGTCGATGTTACCTTTTTCGTCGCATTTCACGATCACCACTTTCATGCCCGCCATAACTGCCGATGCCGGGTTGGTGCCGTGCGCAGAAGAAGGAATTAAAGCAATGTTGCGGTGGAAATCGCCGCGTGATTCGTGGTACGCACGGATAACCATTAAACCAGCGTATTCGCCTTGCGCACCGGAATTTGGCTGTAAAGAAACCGCATCGAAACCAGTTGCCGCGCATAACCAGGCTTCCAGATCAGAGAAGATCTGCTTGTAACCTTGCGTTTGGTCGGCTGGCGCGAACGGGTGCAACTGCCCGATTTCCGGCCAGGTAACCGGCATCATTTCGGCCGTAGCGTTAAGTTTCATGGTGCAAGAACCCAAAGGAATCATGCCGTGCGTTAAAGAGAAATCTTTGTTCTCCAGGTGCTTCATGTAACGCAGGATCTGGTGCTCAGAATGGTGCGAGTTGAACACATCGGCAGTCATGAATTCTGATTTACGGATCAGGCTTTCTGGCCAGGAGATGTTGGTTTCGTCAGAAATTTCCAGGTTATCGGAAGAAGCTTTTTTGCCGGCAACTTTCGCGAATACCGCTACGATGTCTTTCACATCTTCCACATCCATGTTCTGGTGCAGGGAAATACCGATCTGGTTTTCGCCGAAGTAACGGAAGTTGATCTGCGCACTTTCTGCCTCTTTACGGATAGCGTTTACCATTTCTGCGCTTTCCGCTTTAATGTTCAGCGTGTCGAAATAATTCTCGTTTAGCTGCTCAAAACCTAAGCCTTTCAGTTGCTCGTTCAGCATTTGCGCCAGGGCGTGCGTGTTCAGACCTATGTATTTCAGGCGGCGCGGACCATGATAAGTCGCATACATACCAGCGATAACTGCCAGCAGAACCTGCGCCGTACAAATGTTAGAAGTAGCTTTCTCACGACGGATGTGCTGCTCGCGGGTTTGCAGCGCCATGCGGTACGCTTTTTTACCCTGCGCATCGATAGACTGACCAATGATACGGCCCGGAATTACGCGTTTGAAAGAATCGTGGGTAGCAAAATATGCTGCGTGCGGCCCACCAAAGCCCATCGGAACACCGAAACGCTGGGTTGTACCAACGGCAACGTCAGCACCCATTTCGCCTGGTGAAGTCAGCAAGGTTAAGCTTAAAATATCTGCCGCAACGGCTACGAACATGTCGTTTTTGTGCGCTTCCGAAATGAAATCGGTATAGTCGAAGATCTCACCATCAGCACCCGGATATTGTACGATTGCCCCGAACAGGTTTTCGTCAGCCAGGTTAGCTTCGCGGTGATCACCGATAACCAGTTTAATGTCCAGCGGCGTAGCGCGGCTCATCAGAACATCGATGGTTTGTGGAAGCACTTGGTTCGAAACGAAGAAGCTATTGGCGTTTTTGCGGGAACCTTTGCGGTGCGCATGGAACATATTCATCGCTTCGGCAGCAGCAGTACCTTCGTCCAGCAAAGATGCGTTGGCGATCTCCATGCCGGTCAGGTCCATTACCATGGTCTGGTAATTGATCAAAGCCTCTAAACGGCCCTGCGCAATTTCAGCCTGGTAAGGCGTGTAAGCGGTGTACCAGCCTGGGTTTTCCAGAATGTTGCGCTGAATAACCGGAGGAATAATGGTATCGTGGTAACCTAAACCGATATACGATTTGAAGATCTTATTTTGCTTGGCAATGCCGCTGAACTTGCGCAGGAAATCGCGCTCGGTTAAACCAGCCGGAATGTTCAGCGGGTTTTTCAGGCGAATAGCAGCCGGAATGGTTTCGTCGATTAAAGTATCTAATGAGTCGGTGCCGATGGTTTTCAGCATTTCCTGCATCTGTTGCTTGGTAGGGCCGTTGTGGCGCTCTTTGAACACATCTGCAGGTTTGGTTTTGAATATCATATAAAGAGGATTTAAGGGAGTAGCGTTTATGGTTTAGAAGTCAGCTACTTATCTTTTCAGAACCGTAGGGATTTCCGCTGCAAAAGTAACGCTATTTATTTTGATTTAATAATAGGGAAGGCGTTTTTAAGGGAAGTTGATTTTTGTCATTATTTCTGGTTTTTGGTCTTCTAAATTATTGCGTCATCCCGGGCGTTAGCCGAGGAACTTATGAAGCTGCATTTTTGAGTTTTCAGGCCTGAAGGCATAGCGTTTTACCCCACCTAAATCCTCTCCTAAAAACAGGGGAGGACTTTTTATCGGCTAACGTGAAGTCAACCACCCCAACCCCTCCTGTCCAAGCGGGGAGCTTTTCCGTCAGCTGAAGCAGACGGCAATGAATTTGCTCTTCTGACTTTTTAGGCTCGAAAGCATAGCGTTTTTTTTTCAGGAATGCGTGTGGACAGGTCAAGCCCTGTCCCTACAGGAATAACCTAAGAACCGCTGCCATTCATATTCAGCACGGCAGAAAAAAGCCCCTGCTTGGACAGGAGGGGTTGGGGGTGGTTGATTTCACGTTAGCCGAAAACCCTGTAAATCCCTTAAATCCCAAAAATCGTGTTCAGACAAAAAAACTCCCTCCCCTGTTTTTAGGGGAGGGCTGGGGTGGGGTAAAATTTTTCTTAAATTTACCACCCATAACCCAACCTGCCCCCACCATGACCAAGCATAAGATCGGTATTGTAAGAGAAGGAAAAGTTCCGGTAGATAAACGCGTACCGCTTACCCCTAAAAAATGCCAGGAAACGTTGCAAGCGTATCCGGAAACGGAAATTGCGGTGCAGCCCAGCCCGATCCGGTGTTTTAAAGACCAGGAATATACTCAGCTCGGCCTTACGTTGCAGGAAGATCTTTCGGATTGCGATATTATTATGGGCGTGAAGGAAGTTCCTGTTGACCAGCTTATTCCAAATAAAACGTACCTGTTCTTTTCGCATACCATTAAGAAACAGCCGTATAACCGCAAACTTTTGCAGGCCATTTTGGAGAAGAACATCACGCTGGTAGATTACGAAACGCTTACCGATAAAAACGGCAACCGCATTGTGGCTTTCGGGCATTGGGCAGGCATTGTGGGCGCATATAACGGCATTCTGACCTACGGCAAAAAGTGGAGCTTATTCGACCTGAAACCGGCGCACCAGTGCGTGGATATGGAAGACATGGAGGAAGAATTCTTTAAGGTGAAAACGCTTCCGTCCATTAAAATTGCGGTTACCGGCGGCGGCCGCGTAGCCAAAGGCGCCATGGAAGTGCTCGACATGATGGGCATTAAAAAAGTGAGCGTGTTCAACTTCCTCTACAACAACTTCAACGAGCCGGTTTACGCGCAACTGCACTCTTCCGATTACAATACCCGCAAAGACGGCAAGGTTTGGGACAGTCCCGATTTTTACGCGCACCCCGAAGAATACCAAAGCACTTTCGATAAGTTTACCAAGGTTACCGATCTGCTGATTGCCTGCGCCTACTGGGATCCGAAAGCGCCGAAACTCTTCACCGAGGAAGAAATGAAGGAGCCGGATTTCAAAATAAACACCATCGCTGACGTAACCTGCGACATAGACGGTTCTATCCCGACCACCAAACGCTCTACCACCATTCCAGACCCGGCCTTCGATTACAACCCCTGGACCAGCCACCTGGAGCCGCCTTACAACAAGCAAGGCAACATTACCGTGATGGCCGTAGATAACCTGCCCTGTGAACTTCCCCGCAACGCTTCCCGCGATTTCGGCCGCCAGTTAATTGACAACGTATTCCCGTATTTGTTAGGCGAAGACGACGGCACCATTGAACGCGCCACCATCGCCAAAAACGGAAAACTGACCGAGAAATACAGCTATCTGCAGGATTATGTGGATGGAAAATAACCTGAAACCGGAAGTTTTTTAGTAAGAATGTTGCATAATCATGTCGCAAGTTTAGGCGCAGCCGCAACTTGTGACTTTTAATAGTTAGCCAGTTTGTAACTGGCGGAAACATTGCGACTTTTTGGCTCCAAAAGCATAGCGTTTTCTGTTGCTGGTTTGGTTGCCTTTCAGGCAAGGTCAGTTGCAAACTGACCAAATGTTAACCCACAAGTTGGGCTGCGCTAAACTTGCGGGATGGGAGACAGTAAGTTGGTCTGTGCGCTACAGACCACGGTTAAGAGTGAATATTAAATGGAGAATCAGCAATTTAAGAAGTGGCTCAAAATTATCGGTATTCCGGTAATAGTAGCTTTAGCAATCAGAGGTTTTTTTGGAGTAGAGGCCTGGAATGATCTCTTTTCCGTAATGACAGTTGGTTTTTTATTTTTCGGGCCATTGCTTGTTGGTATGCTCGCAACCTATTTATCTGATGTAAAGAAATTACAAAACAGATGGTATGTCTTCTTCCTGCCTTGGCTACCAATTTTTTTATTTTTTCTGATTACACTTGCGTTTAAAATTGAAGGTTGGGCTTGCTGGTTAATGGTTCTGCCTTTCTATTTGCTCGCAGCTTCGGTAGGTGGAATAATAGGATCGGAATTAAAGAAACAGAAAGTAGCTAAAAACAAAAAGTTATTTGTTTCGCTGTTCGCTATTTTACCATTTTTAATTGCTCCAATCGAAAAAATGGTAGGCGCAATTCCCGGAACGTATGATGCCTATACTTCCATAGATATAAAAGCTGATAAAGAAGCAATCTGGAGAAACGTAACGCGTGTTCCGCAAATTCAGAAAGAGCAGGATAAAGGTTGGTTAACAGAATCTTTAGGTTTTCCAAGACCACTAAAAGCTGAATTAAATTACGAAGGCGTGGGGGCCAGCCGGGAAGCAATTTTCGATAAAGGTTTAGTTTTTCACGAAGAAGTAAAGGAATACGAACACCAGAAAAAAATGCGGTTTTCTATCAAAGCAAATCCGCATGAAATACCTTCTACTACTATGGATGAACACGTAGTAATTGGTGGTGATTATTTCGATGTTTTAGACGGAACTTATGAGTTGGAAAAGTTAAATGAAAATACTTATCGGCTGCATTTGTACAGCCATTTCACGTTAAGCACTACATTCAACTTTTATGCAAGCTGGTGGGCCAGATGGATTATGCAGGATATTCAAAATAATATTTTGCAAGTTGTAAAGCAGCGGGCGGAACAAGCTTAGACTTTTTCCCCTCAAAACCCTAGCGTTTTTCAACTTAACCACCCACTAATTCAACCCAACCTTTTTTCCTTTTCAGCTGGCCGTTAAAATCGCGGTATTCTACCAAGTAAAAGTAAACCCCATCGGCACTTTTCCCGCCGTTTACCCTACCGTTCCAGCCTTTTCCAATATCCGAAGTTTCATAAAGTAACTGTCCCCAGCGGTTGTATATTTTAAGCGTTCCGGAGGCGATTCCGCACATTTGCATGGGCCGGAAAGTGTCGTTGCGGCTGTCGTTGTTCGGGGTGAAAATGTTGGGCAGCAGCAGGTTTTCGTAATCGCCGATCTTCACGCTAAAACGTTGGGGGCAGGTTTGGTAGGTTACGTCCACTTCGTAAGTTCCGGGTTTGGTGGCGCGGAAAATGGCGTTGGTTGAGCCGTCTTGCCAGCGGTAAACGGCCCCCGGCAGCGTGGCATTTATCAGCACTTCGGAGTTCTGGCAAAGCGCCGTATCTTGCGTTAAAGCGGGTTTCGGGAAGTTTATACGGGTTACCGTTACGGTATCGGAAAGCGTTTGGCCGTTGCAGGAAGTCGTGGCGCGGAGCCAGTATTTTCCGGGTTGGGTTACGGCAATGGTGGCGGTGGTATCGCCGGTGCTCCAAATGTAAGACGCCAGCGCCGTGCCCGACCGGTCGCGCAAGGCCAGCGGTGCATTGGCGCACAAAATACTGTCCCTCCCGATGTCGATTTTAACGGGCGCCACCCGGCTGCAAAGCGTGTTGGTTACGCTCGGAATTTGCTTCACTACCACCGGTTTATTCACTATGCTGAACGTGTGCGAAAGTACCTGCGAAGGCTGCACCATGGTTTGCGTTACCGGTTCGGTGCTGAGGTTTATGGCCAAAGTCGTGTCGCAGCCGGTCCGGAAACGATTGTCGGTTTTGGCGAAAAACAGCGTGGAACCGGCCGCGTTGCCAATGGTAAGGCCAGCCAAAAGCGTATGGTTTTCGTCGGAAAAACCCACGTGCGAACCCTGCAGTGGAATTCCCGATTTTAAATTATCCAGCGTATTTTGCCGCACAATATTCAGGTCTTTATCGAACTCAACCACGGTAGCGTAATTAAACCCGGACACGGATTTGTTGAAAATGGCCGCGAAATTTCCGGTGCTTTTTTTGTAGAGCTGCGGCGGGTTACCACTGAAATCCGTAACCTTCATGCCGCCCAAAAGCAGCTGCCCGGTCTTGCTCATTTTGTAAAGGCTCACCTTACTTGTACTGCTGAAGCCCGTAAAAATGTAGCCGTCGGTTACTTCTATGGGCGCCAGGTAACTCACCGTATTCCGGAAATCGCTCACCCATTCCTGGTTTCCGCTCTGGTCGGTTTTGATAAGTACGCCGCCAATGCGCGCCAGAATGCCGCCATCGGAAGTTAAAAGTCCGCCGCCCCAGATCGGACCGAAATTGTAGAATTTGCTCCAGAGGAAATTGCCGTTCGCATCGAGCTTGATAATGGTGTTGTAGTGCAGTTGCTGGTTCAGCGGTGCGGCGTTGGCCAGGATCATCAAATTGCCGTTGCTTTCTTCGCTGATCGTGTACGGAAACTGACTGTAATCCGGGTCTTCAAGCGTTTTGCTCCAGCTAATATTCCCGTTAGCATCTAAAATCGTAACCACCGAATAATAAATACTGCCGTTCGGAATGCGGTTCAAAAGCGCAAAACCGCCGTTTCGGGTCTGAATAACGCTGCCAATGTACGGCCCGATGGGTAGTTTATATTGCTTCGCCCATTCCGGATTACCGCAGCTGTTGAATTTGTAAAGTTGCAGGCTGTCTAAGGAAAAAACCGCAATTCCCTGGTCCGGCGTCTGAAAAACCCGCACATTCCGCCCCACATTCATGCCCTCGATCTGCTTCACAAACGCGCCCTGGCCCAGCGAAACCAGCGGAAAAAGCAACAGGAAAATTCGTAACAGGTTTTTCATAGGCAAGGCAGGTGCAAACGTACTTTCAAGACTACTTTCGGGCGACAAACGTGGCAAAAATCCGCAAAAATTTCCAGCTTCCGAAAATCTTGATCTCTGTCAAGGTTTCTGAATGCGCGCCGCCGGAAATTTGCAACGAACTTTAAACCAAACAAAATGAAAAAGCAAAAAATAAGCCTGCTGGCCGCCAAAAGTTTCATCCTGCTTTCGGCCTTCAGTTTAGTATCGGTAAGCCTCATGGCGTTTGCCAGTCCGCAGGCCGTAATGGATCTGGTACAAATAAAACTCGAAAACACCGATGCCTACAGTTCGATCCGGGGCGTGTATGGCGGCGTGGGAATGGCGCTGGTGATTTCGCTGGTTTATTTAGCCGTAAAAGCGCCGCGCAAAGGCCTGCAATTTTTAATGCTGCTCTGGGGTTTTTATGCTTTAAGTCGTACCATTACCATTTTCTCTGAAGGAGCTTTGGGAGATTTTGGCACGCAATGGCTGATCATCGAATCGGTATTTTTCCTGATTGCGGCTACATTATTTTTCGCCACTAAAAACAGCGTAGAGAAGCAGCTGAAGTTAGATCTGAGTATGAGTGTTTAATCCGAAATTCGGGAAATAAAAATGCAAAAAGCACAGGTAAGAAACTTGTGCTTTTTCTTTATTAGAAACGGAGGTTATTTTCAAATTATCTAGAATGGGAAACATGATTTCTTATAGATCATCTACATTCTCTTCCGAACCGAAAAGCCGTAGATTCTGCTCTTCTTCCAGTTGCTTCAATCGGTATTTTATAGTTTCCAGCTCCGAATTCAGATTCAGCAACTGGTCGCGCATGTTCAGAATAATTTCCAAACCTTCCTTGTTGATACCCAGCTCCGAATGCAACCGGATCATGCGTTCCAATTTCTCGATTTCTTCTTCGGGTACAAATGCTTGCTTTTCCTGTTCTTGCAAATGCACTAAGCCAAAATCTGCAAATTCCCGCACCAGTGTCACCTGAACCCCATGATGCGTACAAAATTTCTCTATTTCGATGTAGTTCATTATTTAGATGCTAGATGTAAGACAATAGATTTTAGACTTTCGAAAACGCTAGGGTTTGGCCGGAAAAACCAATTTACAAACCAATTAATTCGGTCGAAGTTCAACCAGTTGCCTGAACAATTCCTTTTCTTTCTCCGTGAGTTTTTCTGGTAAATGGAGTATCGTTTTTATATATAAATCGCCGTGCTGACCGGGGTGGTTGTAAACCGGGAAGCCTTTGCCCTTTAGGCGCAGCATTTTACCGTTCTGGGTTTCGGGCTGAATCTTGATCTTGATCTTTCCGCTGAGCGTATCTACAATTTCTTCGCCGCCCAAAGCTGCTTTGTAAATGCTCACCGGAACATCAAGGAACAAGTCGTCGCCTTTGCGAGTGTATTTTGGATTGGGGTTGATGCGGAAGGTGATGTACAGATCGCCGTTTTCAGCACCATTCATGCCTGGTCCGCCTTGTCCTTTTAAGCGAATGGTTTGTCCGTCCGCTACGCCTGGTTTGATGTTGATGCGCAAGTTTTTGCCATTCACGGTTAATGTTTTGCTGCCGCCGCGGAATGCTTCCTCTAAAGGCATTTGCAACTCCGCGCTTAGATCCTGTCCTTTAAAAGCCATGCTGCTTCTGCGACCGCCTTGTGAACGTGCACCACCTCCGCCCATGCCGCCGAAAATTGAACTGAAGAAATCTGAAAAATCGCCGCCGCCAAAGTCGCCTTCAAAGTGCGTGTATCTGCCGCCGCCCGGTCCGCCTGCACCCGCATATTGGCTCCAGTCGAAACCGCCTGCGCCGCCGCCGGCTTGTTCGTAGCGTTTCCAGTCGGCGCCGAGTTGGTCGTATTTCTTGCGTTTTTCATCGTCGCCCAATACTTCGTAGGCTTCCGAAATGGCTTTGAATTTTTCTTCCGCTTCGTGGTTGCCCGGATTCACATCCGGGTGATACTTTCGGGCCAGTTTTTTATACGATTTTTTGATTTCGTCCTTGGTGGCCGTCTTCGAAACTTCCAGGGTTTTGTAATAGTCTTTGTATTCCACAGGTCAGAAATTTTTAGACTTCGGTTTGCAGTTTTATACGAAGTTTAAGGGAATTGTTAACGCCTCCAAAAGTTAATTCAAAAGAGTTTTTGTCTGAACACGATTTATGGGATTTAAATGATTGTCAGGTTTATCGGCTAACGTGAAATCAACCACTCCTAACCCCTACTGTCCAGGCGGGGAACTTTTGGTTTCTGCTTCTTTTTGACTTTTTGTGCTTAAAACCATAGCGTTTTTGCTTTGAACTATGATTAGTAAAATCAGAATTATAGAATTGAATTGCCCCTGGCATTAGTCAGGGGAGCACAGCAGCTGATAATTGGCTTCAGCTTAAATAATAAATAGGAGGGAAAGTGTAATTTGGCTAAAGCCGAAATGGAAAAATTGCAGAATCCCATGGCTAAAACCATGGGCAATTGAAATCCTGTAAATCTCAAAAATCCTGAAAATCGTGTTCAGACAAAAATCTCCCCCCCCTGAATTAGGGGAGGGGCGGGGTGGGGTCACACTTTCACCAGATCTTCTTCGCCAAAAATGCCTGGTAGTTTGCGTTTGCGCATCACCAGACCGTAGTAAGCCCGGCCTTCGCGTTCGTTCCAGAATATATCGTTTACTTCGGCGGGGTAATCCGGAATTTCGGGTTGGTTTTGCACGCGTACGAAATCGCCATAGCGCAGAGGCGGCTGATCTACTTCCGTGAAAAGCTCGGGTTTTACTTTGTATTGGCGGTCTTGGTAACGAAGCAGCAGCCAGCCGTTGGCAGTTTCCAGCAACTCGAACACTTTGCCGGCCGGCTGAATATCTTCAAAATCGCGGCGGTTGGCGGGGTGAATGTAGGTGTACCCGTGTTCAGGAAACCAGGGATAAAGTCCGAAACGAAGTGGCTGGCGGCGCATGCTATTAATTTGAAAATTTGAAGATTTGGAAATGGTTATTCGCAATTGTGTACTTAAAAGTTAAGAATCCTGGCTCAAACCAAATCTTTAATAAAGGTAAAAGGGATTTGCGGAATCAAAAAAAGCAAGGGCTTGCAATTTGATTAATCAGCCAAAATACCCGGTCTCATCTTCAAATTTTCAAATCTTCAAATTTCCAAATCTGGCAAAAACCCGAACGCTTTTACCCCGTAGAAACAGTACTTTTTCAGTCGCAAACCCTATCGTTTTCAAACCAAAAAACTTGCGGCGCAGCTTCTATACACAACATAAAACTATGGCTGAGATCAACATCGAACGCAAAAAAAACTCTGGCTGGGGCTGGATCTTATTGCTTATTCTGCTGGCTTTAATTGGCTGGGCGGTTTACAAATTCTTCTTTCAGGATACCACGCAATACGAACAGGATAAAAACCTGGAAAAAGCGCCGGTTGGCATGCTTATTACCCACGAAGAACCCATTTACCGCACCTGATCTTCTGGCTTCGTTTCCGCTGAAGTTTACAGATTAACTATTTCCCGTTGTAAAAAACGATAGGATTTTACGCCTGAAAACTGCCGGCTTCAACCAAGAATAAGATCGAATCATTGAATCTCCAACAATCGAAAAATCGAAAAACATGACCACACAATACTCTGATGATACTAACTTTACCGGCGATCCGGGTTCCACGTTATCGCCGCTGAAAACGCTGAAGAATTTTAAAGTTGCCAAAGATAACCTCGATGTGCGCGGCTGGGAAGTGATGGGCGCCGACGGCCGGAAATTAGGCGTGGTTGACGATCTGATCGTAGACGAAACCCTGATGAAAGTGCGTTACCTCGATGTAGAGATCGATAAAGATCTGATCCACGATAATCCGGACCATCATTTGCTGGTTCCTATCGGTTCGGCGAGGTTGCAGGAAGAAGGTGATAAAGTTTTCGTAAACCACCTCGACCAGATGACCCTGCCGCGTTACCCGCTTTATGCCGGCGGTGCCGTGGTGCCCGAGTACGAAAGGTTGCTGCGCGAAACCATGATCAACCCGAACAAACAGCAAACGCCAATAACCGAGCAAAGCAACCTGCCCATTCCAACCGATTTCTACAAGCACGAATACTTCGACGAACGCAAATTCTACGATCGTTCTGCGGCCAATACCAACCCGGTTCATCACGACCTCGACACTATTGAACGTTTGGTGCAGATGCGGGAAAAAGGAATTTTAACCGATGAAGAATTTCAGCATTTAAAGCGCCGCGCCATAGGTCTGTAAGCGGCTTTACTTTTTTGTCTTAAAACCATACCGTTTTGAAAGAAATTTTCAAATAGTATGGTTTTAATTTTGTTGATTATCAGGTTTATTTGTTAATGCGAATATGTATTTTAAAGTAATATAGGTAATTAGTATCTTTGCCCTCAACTACTTACCAAATCAACTCCGCATGGATCAGTATTCATATATCGCAAATGCCCACGGAGCCTACATCGATGAGCTCTACAAAGCTTATCAGCAGGATCCGGAAGCCGTAGATTTCGGCTGGCGCAAATTCTTCGAAGGTTTCGAATTTTCGCAAAATTACCCGTCAGAAAATGGCCATGAAACTGCTGTAGCGGCCAAGCCAGGTGCCGCCGCTGGCGCGCCAACCGTTTCCGATAAGGAAGTTAAAGTTTATCAGCTTATCCAAGCCTATCGTTCGCGGGGCCACTTACGCTCTAAAACCAACCCGGTTCGCGAACGCAAAGACCGTCACGCCATGCTCGATCTGAAAGATTTCGGTCTTTCCGATGCCGATCTGAATACAACTTTCCAGGCTGGCAATTTGATCGGCATTGGCGCAGCTCCTTTAAAAGATATTGTAGCTGCTCTACAGAAAATCTACGAGCGCACTATCGGTTTCGAGTACATGTACATCCGCGACCCGAAAGTGCTGGCCTGGATCCAGGAAAAGATCGAGAAAGATTCATTAAGCTTCAACCCGGGCATCGAATACAAAAAACGCATTCTTTCTAAACTGAACGAAGCGGTTGTGTTCGAAAACTTCCTGCATACCAAATTCTTAGGCCAGAAACGCTTCTCATTGGAAGGTGGCGAAACTACGATTCCGGCTTTGGATGCGATTATCGATAAAGGGGCTGAACTGGGAGTTGAGGAAGTAGTTATTGGCATGGCGCACCGCGGACGTCTGAACGTGCTGGCGAACACCATGGGTAAAACCTACGAGCAGATCTTCTCCGAATTTGAAGGCACTGCCGTTCCGGATCTGACCATGGGCGATGGCGACGTGAAATACCACATGGGTTACAGCTCCGAAATTGAAACTGCCAGAGGCTATAAAGTTAATCTGAAACTGGCTCCGAACCCATCGCACCTAGAGGCGGTAAACCCGGTGGTGGAAGGCTTCGTTCGCGCGAAACTCGATACCATGTATGGCAAAGATTACAATAAAATTCTGCCGATCTTAATTCACGGCGATGCGGCTGTTGCCGGCCAGGGAATTGGCTACGAAGTAACGCAGATGAGCCAGCTGGAAGGTTACAAAACCGGCGGTACGCTGCACTTTGTAATTAACAACCAGGTTGGTTTCACCACCGATTTCGAAGATGCGCGTACCTCAATTTATTCAACTGACTTAGCGAAAATTATCGATGCCCCGGTGCTGCACGTAAACGGCGACGATCCGGAAGCAGTAGTTTTCGCAGTACGTCTGGCAACCGAATACCGCCAGATGTTCCATGCCGATATCTTTGTAGATATGGTTTGCTACCGTCGTCACGGACACAACGAAGCCGATGAACCGAAATTCACGCAGCCTTCGCTTTATAACCTGATTTCCCGCCACAAAAACCCGCGCGAAGTTTACAACGAAACGCTGATCAACCGCGGCGAGATCGATGCGAAACTGGCCGAGGAGATGGACAAACAATTCCGCGATACACTGCAGGCCCGCCTGGATATGGTAAAGCAAAAACCGCTGCCATATAATTACCAGAGCATGGAAAAAGAGTGGCAGGAATTACGCCGCTCCAAGCCGGAAGATTTCGAGAAATCGCCGGAAACGGGGGTTTCGCAGGAAGTGATCGATAAAGTTGGCAAGGCCTTAACGGTAGTTCCGGAAGGTTATAAACCGCTGAAACAGATCGAAAAGCTGCTGAAAGACCGCCAGGATATGTTCTTCGGCAGCAAAACCCTGAACTGGGCCGCCGCTGAATTACTGGCTTACGGTTCTATCTTGCTGGAAAATAAAATTGTGCGTTTAAGCGGTCAGGATGTGCAGCGCGGTACCTTCTCGCACCGTCACGCTGTTTTCCACGATGCCAACACCAGTGCGCCATACAACAGCCTGAACAACATCGCCGAAAAACAGGCGCAACTGCATATCTACAACTCCCTGCTTTCTGAGTACGGCGTTTTAGGATTCGAATTCGGTTACGCCATGGCCAACCCGAATGCGTTGGTAATCTGGGAAGCGCAGTTCGGAGATTTCGCCAACGGTGCGCAGGTTATGATCGACCAGTTCGTAACTTCCACCGAATCGAAATGGCAGCGTATGAACGGCGTAGTTATGCTGTTACCGCACGGCTACGAAGGACAAGGTCCGGAACACTCCAACGCCCGTCCGGAACGCTTCCTGCAACTTGCTGCCGAATACAACATTTTCGTAACGAACATCACCACGCCGGCCAACTTCTTCCACATGCTGCGCCGCCAATTGGCTTTGCCTTTCCGCAAGCCTTGCGTGAACATGTCGCCGAAATCGTTGCTGCGCCATCCGTTGGTTTCTTCTAAAGTTGAAGAGTTTACCAAAGGCAGTTTCCGCGAAGTGATCGGCGATGATTTTGCTACTGCGAAATCGGTGAAAACGGTATTGCTTTGCACCGGAAAAGTGTACTTCGATTTATTGGAGGAACAACAGAAAAACAAGCGCAAAGACGTAGCCATCGTGCGTATGGAGCAGCTGCATCCGTTCCCGAAAACGCAATTAGCTACTGAGTTAAGCAAATACAAAGGTGCGAAAGTGTATTGGGTACAGGAAGAACCACAAAACATGGGCGGCTGGATGTACATCCTGAATGCGATGCGTTCTGAAGTGGTAGATGTGATCTCCCGTAAAGCAAGTTCTTCTCCGGCTACCGGCTATAATAAAGTACACCAGAAAGAGCAAAAGGAAATCGTAGAACGCGCGTTCGCTCTGTAATTTCAAAGAATATTTCCCGAAGGAAACGCTATGGTTTTTACCTCAAAAAGTATAGCGTTTTCCGAAGGTTTTCAGCAAATAGAAACGAATTAATTCTAAAGCAAAATATATGTCATTAGAAGTAAAAGTACCGGTTGTCGGCGAATCGATTTCCGAAGTAACCATAGCCAAGTGGCTGAAAAAAGACGGCGACCAGGTTGCAATGGACGAGATCATCTGCGAACTGGAATCAGACAAAGCAACGTTTGAATTACCAGCCGAAGCTTCCGGTATTTTAAGAATTGTAGCCCAGGAAGGCGATACCGTAGAAATTGGTGGCGTACTGTGCCGTATTGAAGGTAATGGTGCTGCAACTTCTGCCGCCCCAACCGAAACCAAAACAGTTTCCGATCCGCAAAGCACGCCGGTAGCGGAAGCTACACCATCTTCAGGTGCGCAAAACCAGCCACAAACACCCGCTTCTGCTCCGGCAACTGGCGGCGGCGTAAAAGAGATCAAGATCCCGGCCGTAGGAGAATCCATCACCGAAGTTACCATTTCCAAATGGCTGAAAAATGACGGCGATCAGGTTGCTATGGACGAAGTTTTATGCGAACTGGAATCTGATAAAGCTACCTTCGAATTGCCAGCGGAAGCAGCCGGTATTTTAAGAATTGTTGCTCCGGAAGGTTCTACGATTGAAATTGGTGCCGTTATCTGCAAAATTGAAACGACCGGCGCGCAAGCTGGCGTTACAGCTGCTCCAAGTGCTCCGGCAACTCCGGCGCAAACGCAACCAATGCAAGCGGCAACTTCCGGCGCTGCAACTTATGCTTCGGGAACACCTTCGCCAGCTGCTGGCAAAATCCTTTCTGAAAAAGGCATTAACCCGGCCGACGTTCAAGGTTCCGGCCGCGATGGCAGAATTACCAAAGAAGATGCGATGGGCGCGCAAGTCAAACCAGCTGCTGCTCCGGCTGCCGCTGCAAAACCTGCTGCAACTTCAGCTCCGGCCGCTGCCCCAGCTGCTGTAGCAGGAAGCCGCAACCAGCGCCGTGAGAAAATGACCAGCCTGCGGAAAACCGTAGCGCGTCGTTTGGTACAGGTGAAAAATGAAACGGCCATGCTGACTACTTTCAACGAGGTAGATATGAAGCCGATCATGGACATCCGGAACAAGTACAAAGACAAGTTCAAAGAAAAACACGAAGTTGGTTTAGGCTTCATGTCGTTCTTCACCAAAGCCTGTACTGTTGCTTTGCAGGAATGGCCGGCGGTAAATGCAATGATCGATAACGGTGAAATGGTATTCAACGATTTCTGCGATGTTTCCATTGCCGTTTCTTCGCCGAAAGGCCTGGTAGTTCCGGTTATCCGCAACGCCGAGCAACTGAGCCTGGATGGTATCGAAAAAGAAGTAGTACGCTTAGCAAAAAGAGCCCGCGACGGTAAATTAGGCATCGACGAAATGACCGGCGGTACGTTCACCATCACCAACGGTGGTATCTTCGGCTCCATGATGTCAACGCCAATTATCAACGCGCCGCAATCCGCAATCTTAGGTATGCATAACATCGTGCAGCGCCCGGTTGCCATTAACGGACAAGTTGAGATCCGCCCAATGATGTACCTGGCCCTTTCTTATGACCATAGAATAATCGATGGCCGTGAGTCGGTGAGCTTCCTGGTACGCGTGAAGGAATTGCTGGAAGATCCAATGAGACTTTTACTTGGCGTTTAATTTGAAATGATAAAAGAGGAGGGAGGCAGGTTTTCTGAATTTCCTCCTCTTTATTTTTACAATATCTGATACTGTCCCCTTGAGGGGACCATAGGGGTGTTTACACGTGCTGATTTCTTGCAAAAAACATCCCCCTTACCCCCTTCAAAGGGGGAGTATCGCAAAAGAGTTTAAAAAGAGTAATCTTTTAAAAAGTAAAAAAATGAAATACGATGTAACTGTAATCGGTTCAGGTCCTGGAGGCTACGTGGCAGCAATTCGCTGCGCACAATTGGGAATGAAAACCGCGATAATCGAAAAATATAATGTGCTGGGTGGTACCTGCTTAAACGTGGGCTGTATTCCTTCCAAGGCGCTTTTAGATTCTTCGGAGCACTTCCATAACGCTTCGCATACCTTCAAAGAGCACGGCATTGAGCTGGACAACCTGAAAGTAAACCTGGAGCAGATGATCAGCCGCAAAGCCGGGGTTATCAAATCGAACAACGACGGCATTGCTTACCTGATGAAGAAAAATAAGATCGATGTGTTTAACGGTCTGGGTTCATTTGTAAGCAAAAACCGTATCAAAATTGCCTCCGAAAGTGGCGAAGGTCAGGAAATCGAAACCGAGAAAGTGATCATCGCAACCGGCTCCAAACCAACTGTGCTGCCTTTCTTACCGGTAGATAAAGAACGCATCATTACTTCCACCGAAGCCTTAGGACTGAAAGAAATTCCGAAGCACATGATCATCATTGGCGGCGGCGTGATCGGGCTGGAGTTGGGTTCGGTGTATGCCCGTTTAGGCGCTAAAATTACCGTGGTAGAATTCATGGATGCCATCATCCCGACCATGGACCGTGCTTTAGGAAAAGAACTGCAGCGCGTATTGAAGAAAACCTTAGGCTTTGAATTCTTCTTCCAGCACAAAGTAACCGGCGCTACCAACGATGGTAAAAACGTAAAAGTAACTGCCGAAAACACCAAAGGTGAAACTGTTACTTTCGAAGGCGACTATTGCTTGGTTTCTATCGGTCGTAAACCGTATACCGAAGGCCTGAATTTAGAGGCGGCTGGTGTACAGATGGGCGAACGTGGCATGATTGCCGTAAACGATCACCTGGAAACCAATGTACCGGGTATCTTCGCCATCGGCGATGTGGTTCGTGGCGCGATGCTGGCGCATAAAGCTGAAGAAGAAGGCGTGCTGGTTGCCGAATATATGGCTGGCCAGAAACCGCACATCAACTACAACCTGATCCCGGGCGTGGTTTATACCTGGCCGGAAGTTGCCTGCGTGGGTTTCACCGAAGAGCAACTGAAAGAGCAGGGCCGCGCCTACAAAACCGGTTCGTTCCCATTCAAAGCCTCCGGCCGCGCCAAAGCTTCTATGGATACCGACGGTTTCGTGAAAGTATTAGCCGATAAGAATACCGACGAAATTCTGGGCGTGCACATGATCGGTCCGCGCATTGCTGACTTAATTGCCGAAGCCGTAACCGCCATGGAATTCCGTGCCTCGGCAGAGGACGTGGCCCGCATGAGTCACGCGCACCCAACCTACGCCGAAGCCATGAAAGAAGCCTGTTTGGCCGCAACGGAAAACCGCGCGATCCATATTTAATCTGAAGCTCCGGGAATGACTTTTGCGGCTTAAAACGATAGCGTTTTCGGCTTAAAAACTCCGGATATTCCTTTGCTGAAAATGCCTCCTGGTACTGCCATTCCGGGAGGTATTTTTTTGTCCTGACTTTTCACCGCTGTGCTCCACGCCTTAAAAGGCGTGACAATTCAATTTTGTTGGTGAAGCAAGCAGTAATTACATAAAGGCAAACTACTTGGTTTTAAACTCGGCTTTCCATGAGTTTTGAGGCTCCGAAGCATAGCGTTTTTTGCTTAATACCAACATAGAAAGCTGCGCCGGAAACCATCTTTTTTTCAGTGTTGAAAACAAATTTCTTTTCCTGATAAATAACTTCCCCTCTCCAAAAACGGTATGCAAATACACCTGAAAAGTTAGCGAAACGTTGGCGGGAACCCATGCTATGAAAAAACACCTTACCCTCGAATTCGACGAAAAGCAGAGCTACAACCAAGCCGGCAAACACGTGCGCGACGGCCTTTCAACTTCTTTGCTGCTGGGCGATAACCTCTGGATTGCCTGCGATGAACGCAGCAGCCTGGAACGCCTCACGCGCCTCGATAAAGAAACTTTCGGTAGCCATACATCTTTCGAACTGCATAAATACCTGGAGTTGCCTGGCGGAAAAGAGTGTGAAATTGATGTTGAAGGCATGGGTTTCGACGAACATTATTTGTGGATCGTTGGCTCGCATAGTCTGGCTCGCAAGAAACCCAAGAAAAAAGACTCAATGGAAAAGCAAATAAAACGATTGGCCAAAGTGAAGGACGACCCGAGCCGGTATTTGCTGGCGCGTATTCCGATGATCAAAAACAAAGAAACCGGCGAATACGAATTGCATAAAACCTGCGAACGCCCTGATATTCCGAACGTGAAATTACAGGCTTCGCAGCTGGTAAGCTACGGTGATAAAAATAAACTCTGGCAGGTACTGGCTTCGGATATGCACCTGAAACCGTTCATGCAAATTCCCGGCAAAGACAACGGCTTCGATATTGAAGGGCTGGCTTTGAGCAAAGAGAAAATCTATATAGGCTTGCGCGGTCCGGTATTAAGAGGTTGGGCCATGATCCTGGAAGTGGAAATAGAGGAATCCAAGTCTGAACATTTCAAACTGAAACCGATAGGCGAAAACGGTGAATTTTACAAAAAGCATTTCCTGCATTTGGAAGGTATGGGCATCCGGGAGTTGCGTGTAGTTGGCCACGACCTGTTAATTCTGGCTGGTCCCACCATGGATCTGGACGGCACCATTTCAGTGTACTGCTGGAAAAATGCGACCAAACAGAAACCCGAAGCCATTGTGCATCGCAAAGAACTTGAAAGATTATTCGATGTGCCGCACGGCTCCGGCGAAACCAGTGGGCAGGACAAAGCTGAAGGCATGACCCTTTACGACGATAACCACGTGTTAATCGTTTTCGATAGCCCGACGGATAAACGTAAACACGGCGATAACGGAGTAAAAGCAGATATTTATAAACTTTAAAAATGGTAGGGTTTAGTGCCTGAAAACTGCTTGTTACAAAATCTTAGAACTGGTATCTAAACAGCGGCAAAGCAATTTCGTAGGAAAAACAAACGAAACTGCTTGCCTCTATTTAGAAAAATCTGCTGTATCTTAATTTTTTTGCTATTGTTTTTTAGCCAGAAAACGTGCGCTTATTCGGTACTCACCCATCAGGCTATGATAGATGCAGCCTGGGAAAAAGAAATTGTAACAGTTCTGGAAAGTCGGTTCCCCGGAGCAACTGCCAGTGAATTAAAAGATGCCCATGCCTTTGCCTACGGAGGTGCAATTATACCCGATATAGGTTATTACCCATTGGGAAGCCGGTTTTTTACCGATCTGGTGCATTATGTGTGTACCGGAAATTTCACCCGAAATCTTATTGCCGAAGCCACCAACCGCAACGAATTGGCATTTGCTTTAGGCGCGCTGGCGCATTATCACGGCGATGTTTATGGGCATAAACTGGCTACCAACTTAAGCGTGCCGTTGGTATATCCTGAAACCCGCAAATATTTTGGCCAGGTGGTAACCTACGAAGAAGATCCGGTGGCGCACATGCGCATGGAATTCGGCTTCGATGTGCTACAGGCCGCGCGCGGAAATTATGCACCCCAAGCTTACCGCGATTTTATTGGGTTTAAAGTGGCCCGGGAAGTGTTGGAACGCGCTTTTTACAAAACCTATGGTCTGCGGCTGAAACAAATCTTTGTATATCTGCCCCTGACCGAACGGGTTTTTCGCATTTCAGTGAAAGCCGTTTTGCCCCAGATCACCAAGATCGGCTGGCAGTGGGTAGATGAAGAGGCCTTGAAAAATGAAGGCAGCGCTGCCGATCAGAAAGTGGCGCATTTGTTACGCAGAAGCAGTTTTAACGAATTGTTTCGCCAGTCTGAAGACCAGCCGGGCGTTTCGGCGAGAATAATGGCTGCTGCTTTCCGGTTCGTACCAAAATTTGGAATTCTGGAACCGCTCAATTTCGAAATTCCTACGCCGGAAGCCGAAAGTTTATTTGCTGCAAGTTTTGTGGCTGCCCTGGAAGCTTACCGGCTTTCATTACAAAGCCTGCCGGAAAGTTTACCGGAACTGCAAAACTACGACCTTGATACCGGTTTTCAGGCGGAATTAGGAGGATATAAACTGGCGGATGATACGTTTGCGCGTTTGCTTACAAAACTCTCCGATCATAATTTCCAAACCGCTTCTGCAACGTTGCGCGCCGATGGCCTGCTGTATTTCGCTAACTTACCCCCGCCACCCGATTTTCGTAAAGAAAAGAAGCGCTACTCTAAAACCAAAGCCAGCCTGCTAAACCTGAAGCAACACAGCCAAAGTAATTCCGGAAGCAAATAAAACGGTATCCTTTGCGCCCCAAAAATCCGTAGAAGCTTTGCAAACTACTTCTGCAACCAAGCAATTCTAATTTGGAACCTGTACGAACGGAACATAAGCCCAAAGAAAAATCGAGCAAGCTGCCCTTGTACATTACCCTGGTGGTGGTAGGAACCGTCTTCGCGCTTTATTTTTTCTGGCCGCCATTTGCCAACAATGTGCGGGAAGCCTGGAATATTGTTAGTACCGGCGATCAGCAGAAAATTTCGGCCTGGGTAGAGCAATTTGGTTACTGGGGGCCGCTGGTCATTATTTTATTTATGGTGGTGCAAATGTTTATGGTAGTAGTAAATGTGCTGGCTATCATCATTATCACCATTTTGGTTTATGGTCCGGTCTGGGGCTCGCTCATTGCTTTTGCGGGTATAATGCTGGCTTCTATTATTGGTTATGGCGTTGGGCGCTGGGCTGGATCTGCATTAGTGCATAAACTGCTGGGTGTAAAAGCCGCCAGAAAAGTAGAAGTGCAGGTAGATCGTTATGGTTATTGGGCGGTAGCCATTGCGCGCGTAATTCCCGTAATTTCTAACGATGCCATTAGTTTTGTGGCTGGTTCTATAGGTTTGCAATTCTGGAAATTCATGGGTGCCACAACGGCCGGCGTAGTGCCCCTTATTACGCTTATTGCTTTTATTGGCAACGATACTGATAATCTTAAAACCGGCCTTATCTGGTTGTCTTCCGTTGGTGTTGTAGCTTTCCTTATTTTTTATTTCTACGACAAACACAAACAGAAAACCTCTACTTCCCAGGCAAAAAAGGAAAAGTAAAACGCTATAGTTTTCACATAAAAAAGTCCCGGAACTTTAATATTAAAGTTCCGGGACTTTTTTATGTGAAAGTTTAACCTGTTTTCTTAGTGGCTACCAGCCGAACTGCCTTCTTCGTTAGGGTTCTGACGGGTTCTTGGTGGAAATTCGCCACCGTGTTGATGGTCGCCGCCACTTTTCAGTTTCCCCGGAGGAGTTCCGCCTTCGTAGCCTTTGTAATCTTTCGTATTTACGTTGGTTCCGCCCGAACCTTCGTTGCTGCTTGCTCGGCTGCTTGGGTTATTGCTGCCGCTGGAATCAGGGGCGTGCGTGTGGCTTTGCGGACCATGACCGGCACCGCCACTGCTTTTACCGCCGCCAGATCCATCGGTTTTCCCACCCGCATGATTTGCGGTGCCGGTTTGTCGACGAACATCTTCATTTTGTTCTCCGGTTATCCGGTCTTTGCGGTAATCATCGCCCAAGTGCAGGCCAAAACGATCTTCATTGGCCTGATCGCGACTCGAACCTTCTTTTAATGTACCGGCTCCATGCACTTCGCCGGCTTGCGTATGCGAGCGTATGCTATCGTTAGGATTTTCAGCTTTCGCGCCTTGTTCGCCGGCCATGCTGCTACGTTCGCCTGGTCCGCCACCCTGACGGTCTGCTTTGGTACCTTCGCCTTCTAAATGATTCCGGTGGCCACGTTCGCCACTTTCGTTCTTATTAAATTTCATAGTCTTATTCGGTAAAGTGAAACATTGGCTTTGCTTTTGGAGCGTTGCCGTAAGAACAATTTACGGAAGCTTGACGCACAGGTTCGGGTAGTTTTAATGCAATAAGAGGAATGAAACCGAAAAACGATAGCATTTTTAAGCGAAAAAGTCGGGTAAGGAAAAATGGAAGAATAATTGAAACCTAAGCCCGTAAAAAACCGGTATAGTATTTCGGCCCTATTGGAAAAATAGCTAATGAAGGCCGGATAATTTTCATTCTTTAACTTTCAAAACATCATGGAAAATAAAACCAACAAGCCAGATCAGGCACAGCATTCGGCGCAAAATGCCGCTTCAAATCAGAGCAACGGTTTTAATATGGATACTTTAACGGGCATGTTAGGTAACGTGCAGATTCCCGAAAAACTGAAACAATACGGTGAAATGGCTGCTAAAAAAGTGAACAGCCTCAGCACCACGCAAAAAGTAATTGGTGGAGCTTTGCTGGTTTTAGGCGCGGGTTATTTGTCTAAACGCTCTAAAATGAATTTCAGCGGAATTGCCGGTAAATTAAAGCGATAAGCCATTTTAGAAATTGATCTATGAACAAGAAAAGCCTGGTGCTGTAATGGTACCGGGCTTTTATATTTTCAAAGGGGCGTTTGGGCTAAATTTATTTCGTCAGCACTTTTACATAGTTCGAAAAGCCTCTTTTTTCCAGGTATTGCTGATGGTATTCTTCAGCTTTATAAAATGTTCCGGCTGCTGAAATTTCGGTTACAATAGGTTGGTTGCGGTAAATTTCTGATTGCTGGAGCAAGGCTTTTGATATTTGCGCGGCTTCTTTCTGAGCCAGGTTGTGGTAAAATATAGCCGAGCGGTATTGCGCGCCAATGTCAGGTCCCTGACGGTTAAGTGTGGTGGGGTTATGTTGTTGCCAGAAAACTTCCAGCAGATCCTGGTAAGAAATGCGTGCAGGATCGTAGGTAATTTCTACAGCTTCGGCATGCGCAGTTTTATCAGCACAAATTTCTTCATAAGTAGGGTTTTCGGTTATGCCACCTGTGTAGCCAACGCAAGTAGCTGTAACTCCTTCAAGTTGGCGGAAAATAGCTTCAACCCCCCAAAAACATCCCGCTGCAAAAGTGGCCTTCTCCATAAATATATTAATATTGTAATGTATTATTTTACTAAAAACTTCAGGCTTACTTACGTAATTACTTGGGTGCCAGGTTGCCGAATTCTTTTATTAAGCTAAAATTTAAAGCTTTTTCTTATGAATTGCACCCTTCAGGTTTATTTCCGTTTACTAAAAAAGGAGCAATCAGAAACAATATGCAGCGTATAAATTTCTGCAGTTTTCCGGAATAAAAGCCTACCGTTTTTCTTGAAACTTAATCTTAAACTATACAATTTCCATGCTCGATTTTTTGAATGCCTTGATCGGTCCGGATTCTAAAGATATTTTGTGGTGGCAAATGGGGTTGCGGGGTATTCTGGTTTTTCTGCTTACCCTGTTTATGGTGCGCTACGGCGATCATCGCATTTTTGGTAAAAGTACCGCGCTGGATATTGTTTTGGGTATTATTCTGGGTTCCATTTTAAGCCGCGCCATAACCGGTAATTCGCCTTTTTACGCAACCGTTTTCACAGCCATTTTGCTGGTTGGTTTTCATTGGCTGCTGGCCATGGTCGCGTTTCATATAAAGGGTTTCGGGAAATATGTAAAGGGCCAGGAAACACAGCTTATAAAAGACGGCAACCTACTCTGGAAGGAAATGGAACGCGAAAAAGTTAGCCTGAACGACCTCTATGAAGCTTGCCGTAAAGATAAAATGGAAGACCTGAAAAATGTGAAAGATGCCTACTTTGAGCGGAGCGGTGAGATCAGTTTAATTCCCTTTAGTAAAGCCGAAAAACCAGAAACAAAACCTGATGGTTGTAGCCGCGTTATTAATTTCTAAACAATAAACTACCTCTACTATGAAAAAAAGTAAATGGAAACAGAATAAATGCGCTACCAATAACAGTATGCTGAAATCGTTGGCTGGTGGTTTAGCGGGTGCCTGCGCCCTAACTTTGGTGCACGAAACCATGCGCCGTGTGCACCCCGATGCTCCCCGGATGGATCTGCTGGGTATGCGCGCAATTGCCAAAACCATGCGTGCCGCCAATACCGAACCGCCCGCCGAAGAAAAACTCTTTGGCATAACCATGGCCGGCGATATTGTGGCCAACGCGTTGTACTATAGTCTGGCTGGTTGCGATAAAAATGCCTGGCTCCGCGGTTCTATGCTCGGCCTGGCCGGTGGCTTAGGCGGCGTAGCGCTTCCCGGCCCTTTGGGTTTAGGTACAGCGCCAAGCGGCCGCACCACGCAAACCAAAGTAATGACGGTAGCCTGGTATTTATTGGGCGGTTTAGCCGCTGCTGCCGCCGCGCGCGGAATGGATAAACTCCTTAATAGCAAACGCTGAAATTTAAACTACACTAAAAAAAAAGCCGGTTCTGAGCAAAGAACCGGCATTTTTTTTTAGTGTAATTTTCTTCCTGGCACATTTTCAGGAAGAAGCCTTAAGAACTTTTACGACCGGAGCCGCTTTTCTTACCTCCGTGGTCGTGTTTGTTTACCGTGGCCCAGGCGCGCTTTTCTGCTTCCTCGTGGCCAACTCCTTTTTTCTCGTAACTGTCTTCAATGTGTTCCGCCTGTCTTTTTTGTTTGTCTGTATAGGCAGATTTATCTCCTCTTGGCATAGCGTTTTTTCCTTTCGTTTTAGTGTTGAACAATTTTTAGCCCGCCCCGAATTTCCAATTGGCCGGGTGGCAGGTTTTATACGAATCCCTGCGAAATATGATTGAACATAACCTGTTTCAGCCAAAAAGCGGATTGGAAAAAATGGTTGAAAAAGCGGGTTAACGGTTGATTTAGAAAGGTAAAAGGAAAAAAATGACGATTTTTAGTGCAATTTTCGTTCGAAAAGTTTAATTTTGAACCCGTTAACCAAATTTTTAAACAGATAATGAAAGCATTTTATCTTTTTTCGCTGCTTTTCATGCTGGCCTTTACACCGGGGTTTTCGCAGGGACATGGCAGCGCCGCTTCCAAAACAGAATCCCCAAACAATGATCCGCACAAACTCGAAGCCAGTATTTCGCCAGCCGAGCAAGCCCAACGCGACCTTTTAGTGCCTCGTAAATACCAGGAGCAATTAGCCGTTGAAGCCAGCAAACCGATCAAATACGGTCCTTCCAATAGTTCCAGCAAAAGATATTATTCCAAAAAGAAATATCCTTCCCGCAGATATCCGGTTAAGAAAAAAACTACCCGCCGCCGCTAACGGTTGCACAATAAAAAATTAAGAAAAAAGCTGCCTGGTTTGCCGGGCAGCTTTTTTAGTTTTCAGCTCAAAAAGGATAGCGTTTTTCTTATTGCGCCATGGCTGCAATTAATAAAATAAACAACCCGGCATAAATGCCTGCTGCTGTACCGAAACCGGCAGCGGCTTTGCCCAACTTCTGTTTTTTGGCCTGTTGCTTATAGCCGTTTACATAATGCGGATTGTCGAGCAAACGCGTATCGGAGGTTTCCATATTTTGGCGGGAAGGCGAGGAGGTTGCAATGGCAGCACCAACTCCTAAACCAACCGGCGGGTATAAAAGCGTGGAGCCCAAGGTAGCCCAATAAGCGCCCCGTGGTTTATAATATTTTATAGCATCTACTTTTCCCAGGTTATACAGTTCGTTATTGTTTAAAACCGGAGCTTCAACTTTTGCCGGTTGCTGCATTTCTTCCTGAAACAATTCTTTAACGCCATTGGGGTAAGTTATCATAAAAATAGCTGCTTTGGGAATGGCATACGTGGTAGCATTTGCCGAATCCGGAGATAGCCGGTAAAGGACTGAATCGGGCGTAATTTCCAGCACTTTAACCAGGTATTCGTTGCCTTTGCGGTCCAGTATTTTATCTTGCGCCGAAGCAACTTCTGCAAATAGCAGCACAAACAGGCTCAGGAAAATGTATTTTAATTTCATTGGTTTTTCTTTCTGTAGTTAAACCCGACCATGAAACTATAGCGAGCACCTTCTTTAGAAGGCACAAAAGCAAAGTTGAGCGGGTAATTCATATTGCCCGATTTTATAGTAGCGCCGGTGGCAAATACCAGCCCGGCACCCGCCAGCGAAACATTCGGGCCAACCCCAACTTCAAACCCCGATTTTCCTCTTAAGCCAATAATGCCGCTGATGCTCGGTAAAAATAAACCCTGCTCCAGGCCCCCGATCAAGGGAATAAGTTCCAGCAAACCGGAAGTGCCGCGGTCGCTCATAAAGATCTGGGTTTCGAATTGCCAGCCAAACTGGGTTAAAAGGCGGCTTGCCTCAAATTCACGGTCCAGCCTGCGGCTAAGTTCCCCTTTGTCTATTAGGGTTAAGCCAATGCGAGGGCCGTTCAGTTTTACCTGTTCCGGAGCCAGTTCTTCGGGTTGCGGCGCTACGTAGAGTGGTTCTGCTGGGGCCAGGCGAAATGGTTTGTTGGTTGGGGCCGGCTCGCCGAAAACTTCCTTAGCACCATTAGCATACCGAAGCAAAAAAAGGTCGCTTTTGCGGGCTGAAATTATGGGGCCTTCCGGGTTATCGATGCGCTTATATTTTACCAGGTCGGGCGTAATTTCCAGCACTTTTACCGGTATTTCTTCACCGCTTTTTTTAATTAAAACATCTTGTGCCGAAGCAAAGTAAGCACCGAAAATGGCAAAGACGAACAGCAATATTTTTTTCATGCGCAGCAAGATTAGAAGCTATTTATTTCGCCAGCCAAGATAACGTAATTGCATCGTTTATTAAATGTTTCGGTAAAAAAATAACCGCAATGTTTTCTCTGAAAATAGTCTGAAACGCATTCTGAAATTGCTTCACTGAATAAAAAACGCTAGGGAAATCGGCCTGAAAAGTGCTATTAGTTCGTTTATCTTTTCCGGTAGTTAAACCCAAACATTAGGCTGAATCTTGCACCATCTTTAGACGGAACCACCGCAAAATTTACTGGGAAATGAACGTTGCCGGAAGTGAACGAAGTGCCCACCGCCAGCACAACACCGGTTCCGGCCGGAGAAATGTTCGGTCCGAAACCCAGTTCCATGCCGGTTTCGCCGCGCAAACCGAACATGAGGCTGGCACTTGGCAAAAATGCGCCCTGGTCTAAGCCGCCAATCAGCGGAATGAATTCAACCAAACCGGTCGGGCCGCCCTCAATGTTGAAGATCTGGGTTTCGAACTGCCAGCCAAATTGCGAAATAACGGGGCTGGTCGCGTCAAATTCCTCGGCAAGGCGGCGGGTAAGTTTGCCTTCGGTAATGTAGGTTATGCCAAAGCGCGGACCGTTCAGTTTCATCTGGTAAGGGGCTGGTTCTTCGGGTTGCGGTGGCTCAGCCACTTTTACTTCTTTTACCACAGGCCGTGGCGCTACCGGTACCGGCTTAGGTTGTGGTGGTTGCGGCGTTAGAATATCTTTCACGCCGTTCGCATATTTTATCATGAAAACTTCGTGCTTGTAAATCGAAATGGTTGGCCCCTCGGGGTTATCGGCGCGTTTGTAAATAACGAGGTCGGGCGTGAGTTCCAGAATTTTAGCGGCAATTTCCTGCCCGTCTTTTCTGGTGATTACGTCTTGGGCGGCGGCAAAAAAAGAAGCCAGCAAACAAAAACTGAGTAGTAAAGAGCTTTTCATAGTTTTATGCATTTAAATGATACCGTTTTGCAATGTTTCCGGATAAAGATACGCCGCGGGATTAAGGAAAGTAAAACCAGGAATCTGAAGATAAAGACTTTGATGACGGGTTTTAATGCGTTTTAATTAACTGAATTTCAGTTGTTTAAATGTTTGTGAATGAGATGTTTCTTAATGCCGAATTTTGTTTATATTGAAAGCAATTCCAGCTGCTTTGTTTTTCTTTATGGACGATCTGAAAATTACCATCGATACGCTGACCAGTGACCAGAAACGGGAGTTTGTAGATTTTATGAAGCGGCAGCAACGGCATAAAGACCGCAAAGATGTGGCACTGTTCCAGGCCTTGCAGCAAAAGAAAAAGTTATCGCCTACGGAATTACAGCGTAAAATTTACCCGGATGCCGAAAACAGCATGGCTTATTACGCGCTTCGCAAACGGCTCATGCGCCAGCTTTCCGATTTTATTCTGCTTAAGCGCATGGAAGAAGACAGCACTTCGGCTTCGTCGGTTATGGGCATGGTTTCGCTGGCTACGTATTTGTTTGAGGCCCGCGCCGACCGGTTGGCCTGGAACCTGCTGCGCAAAGCTGAAAAACTGGCCGCCGAAAATGAACAATTCGACCTGCTGAATAATATTTATAACCTTCAGATAGAAAAAGCCGACAGCGAATTTGCCGATAATCTGCACCAGATCATTCAGAAACGCAACGAGAACAAACTGGCCGCCGACGAAGAAGAACGTGCCAACATTGCAGCCAGTCTGATAAGAGAGCAACTTACCCAGGTTCGGGCACAAGGCCGCGACCTGCATTTCGACGCGATCATCCAAAAAGTTTTGCATGATTTTCAGCTTACAGAAGTAGCGGGCCGGCGGCCTTCCATTTTCTATAAACTCATGACCATTGCCCGCAGCGCGGTGCTGGCCCGGAAAGATTTTTACCAGTTCGAGCCGTATATTATTGCGCAGTTTCAGCAGTTGGAGCAGCAAAGCGGTTTTACCAAAGCGCAGCTGCATTATAAACTGAACCTGCTTTACATGATCGCGCACGTGCTGTATCGCAACCGTAAATTCAGCCAGAGCAATGCATATCTGGAGCAAATTTATGCCGAGCTGAAAACCAATACCAAAAGCCTGTTCCTGCAATTTTACCCGCGTTACGTATTTCTGAAAACGGCGAACCTGGCCTTTTTAGAGCACCTGAAAGAAGCTTCTGAACTGATGCAGGACCTGATCGAAAAGCAGGGAAATCTGCTCAGCATCCGCGATCAGCTTACGGCGCAATTCGGTTTGAGCTTTCTGTATTTTGCGCAGGAAAACTTCAAAAAAGCCAACCTGATACTGATGCGTTTACCACACTCCGATAAATTCTGCGAAACCAAAATGGGCAAGGAATGGGTGCTGAAAAAGAACATGGGCGAACTCATTTTGCAGATAGAATTGCAGAACCCGGAACTGGCCATGAATAAAGTACGGATCATGGAGCGGAGTTTTAAAAATCTGCTGGCCCAGGAAGCTTACCACAACGTAAAAGGTTATTTGCAGCTGCTTAAAAAACTAATAGAAGATCCGTATTTGCTGGACCAGCCATATTTTATAGAACTGATCGAAAAGGAGCTGGAATTTTTGCCGCTGGAACAGGAAGACATTCAATCGATCAGTTTTTATGCCTGGCTGAAATCTAAAATTCTGAAGCGCCGGTATTATGATGTTTTGCTGGAATTAACCGCCTGGAAAATGCCTGCAAAGGCAGTAGTAAATTAAAAGCACAGAAAAGCTGCCTCGTTTAAAAGCAGCTGTTAGTTTTTGAGTGGAAAAGCATAGCGTTTTGTGCTTTTAGAATGCATGTTTTTTTTAAGAAAGCCAGCCCAGTTCTTTGCCGTTGCGGTTATAAATTCTGCCGGTTTTACTTACGAAGAGCGGGTCTATTTTATCGCTTTTAAAAACGAACGGGAATTGCTCATTATTGGTCTGCGCCAGCTTTCCGATTATTTCGAGTTGCTTGTTTTTTACCCGCACCAAATTGCCATACGTGGTAATGTAAAACTCTTCGCGAGGTGCATTTTTAAAGGTTACTTTGGTAAGAATAAAGCGGTTATCTAACGTTGGTTGCGCGTCTTCGCGGGTAATAGTTTGCGGCGTACATTTCTGGGTAGCAATAGCTACTGGTTTATCGGAAACCGGATTATTACCGGCTAGCATTTGGTTATTTGCGTTGCGCCAGCCATTGCTGATAGCCGTTAAACGCGATTTGCGGCCGGGGTGGGTAACCGTTTCATATTCATCGGAAAGTACCGCCATAGCTGCTTGTGCATCGGCTAAAGATGCACCCATTTTGCGCAGCACAAAGCCCGAAAATTCATCGGCTTCCAGTTCATCGGTGGGGTTGCTGCCTCCTTTTAAAAGCGTATGCCCGTTCAGGTGGTGGCCAATTTCGTGCGCCAGAATACTTACAGCAGCCCAATCGGTACGCGACGCAGAATTTACTTCGTTCAGGAAACGGGTATTGTATAAAATGTAACGGCGGCCGTTCATAATTACCGCGGCGGCGTTATCAATCTCAGCTTCGCGCATTTCGAAACGCGGTGTTAAGCCCACAACGTCTATAATTTCTTTTACAATATCGCGGGCACCGCGGGTTTTGGTAGTGCTTTTATAGGTTTGGGCATTGGCAATTTCCGGAGCAAATACCAGCGCCGTAAAACCGATGCAAAATGCGGTAATATAGTTGGTGAAGATCTTATTCATAGCTCTGCCTTTATTAAGAAACGATGCAGGCACTTAATTCTGTATCTGCTTTCATTAAAACGTTTTACAATAGAATAAGTGCAATTTTGCGGCCAGAGTTTCGAGTGCCAAAAGCATAGCGTTTACAACAAAGCCCCGAAGTTTGCTCCGGGGCTTTGTTTGTGCTTAAAAGAAAAGTAATATTTTTCCAGTTCCGAATTTCGAAATGAAGCTTCTACTTATCTTCTTTTTTTCCTTTATCAGCATCTTTTTTGCTGCTTTTCTTCTCCGAAGAGGCTTTTTTATCACCGCTTTTAGCTGAAGCTTTCTTGGTAGTTTTCTTTTCTTCGGTTAAACCCGGCACCACATTTTTTACCAGTTTTTCGGCCTTTTTCTCTACCGTTTTTACCAGTTTTTTGGTCGTATCGCGGGCAGCATCACCAACAGCATCGGCAATTACGTCGGCAATTTCTTTATGCTCTTTTTTGTCTTTTTCTTTCGTCATCGGATTTTATGTTTTTATGCGGTGCAACTTGACGTTTATACAGTTATTTGAATACTTGCTGAAACGAAAAACGGGCTTCAGAGTTTGGTTTCGGGCATTTTTATAAAAAAATATAAAAAAAGCCAGACTCCTGGAGCCCGGCTTTAGAAGTATCGGAAGTTGGGGTAGTAAAAACTACTTAGCTGCCGTTTTTTTACTGCCTGCAGAAGAGGCAGCTTTTTTGGTAGAGGCGGTTGTGCCGCCGGCTTTTCTGGTAGTGGCACCGCTGGTGCTTGCTTTTTTAGCCATTGCGCCGGTAGACCGGGTTGTGGTGCTTGTAGCTTTTTTAGCGGCTGGTTTTGCGGCACTAGCCGATTTTGCGGTGCTGGTTTTCTTTGCAGTTGCTGCGGTTTTAGTTGCCGGTTTCGTGGCTTTGGCAGCGCTTGCTGTTTTGGTAGATTTAGCCGCGGTCGCTTTTTTCGGCGCTGCAGCTGTTTTGCTGGCTGTTGCTGTTTTAGCGGCAGTTGTCTTTTTAGCCGTTGCAGTTTTGGTTGCCGGAGTTTTGGCGGTAGCCGTTTTAGCAGCGGTCGCTTTTTTAGCAGTGGTAGATTTGGTAGCTGCTGTTTTGGTTTTAGCGGTGCTTGCGCTGGCTTTTTTAGTACTGGTTTTAGCCGTAGAGGCTGAGCTTGCAGTTTTTTTACCGGTCACGCCGTCGGCTGTTTTTGCTACTTTCCGCACAACTTTGCTTACTACCTTGGATACAGCTTCCGGAACGATGTTGGTTTGAGTTCTTCTGGTTGGTGCCATTTTCTTGGTTTAATTTTAGTGAAACAATTCGGCCGGCGGCGAAAGTATGTCCTTTTTAATGGAGAAAGCACGCTAACCTGTTACTTTTCAGTCGGATATATAAACGGATATATAGTGCCAGAGTTTTAATCGGAAAGGGGTTTATTTGAAAATCATCCAATTTTTTTCGTGAATCAAACCAATTGTGGGTTAACCGGAAACCGCATTATTTAAAACGGTAGGAAATTGGACGCAAAAACTGTAAAAATGACGCTTTAACTTTCCCGGCAGCGTCAGATCCTAATTTCCGGAGCGGCAAAGGCTTTCCCGTTTTAAATGGTTAAATTTGGGCCCTTTCAAACCTGTTCTTATGCAAAAACCTACTTTATTTTACATTTACGATGCGCTTTGCGGCTGGTGCTTTGGCTTTGCGCCGGTCATGCAAAAACTGCACACCGAATTTCAAGAGCAATTCAATTTTGAAGTAATAAATGGCGGCATGATAACCGGCGAACGGGTTGGCCCGTTGCATAAAATGGCGGCTTACATCAAGCGTTCCGTGCCGAGTGTAGAGCAGGTTTCGGGCGTGAAATTTGGCGAACCATACCTGAACGGTATTTTAAATTCAGAAACCTACATCAGTAATTCGTTGCCACCGGCCATTGCGCTTAAAATTCTGCAGGAACAGGCTTCAGACCAGCAAATAAAGCTGGCGCACGAAATTCAGCAGCTGCATTACGTGCAAGGCCAGGACCTGAACGAAGCCGAAACGTATTTTCCGTTGTGCCGCGAAATTGGTTTGCCGGAAGAAGTTTTCCGGTTGAAATTTCAGCAGAAAAAATACCGCGAACAGGCGCAAAGCGATTTCGAACTGGCTAAAAACTGGGTAATTACCGGTTTCCCGGCCATTGTGGTAGAGCACGAAGAAAAGTTATATCTGCTCACGCAGGGTTTCCAGGAATTTGAACCGTTGGCTGAAGTTTTACGCAAAATTCTGAGCGGCGAAATAAAGCAGGACGATTAACGAGCCGGCACTTTTTCAATCTGAAACCCTACCGTTTTTTTAAGTTCTGGCAACTGAAAACGGCTTAAAATAAAATGCCTTTCTGCGTGCAGGAACGAATGTTTAGCGCCGGAATTTTGTTCTGAATAAGCCGTATAAAACGCTACCCTTTTAGCCGAAAAAAGTGCAACAGCCGAAGAAGAATAAAACCTACACCCCAAAAGAAGCCCTGCTGAAAGCCGCTGCTTACTGCGCTTACCAGGAACGCACGCAGCAGGAAGTGCGCGATAAACTCTACACTTACGGCCTGGAGCCTGAAGACGTGGAAGAGCTGATCGTAAAGCTTTGCGCCGAAAAAATGATAGACGAGGAACGGTATGCGGCTTCGTATGTGCGCGGGAAATACGGAATAAAAAAATGGGGGAGACGCAAAATTCTGCAGGGTTTAAAAGGCAAACGCATTTCCGATTACTGCATTAAAAAAGGCATGAAAGAAATTGACCCGGAAGTTTACTGGGAAAATCTGCTGCACTTAACGGAAAAGAAAATGCGCTCCGAGAAAGAAAGTAATCCGTTCGCGCGCAAGCAGAAAATTACCTATTACCTGCAAACCAAAGGTTACGAAACCGATCTTATTCAGGATGCTCTGAGGGAACTGGATGGGACGAACGCGTAAATAATTTCTTTCAGCGTTTTTCTATTTCGGGCGTTTGCATTCGTTCGCTTTGCCGCCGCAAAATAACTTTTCTCTCCGAAAAACTTTCCAGCATCGGCTTTAGCACTTTCTGCGCATTTACTTCGGTCTGGCGCAAAATGCCGGAGTGGTTCGCGGTGCGGGCAATATTCTTTTCGGCATATTTATACGCTTCATCTACCAGTTCGGCATCGCGGAAATACGTGTTTTCCATGAGCAGAATTTTCGATTTTTCGTGGTTCACTTTGGAATAGCAGATCTCAGGTTTTGGCAAGTAAACCGTTAGCAGCGAATCGCCGGAAAAAACGAGGTCCTGTTCGGTAATTTTGCGCAGATCGATGCAACCAACTGCTTCGCCGGCCACAATTAGAACGCTGCGCGAATCGGGCAGAAACATGATCTCTTTTTTGTATTCCACCACATCTTTAAAATTGTACCGCACCAGTTCCATTTTGCCGAGCGCTTCTACTTTGGTAAGTACCGTGTGGTGTGAAACCGTTACTTTTTCTTCCGGTTTGAACAGCGAAAGCGGCTTGAATTTTTTCCAGAGAAAAACAGCCAGAAAGATCAGAAAAAAGGGCAGCAAAAGGGTTCGGATGAGGCGGGCGAGGCGCATAAAATTTTACATGAAATGAATTCTGTTTTGCTTACGCAGAAACAGATAAAGGTTGTGACACGCAATCAAATTCTTCCTAAAACGCTATCTTTTTACACCCGAAAACCCGCATTAGAATTCCTGCTTAAAGCCCGCATTTCCCTGTAAGCCACCGGTATGCACCGCCAATATTTTAGTGCCCGCCGGAAAGTGATTTTTACGGATCAGATCGAACAAACCGAAGAACATTTTACCGGTGTAAACCGGCTCCAAAGGTATCTGAAATTGCAGTTCAAAATCCTGCATAAAAGCGAAAAGCTCCGGTTTGGTTTTGGCGTAACCGCCGAAATGATAATCGGTTTGCAGCGTCCAGTTCCGGTACGTTTTGCCGCCGCAAAGCTGCGTGAGTATTTCAATTTCGTCTTTCAGAAAATCGCCTTTTAAAGCAGAAAAAACGAGCATGCTTTTCTCGTTATTTAATCCGCAAAGCAAGCCTGCCGCCGTACCACCAGTGCCGGCGCTGCAGCACAAAACATCGAAATTCTGTTGAATTTCAGCAATAATTTCCGTACAGCCTTTCAATGCCAATGCATTCGTGCCGCCTTCGGGAATAATGTAAACTTCACCAAATTGCTTTCTGAGTTTTTTCTGAAATTCCATAGCGTTTTTCCGGCGGTACGCTTCCCGATCCAGGTAATGCAATTCTATGCCATTTTCGGTAGCTTTTTGTAAAGTAGGGTTCAGCGGAAAGTGCTCTTCGCCCCGGATCAGGCCAATGGTTTTAAACCCGAAAAGTTTACCGGCTGCCGCCACCGCCGCAATGTGGTTGGAAAAAGCGCCGCCAAACGTGAGCAACGTGTCGAAATTTTGTTCCGCTGCGGCCAGTAAATTGTATTTCAGTTTGCGGCATTTATTTCCCGAAACTTCCGGATGTAAAAGATCTTCGCGCCGCACGTAAAGTTCAATGCCTTTCTCATTCAAAAGCTCGCTTTCCAGTTTCTGCACCGGAACGGAAGGAATATTTTTAAAAAAATCGGAAAGCGCTTGCAAAGAAACAGGCATAAAAACGGTAGGGATTTCGGGTGAAAAAGTCAGCAAATGGTATGGTTTTCAGATGAAAAAGTCAATGCCATCAAGCTGATTACAAAATTGCGTCATTCTGAGCTTGTCGAAGAAACTATTTGGTACTGCTATGGAATTTTGAGCGAGTGAGCGATAAATTCCTTACAGGTCCGGTATGCGATCGCGATCCTTTCCTCAACTTCTTTCGAATTGACACAATAATTTAAGCTATTTTATTGCCTGTAGAAACATTACTACGAAAAGCCGACGAGGTCTTTCAGAGCTGCGCTCGCTTGTGTTCAAGATGACAGATTTTTGTGAAAAAAAGAAAAACCGGCCGGCGTCTTGCCAACCGGTTTTTCCATTAAAAAGCATAGCGTTTTTTAAACGATCGGCTGGTTTTCTTCCGGCTTGGTTTTCGCAGCAAATACAATGGCAGCAATAATTACGGCATAAAGCAGCACCGAAGAAATGAGCGTTACGGTATTGCCAATGCTGTATTCTTTCGGCTCGAATTTGAATTCCACTTTATGCTGACCGGCCGGAACTTCCAACGCGCGTAAAACATAATTGGCGCGGATGTGCGGTGTAAGTTTGCCGTCTACGTAAGCATTCCAGCCATCTTTGTAATAAATTTCTGAGAAGATCACCAAGCCATTTTGCGTGGCATTTACGTCGTAAGTCAGTTCGTTTGGAGAATATGAAGTCAGTTTTACGGTAGAGCCGGCCGCGTTGAAGCTACGTTTTTCCAGCGGGAATTTCGAAATATCTACCACAGCTTCGGTTCTCGGATCGAAATCTTTTAGCGCCGCAATTTCTTCGTCCGGGTTGTTTACCGGTTTTACCGAATTTACGAACCAGGCATTGCCCAAAGCATCCGGATTGCGCTGCACCGGCATTTTCGGATCGCCGGTAATAAAATAGCGCGTGTTCAGCATGTTCAACACCTTGAGGTTGTTCTGCGAAATATGACGATCGATCAAATCCTGATAACGGCGCATTTTAGCTCCGTGGTAACCGCCAATCGACTTGTGGAAGTAAGAAGTGCGGGCATCGTTGAACGGATTCTGTAAGTTAATTACACGGTAGCTCAAATCTTTATCCTGCAGGATCTGCTGGTCGGCCGGGCTTGGCTGGAAGTGCGATTCCATGATCTGGCGCTGGAAAGCATCGTGTTTCAGATAGCGTTTATCGAGGCTCCACAGATCAACTAGAATTAATGCACCAACTATCAGCGAAGCTACCATTGCCGAAAGTTTGCCTTTCAGGTAGAAATAAAGTACGCCCGCTGCCATTAAAATAAAAATAATGGTCCGGAACGTATCGCCGCGCATCATACCGGCCCGGTCTGCACGAATAGCATTTATTACCTGAACCGGAAACCCGGAACTTTGCAGCTGCGCATCGGCCGGAGCAGTAAAATCGCTCATACTACCCACGATCATGGCAAGCAGCGCAAACCCAGCCGTAATACCCGCCGAATAAAGTACGCTTTTCTGATAATCTACCTCTTTGTTTCGGCCATAAAGCACTTCATAAAGCGCTAAAATGCCTAAAAGCGGAATCGTCACCTGCGCCATAACCAAAGCCATGGAAACCGCCCGGAATTTATTGTAACCCGGGAAATGATCGAACATGAAATAGTTGAACGCTTCGAAGTTTTTACCCCAGGCCAGCAGAATAGAAAAGATTGTAGCAGCCAGTAGCCAATAGCGGATCTTTTTATTCACCAGGAACAAGCCCAGCACAAACAGGAAACAGATAATCGCGCCTACGTAAACCGGTCCGCTGGTAAATGGTTGGTCACCCCAGTAAAGTGGCAGTCGCTTCACAATGTCGCGGGCCTGGCTTTCCGGCGCTCCAACTTGCAGTAATGCCTGGTAAGTTTCCGATTTATCGTTCAGACTATATGTACTGGCGCCGCCGTAAAAATCCGGAATTAAGAGGGTAATGGTTTCTCCCACGCCGTAGCTCCAGTTAAAAGCATAATCACGGTCCAGGCCGCTGCCGGTTGCCGTTGCGCCTGTATTATCAAGCGGTTTTATCTCCGATTTTCCACGGATTGAATATTTGCCGTACTCATAAGTAGCATACACCCGCCCGAAGCTTACACCCACGGCCAGTATTGCGCCAACAGAAAGAATAACCACGCGTTTGAAATATTCGCCCAGCCACTTTTCTTTTATTGCAAAGATCAGCTCTACAATGCCGAAGATCAGGATGATGAGCAGCAGGTAATAGGTGATCTGCAAGTGGTTCATCCGGATATGCATGGCCAGACCAAACGCAAAAAGTGCTGCGCCAAGCCAGAAATTGCGTCTTCCCTTCCGAAACGTAATGATTAAACCCGCCAGAACCAGCGGAATGTAAGCAATTGCCAGCGATTTGGTGTTGTGGCCGGCTTCCAGAATAATAAGGTTGTAAGAAGTGAAGGCAAACGCAATGGCGCCCGCAATAGAAAGCCAGGTGCTCATACCCAGCGCCACAAAAAGGATATAAGCGCAAACCAATGCCAGGAAAACGTTGGCAACCATGGCCGGCAAATTGAGCGTAATGGCCTGGTGCGCAAACTTCATCAGATCGCCGGGAAACTTGGTGCTGATGAGATAAGTTGGCATGCCGCTGAACATAGAATTGGTCCAGAGGGCTTCTTTGCCGGTTTTTTCGCGGTATTCAGTAGCTTCCTGCGAGCTTCCGCGGTGCTGCAGAATATCATTCTGCGGCAAGCCCTTGCCTTCGAAAAGAATGGGTGAAAAATAAGTGGCTGAAAGGCCGAAGAAGATCAGAACCGCAATAATATGCGGCAAAACATGGTGTTTAAAAGAAAAATTAGAGCTCATATCTGTTCAGAATCGTCTTTGCAAATGGCGCTAGAAAGATAAGGCATTTATTTTATTTCTTCATAATCCACGTATTGCCCGCCTTCGAAATCCTTTTTTTGATGCAGTTTATCTTCCGGAATATAATCTACCCGCACGTTGCCGCTTGGTTTCTGATAGCGGTGCTGCTGCGAATTACCAAATGGGTGTTGCTGTGGATCGAAACCGGTTTTGCGGATGTGTTTTTTGAAAAGGAAAGCGACCAGCCAGCGGAGCAGAAAAGGCGCTACCAACCGGATGAACATAATTATTAAAAAAGAAACAATTATAAACTTAAACATGCTTTAATCACTTGAAATAAAAATCTCCGTGGTGCGACGCAATTTCCGGACCAGCGCAAGGTTTTAGTTCGTTTTCTGCCGAAAGGACATGCACCCGGTAACCAAGCTTCTCCAGTAACCCGATCACGTTATCACGGTTTTCATCGCCGTTCAGTTCCGTCTGGATCAAGGGTTTGTATTTGGTTAAAGTTGCCTGCATGTTGCTGAAAACCTGATACTCAAAGCCTTCTACGTCGCACTTTACAAAGTCTAAACGTTCCAGACCGGCAAACAGTTCGTCAGGTATTTTCATACTTACATCGTAGAAATGCGCGTATTTTTCATCCGCGCTGCTTACCACTTTTGTCATGCCGTGGTGCAGCAGCCCATTGCGTTCCGGCGTACCCATTTGTATAACGCCGTTTTCCGAGCCTAACGCATATGGCAGCAGTTCTAAATTATCTACGCCACTGGCTTTCACATTATCTTTCCAGATCTGCTGAAATAACGGTATGGGTTCCACCGCCAAAACTCTTCCTTGCGGGCCGGCCAGCTTAGAAAGAAACGTAGAATAATAACCCAGGTTCGCCCCGATATCGATGCAGATAAAGCCTGGCCGGATGATCTTTTTCAAAAAGAACAGTTCCGGATATTTTTTCTGCATCAGGCCGGCACCCACCATAATCAGGTAAGTTTTGCTTACAAAGCGGAGGTAGCCCTTAAAGCCCAGAATATTTTCTAAAAGTTTGCGTAGCAGTTTCAAGCAGTAAAAGGATAGCGTTTTGGCAAAGGTAAGGAATTTAGGACCCCACCCCAAATAGCTAAATTGGGGGAGGGCTTTCTTCGGGAATGCGTGAAAAAATGCTAGGTGTTTTGGTCGAAAAAGTGCTAACCACCCCCGAACCCCGCCTTGAAAAGGAGGGGAGCTATCAGATAATGCGGTTCATTTGTAGGTACAGGGCTATACTGTCCGCACGCATTGCTAATAAAAACGCTATGCTTTCAGCCCCAAAAACTACCAACCTGAGCTCCGCGAAGTAGAAAAAACTTCCTCCCCTGAATTAGGGAGGGCCGGGGTGGGGTTTAGACAAATTCTGAATTAAACTGTTATGCTTTAAATCGTTTTCTTAGGCCGCTACATAACGTACCTTTACGGTATAATTCAATACCCAAATGATTGATAAGATCATCGATTTTTCTATCCGTAACAAGCTGATTGTGGGGTTGCTGATTGCGGCGCTGATTGGCTGGGGCGGATACTCTGTAACGCAGCTGCCGATAGATGCTGTGCCCGATATTACGAACAACCAGGTGCAGGTAATTACCGTGAGCCCGAGTCTGGCGGCGCAGGAAGTGGAACGGCTTATTACCTTTCCGGTGGAAGTTACCATGGCTACCGTTCCGGGCATTACCGAAATTCGCTCGTTTTCCCGTTTCGGGCTTTCCATTGTAACCATTGTATTTACTGATGAAACCGATATTTATTGGGCGCGCAGCCAGATAAATGAACGCCTGAAACAAGCCGAAGCGCAGATCCCACCGGGAATCGGTTCGCCGGAACTGGCACCTGTTACCACCGGCCTCGGCGAAATTTATCAGTACATTTTAAGGCCTAAAAAAGGCTACGAAGGTAAATACAATGCTACCGAATTGCGCAGCATTCAGGATTGGATCGTTCGGCGGCAATTGCTTGGTACCAAAGGCGTGGCCGATGTCAGTAGTTTTGGCGGGTATCTGAAACAGTACGAAGTAGCTTTAAACCCAGACCGTTTGCGCGCGCTGGGTTTGAGTATTTCGGATGTGTATAATGCGCTGGAACAAAATAACCAGAACACCGGCGGCGCTTATATCGAAAAGAAACCGAACGCTTACTTTATCCGCACCGAAGGCTTGGCGCAAAATCTGGATGATGTGGGTAAAATGGTAGTGAAAAATACGCCAAATGGTACGCCGGTTTTGGTGCGCGACGTGGGCGAAGTGCGTTTCGGGCATGCGGTGCGTTACGGCGCGATGACCTACAATAACGAAGGCGAAGTGGTAGGAGCCATTGTAATGATGCTGAAGGGCGCGAATTCTTCCAAAGTAATCCAGGAAGTGAAAACGCGGATCGTTGAAATTCAGAAAACGCTGCCCGAAGGCCTGATAATCGAACCTTACCTGGACCGCACCAAACTGGTAGATAACGCCATTCAAACCGTAATAAAAAACCTGACCGAAGGCGCTTTGATCGTGGTCTTTGTGCTGGTTTTAATGCTCGGCAATTTGCGGGCCGGGCTGGTGGTAGCTTCGGTTATTCCGCTTTCCATGCTGTTTGCCATTTCTATGATGAACGTTTTCGGCGTTTCCGGCAACTTAATGAGCCTGGGAGCGATCGATTTTGGTTTGATCGTAGATGGCGCCGTAATTATCGTGGAAAGCGTGATTCACGGCATTGTGGTTAAAAAACAGTATCATACGGGCGTTAAAAAGTTAACCCAGGAACAGATGAACGGCGAAGTGGCGGAATCGGCGAAGAAGATGATGCACTTTGCCATTTTCGGGCAGATCATCATTCTGATCGTTTATTTTCCGATCCTTTCTTTGGCCGGCATAGAAGGTAAAATGTTCAAACCAATGGCGCAGACGGTGGCTTTTGCTATTATCGGCGCCTCCCTGCTTTCGCTAACCTACGTGCCGATGGCTTCCTCGCTGTTTCTGAGTAAAGATACCGAACACAAACGCAACATTTCCGACCGCCTTATTGAGAAACTACAAACCTGGTACGCGCCTTTAATTCAAAAAGCCTTGCGCCTGAAACTCTTGGTTTTAGGCTTGGCCGCCGGCTTGTTCGTGTTCGCGGTTTTCCTGTTTATGAGAATGGGCGGCGAGTTTATTCCTACTTTGGACGAAGGCGATTTTGCGGTGGAAACGCGTTTGGTGAACGGCAGTTCGTTGTCGCAAACGGTAGAAACTTCGCAGAAAGCTGCGGAAATTTTGCTGAAGAATTTTCCGGAAGTAAAAGAAGTGGTTGGCAAGATTGGTTCTTCCGAAATTCCTGTCGATCCCATGCCCGTAGAATCCTGCGACCTGATCATTGTGCTGAAAGATAAATCAGAATGGACTTCGGCAAGCAGCCGCGAAGAACTGGCTACTAAAATGGCAGAAAAACTGGATGCATTGCCCGGCGTTTCTTTTGGTTTTCAGCAACCCATTCAGATGCGTTTCAACGAACTGATGACCGGTGCGCGGCAGGACGTGGTAATCAAAATTTACGGCGACGACCTCGATGAACTTTCGCGCGTAGCTACAAAAATAGGGCAGGAAGTTTCGAAAGTGAGCGGTGCCAGCGACTTATATGTAGAAAAAATTACCGGCCTGCCGCAAATTGTGGTAAAACTGAACCGCGACCAACTGGCCCGTTATGGCTTAACGGTAGAAGCCGTAAATACCACCGTAGAAAGTGCTTTTGCCGGTAAAATTGCAGGTTTGGTTTTCGAAGGCGAACGACGTTTCGACCTGGTTTTGCGTCTGGAAGAAGCGAGCCGTCAGCGCATTGAAGACGTGCAGAATTTAACCGTAACCCTCCCGGATGGCAACCAGATCCCGCTTACCGCCGTGGCTGAAGTCAGCTACAAAGAAGGCCCGATCCAGATCCAGCGCGACGATACCAAACGCCGCATTACCGTAGGTTTTAACGTGCGTAACCGCGACGTGCAAAGCCTGGTACAGGAAATTGAGCAACGCATAAACCAGAAAATTAAAATGCCGGCGGGCTATTATGTAACGTTTGGTGGTCAGTTCCAGAACCTCGTGGAAGCCAGCAGTCGGTTAGCTGTGGCCGTTCCGTTGGCGTTGGCGCTTATTTTTATGTTGCTGTTCTTCGCATTTAATTCATTCAAGCACAGTTTGCTGATTTTTACGGCCATTCCGCTGTCGGCCATTGGTGGAGTGTTGGCGCTTTATTTGCGCGGCATGCCGTTCAGTATTTCGGCCGGCGTGGGTTTTATTGCGTTATTTGGAGTAGCCGTTCTGAACGGAATTGTACTCATTGGCTATTTCAACCAACTTAAAGCTGCTGGCATGAAAGATCTGCACCGCATAGTTTTAACCGGAACCTCCGTGCGTTTGCGCCCTATACTCATGACGGCTACCGTAGCTTCACTGGGTTTTATGCCGATGGCGCTTTCCGGTTCTTCGGGCGCAGAAGTGCAGAAACCGCTGGCCACCGTGGTAATTGGCGGACTTATTTCAGCCACCGCTTTAACTTTAATTGTGCTGCCTATTTTGTATATTTTCTTCGAACGCATTCATTTTAAAAAGAAACCTGCGGCGCTGAGTTTTTTACTGCTTTTGGCTACCGTTTTTGCAACGCAAAGTCAGGCACAAACGGAAATTCCAACGCAAAAAACGGTAGGGAATAAGCCACTAAAACTCGAAGAACTGATCGAACTGGCCAAAAGACAAAATGCCGGTTTGCGCGCTTCCGAAATGGAAATCCAGGTGCAGCAATCCATGAAAAAAGCTTCTTCCGATTTGGGTAAAACCGAATTCAGCATGGAATACGGGCAGGTGAACACGCCGCTGAACGATACCCGTTTCGACGTTTCGCAGCGCCTTCCGTTCCCGACGGTACTTTCGCGGCAGGCTGGTCTGGCTAAAGCGGAAATTAAACAAAGCGAACTGCGGCAGGCGCGCACGCAGCAGGAATTGGTTTACGAAGTGAAGAATGCGTATTACCAGCTGGTTTATTTGGAGCAACTCGGCAAACTTCTGCACCGCCAGGATAGCTTGTATGCCCTTTTTGCCCGTGCGGCGGAAATCCGCTTTAAAACCGGCGAAACGTATTTATTAGAAAAAGCTTCCGCCGAAACGCAACTGATGCACATCCGGGCGCAAATTCCGCAGAACGAAGCCGATATGTTGGCCTGGCAAGGTCGTTTGCAAGCGCTGCTGAATACTTCCGAACCCGTAGAAATTGAACTTCCCACTTTACCAAAACGCCCCTTAACTTTCACGCCCGATTCTGCCGTTTTGCGCCAAACGCCAGCCTGGAATTTAGCCATGCAGCAAATTGAAGTGCAGCAGAAAATGTATTCCCTGGAAAAAGCCAAAGCCTTGCCCGATCTTACCGTTGGTTATTTCAACCAAAGTCTCCGCGGTCCGATGAATGTAAACGGGGTGGAGCAAACGTTTACCGGCGCCGATCGCTTCGATGGGGTTATGGCTGGCATTGCGCTGCCACTTTGGTGGAAACCGTATTCGGCGCGGATTCAGTCGGCAGCATTCCGGCAGAAGCAAGCCCAAAAACTGGCGGTACAACAGCAACATGATCTCCGCGGACAATTAACGCAGGCATTGCAGGCTTTTGAAAAAGAAAAAACCGCCCTGAACTATTACGAACAATCGGCCCTGAAACAAAGTGAATTGGTGCTGCGCCTTTCCGATAAAAGTTTCCGGAGTGGCGAAATTGGCTACGTGGAATACCTGCAAAGCGCTCGCATGGCCCTCGAAATTCAGAGCACCTACCTGGAACGGTTGCTGCGCTACAACCTAACCGTAACCGAACTGGAATTTATCTGCGGCCAACTTTAGACTTTTTACCCCTTATGCCATACCGTTTTTTATATATGTTGAAATCCTGCAAACCAGCTGCTTTGGCTTCGGGTTTTTTGCTTGTTTTCCTTAGCGTTTTTTCCGGCTGCAATTCGGCTACCAAAGAAGAAAAAGCAACTGAAACTGAAACTGCTGCTGCCCCGGAAAACCCCAATGAAGTTAGCCTTACCGATGCCCAGTTTAAAAATTCAGGCATTGCCTTCGGGCAGGTAGAGCAGAAAAATATCAGTACCGTTTTGCGATTGAACGGCATGCTGGATGTGCCGCCGCAAAACCTGATCAGCGTTTCGGCGCCTTTGGGTGGTTTCGTAAAAAAAACGGACTTACTGCAGGGTATGAAATTGAATAAAGGGCAGGTTTTGGCAGTGCTCGAGAACCCAGAATACATTGCGCTGCAACAGGAATACTTAGACGCCAAAAGCAAACTGAATTACCAGCAACTTGAATTTGCCCGCCAGAAAGAACTCAGCGAGGAAAACGTAAGTTCGAAGAAAACCTTTCAACAGGCTACTTCGGAATACCAACAATTACGCAACCGCGCCGCTGCTTTAAAAGAACAACTTGCGCTGCTCAGCATCAACCCGAACAAGCTTTCCGCCAACAATATTTCCAGCACCATCCGTATTTATTCGCCTATCAATGGTTTTGTAAAGAACGTGCTGGTGAATACCGGGAAATTTGTAACGCCGCAGGATGTATTGTTTGAGCTTGTAAATACCGAACACATGCACGCCGAACTGACCGTTTTCGAAAAAGATATTGCCAAACTAAAGCAGGGCCAGAAAATAAAACTCACTTTCCCCAATCTTCCCGGCCACGAAATTACCGCTTCCGTTTATCTGGTTGGCCGTAGCATCGAAGCCGACAAAACGATCCGCGTGCACGCGCATTTAGACCGCGAAGATCCTGAATTACTGCCCGGCATGTACGTGACGGCTTTGGTAGAAATTAATGCCCAAACCGTACCTGCCTTACCCGAAGCTGCCATTGTACAAGCCGAAGGGAAGCACGTTATCTTCATCGCTAAAAACGCCAGAACATTTGAAATGGTGCCGGTAGAAATTGGCGCTACTGAAAATGGATATACCGAAGTAAGATTACCGGAAAACATACCTGCCAACGCGAAAATAGTTACCAAAGGCGCATACCACATCATGGCCAAAAAGCTGAACGTAGGGGAGGAAGAGTAAACCGGTTTATTGGCTAATGTGGGGCTTGTCGGAATGCGGGAAGTAATCATGCCTGAGCCTCTTCTCCCGAAATTCTTCGGGTTCTGCGACTTGAAAAGAGGTGAGCTTTTGGGTTCCTGCCTGCCTTGACTTTTTGAGCTCAAAAGTCTACCGTTTTTCAGAAATATTTTAATCAGAAATGCGTGCGGACTGGTTAAGCCTGTCCCTACATGGAGCGCATTATCTGATAGCTCCCCTCCTTTTCAAGGCGGGGTTCGGGGATGGTAGAAGCTGCAGCCTGAAATGAAAAACAAAAGCCTGGCTACAATCGCAACCAGGCTTTCTGAAAATCATTATTAGGTGGGGTTACCGGCTCAAATACAAATTCCGCTCGGCATACACCTTCTGGAAATACTCATCCTGTAAATCGTCTATAAAGTAGATCGCTTCGCCGGTAGATTTCATTTCCGGACCAAGTTCCTTCTCGATATCCGGAAATTTGCTGTAAGAGAAAACCGGTACTTTAATGGCGTAACCTTCTTTATGCGGGTTAAAAGTAAAGTCCTTCACTTTGGCGTGGCCCAGCATAATTTTGGTCGCGTAATTAATGTACGGCTCGCGGTACGCTTTGGCAATGAAAGGCATGGTACGCGACGCTCTTGGGTTTGCTTCGATCACGTAAACCACTTCGTCTTTAATAGCAAACTGAATGTTGATCACGCCCACGGTATTCAAAGCAAGCGCAATTTTTTTCGTATGGTCTTCAATTTGCTTCATCACGTTGTCCGAAAGGTCGAACGGCGGAAGTACGGCGTACGAATCTCCAGAGTGAATACCGGCCGGCTCGATGTGTTCCATAATTCCCAGAATGTGCACATCTTCGCCGTCACAGATCGCATCGGCTTCGGCTTCAATAGCACGGTCCAGGAAGTGGTCCAGGAGCACTTTATTGCCTGGGTTGTCTTTAATAATATCCACAACCTGCGCTTCCAGTTCCTGCTCGTTTATCACGATCTTCATGCTCTGACCACCTAAAACGTAACTTGGGCGCACCAAAAGCGGGAATCGTAATTGCTTTGAAAGTTCAATGGCTTCTTCGGCGCTGGTAACGGAGGCAAATGGCGGATACGGGATGTTGTTGTTTTTCAGCAATGTTGAGAAAGAACCGCGATCTTCTGCTAAATCTAAACTCTTGAAGCTGGTACCAATGATCTTAATGCCGTAACGGTCCAGTTTTTCTGCCAGTTTCAAAGCGGTCTGGCCGCCAAGCTGTACAATTACGCCTTCCGGTTTTTCGTGCAGAATAATGTCGTAAATGTGTTCCCAGAAAACCGGCTCGAAGTAAAGTTTATCCGCAATGTCGAAGTCCGTAGAAACAGTTTCAGGGTTGCAGTTGATCATGATGGTTTCGTAGCCGCATTCTTTGGCCGCTAAAACGCCGTGTACGCAGCTATAATCGAACTCAATTCCCTGACCAATTCTATTTGGTCCCGAACCTAAAACAATGATCTTTTTCTTATCCGAAACCACGCTTTCGTTTTCGCCTTCGAAAGTAGAGTAGTAGTAAGGTGTTTTGGCTTCAAATTCGGCGGCGCAGGTATCTACCAGTTTGTAAACCCGCTGAATGCCTAATTCCTGACGTTTTTTGAACACTTCGCTTTCCAGGCAACGCAGAATATGCGCGATCTGCCGGTCGGCGTAGCCTTGCTGTTTGGCTTTGCGCAGCATGCCTTCCGGAAGCGTTTCCAGGGTGTATTTGCCCATTTCCTTTTCCATATCGTTCAGCTGCTCGATCTGGTTCAGGAACCACGGGTCAATTTTGGTTATCTTACGAATGGTGTTGGTCGGAATTCCGAACTTCATGGAATCTTTCACGCTGAACAAACGGTTCCAGCTGGCATGGGTCATGCTCTCGATCAGCTGTTCGTAGTTCGTCATTTCCTTGCCGTCGGCGCCAATGCCATTCCGCTTAATTTCTAAACTCTGACACGCTTTCTGCAACGCTTCCTGGAACGTCCGGCCAATACCCATCACTTCACCTACCGATTTCATTTGCAGACCCAGTGTTTTGTTCGTGCCTTTAAATTTATCGAAGTTCCAGCGCGGAATTTTTACAATAACGTAATCCAAAGCCGGTTCAAAGAAAGCCGAAGTAGTTTTGGTAATGGCGTTTTTCAGTTCATCCAGGTTATAGCCAATAGCTAGTTTCGCGGCAATTTTCGCAATCGGGTAACCGGTAGCTTTGGAAGCCAGCGCCGAAGAACGGGAAACGCGCGGGTTAATTTCAATGGCAATAATGGTATCGTCTTCCGGATTTACTGAGAACTGCACGTTGCAACCGCCGGCAAACTGTCCGATGCCGTTCATCATTTTAATGGCCAGGTCGCGCATTTTCTGATAAACCGTATCCGGTAAGGTCATGGCCGGAGCAACCGTAATAGAGTCGCCGGTATGAATACCCATCGGGTCGAAGTTCTCGATGGAGCAGATAATGATGATGTTCTGGTTGCTGTCGCGGAGCAGTTCGAGCTCGTATTCTTTCCAGCCCAAAATGCTTTGCTCTACCAAAACTTCGTGAACCGGTGAAGCGTGCAGGCCAGCCGCTAACGCTTTATCAAAATCTTCGGGCTTCTCTACAAAACCGCCACCGGCGCCGCCCAACGTATAAGAAGGGCGAATTACCAGCGGAAAACCAATGTTTTGCGCAATTTCCTTGCCTTCCAGGAACGAACGGGCCGTATTGCCTTTACAAACGTTCACGCCCAGTTCCAGCATTTTCAAACGGAATTGCTCGCGGTCTTCGGTGGTTTCAATGGCTTTAATATCTACGCCGATTATGCGCACGCCGTACTTTTTCCAGATCCCGGCGTTTTCGCAGTCTATGGCTAAGTTCAGTGCAGTCTGTCCACCCATAGTAGGCAGTACGGCATCAATTTTATGCTTTTCCAGAATCTCGATGATATACTTTTTCTCGAGCGGCTTCAGGTACACGTTGTCAGCAGTAATGCTGTCGGTCATGATGGTAGCCGGGTTGGAGTTGATAAGCGTAACTTCGATGCCTTCTTCGCGGAGCGAGCGGGCGGCCTGGGTGCCGGAATAATCAAATTCGCAGGCCTGGCCAATTACAATCGGGCCGGAGCCAATAATAAGAACGGAACGAATACTGGTGTCTCTGGGCATAAGTGGTATAGGTATAAATTGCCCAAAGTTAGGGACTGCTTTTTAAAAAGCCGAATTAATATGGTAAGAATGCCCAAATTATTTGAAAGTTTAAATATTAGCCGGACAAAAGGCAAATCAATCACTTTTTTAACACTAAACTATAGCGTTTTTCAGAGTTGTAATTCAGATAATTGAAAAATGATATCTGATTTGGTTAAAAAGTAAAAACCCCGGCCTCTTTAGAAGCCGGGGTTTTTTAATAAAAAACTATAGCGTTTTGGTTATTGTTTCAGGAATTTAGAAACGGCTGAACCATTTTCTGAAACGATGCGGATTTGATACAGACCTTTTGGTAACATTTCTACGTTCACCGCATTTGTTTCTGCAGCGTTGATCTTTAATTGCTTCAGGCTACGGCCGGTTACGTCGGTAATTTCCATGGTAGCTTTTCCATTCAGGCCATTTACTTTTACGTTCAGCAGATTATTCGCCGGGTTCGGGAAAGCGTTGATTGCTACAGCAGTGATCTTACCTTCGAAAGTTACGCTTACAATTTTAGAGTATTCAAACTTGCCATCGAAATCAATTTGTTTCAGGCGATAGTAAGAAACACCATTTACCGGGTTTTTATCAGCAAAAGCATAGGCATTTAAAACATTGCTGTTGCTGGCACCTTTCACCTGACCGATCGCTTCAAAGTTCCGGCCATCAGCAGAGCGTTCTACTACGAATAGATCGTTGTTTTTCTCAGATGCAGTTTTCCAGTTCAGGTTTACAGCATTGCTTGCTTTTTCAGCGTTAAAGCTTACCAGTGCAACCGGAAGCGGATTGATAGGTTCTTTACTTCCGATGCGGTATGTGCCTGCTAAGTTTGTCTGGCTGATACCAGTACGGTTCAATATTGCATTCTCCGTAGTACCATTAGTTGCGCTATAAGTACCTACAACAGCATTGTTCTTTACAATACGGATATCACTCAGTTTATTGATCGGGCCTAAGCCTTCTGCACTCATTCTTAAATTGTAAGTACCACCGGTTACGTTCGAATTAATATCCCAGCCAGATGGCAGAAATGAAAGCACTTGATCAGTTCCGTCCATCATATCTGTGCTGGCAGCAGCTGCATTCGGATCATGCTTAACAGCAATGGTACCACCAGTGGTTGGAGCAGAAGTTGTAGAAATGTACATTCTGCGGTCGTTTGTTTGTGTACCTACCGGGAAAAGAGATTCATTACTACCAGCGGACACGGCAGTTGTTCCATACCAGCGGCTGAAAGTACCGTCATAAACTTTACCGGCAGCATAATCCAGGGTACCCCGGTTTGCTAATGAGGCGGAAGTTCCTAACGTAAGGGTATTTCCGTTCATGTCGATGTCGCCTTTGGTCATGGCAAGCGTGCTGCGTACGTTAATATCGCTGCCAACAGATAAAATGCCGGAAGTTTTATTAACAGTAAGATTTGGAATACCTGCAGGTGCGTTGCTGATAATGTACTGGTCTGCAGTACCTGTCATAGAAATCAGACCGCTACCATTGCTGGTTAAACTGCCATTATTTATGGTAAGATTTTTCTTAACATCAATAGTGCCGCTTGTTAAAGTAATGTTAGAACCTGCCGGGCCATCGAAAATAAGATCGCCGGTTAAGGCTAGTGTATTGGCAGGGTCAATAGCATAATTATGGGTAGCAACAGTAGACGGTGCGAAGATCAGATTATTCAGCGTATGAATACCTGTGATATCTGTACCGTTATTAGCGATTACCAAAGTAGAACCGTCAGCTATAACTGTGCCGTTGTTTAATGTCAAATCTGCATTGTTCGCAAGGTTGATCGTTTCGTTTAAAATAAGATTCCCGACAGACTTGTCGATAAAGATCGATGGTAATTTACCACCGCCAATAACCGAACTGCCAGTCAAATTCTGATCGCCGGAACCATTGAACATAATGCTTGCAGAACCACCGCCATTAGCTGTGCTGGTATTTGTATTTATCAGGTCGCCGGATACTTTAACGAAAAGGTTCTGTGAACCAATCAGGGAGGTGCTTAAAACAATGTTTTCAGTTCCTTTCATTTCTAATTTATTAACCTGTAAGCTGTTGGTTACATTAGAAGTAAGGTTCGTGCCGGCATTGCCTGGAATTAACAGGTGGTTTAAGGTCAACTGATTCGAGATTGATTCAATGGTCATTGATCCGTTAATTGCAATAATAGCATCTGAATCATTTACCTGGCTGTTTCCGCTCACTACCAATCCGCCTTTCAGGTTAATAACCTCATGCATGAAAAGAGTGCCGCTGCTTTTTATAACCTCGATTTTTGGTAATTGTCCAATACCATCGGTTGTAGAGCCTGTAAAGCTCTGATCGCTGTTGCTGGTAAACCTGATAATACCAGTGCTTACACCTCCAGACGAAGAAGTGTTGGTTACGACCATATTGCCTTTTACATCAACAATTCCGGTATTAATAGTTAATCTGTTCGTTCCTGCAAAACCGAATTCGTTTGCAACAGTCAGGGTTGTACCTGAAGGTATATTGAAGACGGTATTTGTAGTAGGAGCCATTTCCAGGTCGTGGAAGGTTGTATTACCAACGATGTCATATTGATTAATACCGCCACCAGGTAAGCCGGTAGTACCGTTCGTGAAAATAACTTTCGAAAAATTCGAAGTGGCATCTACGCTGTTAGAAGCATTGGTAAATTCATTGGTAATGTTTACTTTGTTGTGTAAGAAAACTGTACCGCTTGTTTTATTGATTTGGATACGGGGTAATCTGCTTTCTCCCGGATTACTTGCTCCGTAAAGGTTCTGATTGCCAGTGCCAGTGAAGTTAATTAAAGCATTACCGCCGCCGCTTGTAGCAGTATTAAGGCAGTTTAAATTAGCTGTATTTAACAGTTCAATAGTACCACCATTAATATAAATTGATCCTGTATCGGCCAGGGTAAAATTGTTTTCTACCTGTATCGTATTGGAGATAGTATAAATACGTTTGCTTTTTGATGTAAATTGCAGTTTGTAGAAAGTTGGATTACCGTTAATGGTTGTAGTACCTCTGAAGTCAGTTAAGAGGTTGCTGTTGTGGATAAAAGTACCTCCGAATGTGTGGTTGGTATTACTGGCCGTAAAGATCAGCTGACCTTTAGTAGATGTAAAGTTACCGCCTGTCTGTTTAAAATTACCACGGATGGTAATGTTGATGGTATTGTCTCCGCTACCAACAAAATTGCCTCCAGCCATGATCAGGCTGTCTACAGAGAAATTGGCAGTGTTCTGTAAAATCGTACCAGTATAACCTGCATCGATCGTTACATTGGCTACATTTACGGTACCTATATTGAAATTGCAGTTGGTGCCTCCGGCTGTAAAGAAAACATTATCTCCTGCTACAGGACGGCTTGTAGCCACAGTTCCTCCAAAACTACCAGTCCGCCAGTTACCTGGAACACTCCAGTTGGTATTGTTGCTGCCTACCCAATAATAATCAGCTGCAAAAACATTTTCCTGACCCAGAATGAAGAAGGTCGCAAATGCCATGAGCCATTTAACCGGCTTATTCAGGTTTAAACGTAAAAAATGTGTCATATAAAAAGGGATAAATTTTTATTTAGGGTTCTCTTATTACAAACGTTTTCTAAGAATCAGCAAAAAATATTGCCTTTCTTTAACTGCATTAAATAGTGGTGTCTGTGAGAGAAAATTTTAAAAGAATTAACAGGGCCCGGGAATAACAAGTGCTTATTCAGTAAGACAGTACATATGCCTGTTAGGTTGTATGAGGGTAGAATGATTTTTTAAAGAACACTGCTTAAAATAGTCCATTCCTAAATTGTGCTGTAATTAAGTAAAGTTCTAGTTTTTAATTCTTTGCAAAGTTACTACTAAAAAAATTCTATCCAATGTTTCACTCTGAAAATAAATTGAAAAAATCTAATTACGTTTGAAAAATTATGTATTCTGTGAAAACATTACTATTTGTCACTAACATTCTGTGAGTAACTTGGTGAAAAACGTTAACATAATTATTTTGTATGGGTTAATACGCATTTCCTAAAAAAGGTTAGCCTGATTTTTAAAAATAAATACAAGAATAGTTATATTGTTTCCCGCAATACCTACTTCTGGGTATTTCATTAAAATCATATTTCATGTTTTTGCAATGCGCTAACTCAATAAAATTTGTTTAAGTTCACAGAGATCATCAATCAGGAATAAAAAATTTATGAAGCGTATAAAATTGGTCTTTCTGATGTGGTTTTTGCTGCTCCAGTTTTCAGCAATAGCGGGCGTATTGCAGGGGCGCATTACCAATGAAAAGGGCGAACCGCTCCCGTTTGCCAATATTTACGTGCGCAACACTTCCAACGGCACTACGGCCAACGAACAGGGTTTCTATCAATTCAAATTAGCGCCGGGTACTTACGAGATCGTTTTCCAGTTTATTGGTTATAAGCCCGAAGTGCAGCAGATCGTGATCGGGGAAAGTATGATGGAGCGCAATGTAAGTTTGCAACCCGAAGCTTTGAACCTGCAGGAAGTGGTGATAAAAGCTGGCGCCAAAGATCCGGCTTATGCCATGATCAAAGCGGCAATGGGTAAACGTAAATATCACCTGAAAGAAACCGAAGCTTATAAATGCCGGGTGTATATAAAAAATCTGCAGCGCCTGACCGAAGTGCCGAAAAAAGTGCTGGGCCTGGTGAAAGTTACCGATGTAAAACCGGGTATTATTTATCTCTCGGAATCGGTTTCGGAGTTGAGTTTTAAGCAGCCGGATAAATACCGCGAAAAACTGCTTTCTTCTAAAATGAGCGGTAGCAACAAAACTATTAGTTTCAACCAGGCAACCGATTTTGAGTTCGATTTTTACCAGAACCTGATAAAAGTAGAAGGGCTTACGCCGCGCGGTTTTGTTTCGCCCATAGCTGCCAATGCGTTCCTGTTTTATAAGTATCAGCTTATTGGTACTTCCGAAGAAAAAGGGCGCTTCATACATAAAATAAAAGTAACGCCGCTGCGCAAAAACGATCCTGCTTTTAAAGGCTACATTTATCTGGTGGACGACGAATGGCGTTTGCATAGTGTGGACCTTGGGCTCAGTAAAAATACCCAGCTCGAGTTTTTAGATTCGGCGCACATGAAGCAGGTTTTTGCACCCATCGGAAATTCGGGGGTGTGGCTGCCGATCTCGAAAAAACTGACGCTGCAATTTTCGGGTCTGGGTTTTAAAGGCAACGGTTACGTAAACGTGATCTATTCACAATACCAGGCGCAACCGGCCGGTTATGTGCTGGCGGCCAATGCGTTAAATAATTCAGAAAACGCTAGGATTTCGGAGGGAAAAACTGCTGCGGAAGAACCGAAAACGGTAGGGAAAACCAGCAAAAAAGTAGCGCGCAAAACGAAGCAAAGAACCGAACCGGAACAGCTTTTCGATAAGAAGCATTTTAATAACGAGATACTTTCGGTAGCCGAAGAAGCCAATAAAAAAGACAGTGTTTACTGGGAAGAAATTCGGCCGATTCCGCTTACGCAGGAAGAAATTTCGGACTACAAAACCAAAGATAGTTTAGTAGCGATTGTAGAATCGAAGCCTTATAAAGATTCGGTAGATGCGGTGCGGAATAAATTCAGCTTTTCTAGTTTGTTTTTCGGCGGTTACCGGTATTACCATTCTTTTTCCAGGCAATCTTTCAGTACCGATCCGCTGATTGCGCCGCTGGAATATAACTCGTTTCTGCAGTTTAATACCGTGGAAGGCCTGGTGCTGAATCCGGGCTTTATGTACCGCAAAAGTTACGAAGACCGCCGTTATTTTGAAGTGGCGCCCATGTTTCGTTATGGTTTCAGCAGCGAAAGATTTTATGCCAGCCTGAAAACGACCTGGTATTATAAACCGCTCAAAAACGGCACGTTTACGGCGGAAGGCGGCAGGTTTGTGAGCCAGTTCAACAGCAATAACCCGATCACTACGTTCTGGAATTCGGTTTATACATTACTGGCCGAACGCAATTATTTGAAGCTCTACGAAAAACGCTATGTAAAACTGGAAGAAAAGTCGGAGATCGTAAACGGGTTGAATATAACGGCAGTCGCCGAATTTGCCGACCGGCACGAACTATTTAATACCATCGATTATACGTTCAGCGATCGCGAGAGCCGCAATTTTACGCCGAATTTGCCCGTTGTGGCAGAATTGCCCGATGCAGCTTTTGGAAGAAATCAGGCTTTTACGGCTAGTATGCAATTAACGTGGCGGCCGGGGCAGCAATACATCAGCCGTCCGGATCATAAAATAAACCTGGCTTCCAAATACCCGACTTTTGCGGTGGCTTATACCAAAGGCTTCAAAAATATTTTTGGCTCCGATGTAGATTTTGACCGGGTGGCGGCTTTGGTGAGCGATAACGTGGATCTGGGTTTGCTGGGCAGTTCGCAGTATTGGTTTACCGGCGGTACGTTTCTGAATTCGCGAAAAATGTGGCTGATGGATTACCGGCATTTCTCGGGTAATCGCACCATTTACGCCGGCGGTTTTGGCGGCTTTCAACTGTTAGACTATTATTTATACAGCACCAAACACACGTATTTCGAAGGACATTTCAGCCATCATTTCAACGGGTTTATTCTGAATAAGCTGCCTTTTATAAGAAAAGGAAAATTGCAGGAAGTGGTAAATGTAAATTACCTGCATACGCGCGAATCGAAAAACTATGTAGAGCTGGGTGTTGGCCTGGAGCACATCTTTAAAATTCTGCGCGCCGATTTCTATACCGGTTTTCAGGAAGGCCAAAAAGTGCGCACCGGTTTCAGGGTCGGCTTTGGTTTTTAAGCGGAAAAGCATAGCATTTTAGCAGGAAGAAATTCGGAAAACCGCCACAGGAGCTATTTTAGCCAACTTTTAGAGTGTCGGGGCGTTAAGTCTGAAAAAAGAAATTCACCTAACGAACCTGAAACAAAATGGCATTTTCCTTAACCTTCCGAAGCTGGCGTACCGTGGCAATGGCCACTTTAATGCACGAAAACGCTGCACATGCAACTGAAAATAACGAACAGGCAGCAATGCAGGCTACCACCAAACTCCCGGTAAAATCTGTAAAAACGATCGGTTACTGGATAAAAAATATTCGCCATGCAGCTTGACAGAACACAACCAGTTTTTCACGCTGAAAGCATAGCGTTTTTCTATTACACCAGCACTTTTTCTACCTTTAACCCTACCATTTGGGCGGCCACTTTTTCCAAAGATATCAGGAAAAGCTGGCCGTTTTTTTATGCCGGGGCTTCAGATTGTATAATATAATAGAGAGGAAAATCAGCGCGTAAGCCAGGCCTTGCTGTACGGTAGTTTCTTCTCCAAAATAAAGGAAGGCCAGCATAAAGTTGATGATCGGGTTGAGGTACATCAGAATGCCGATGGTGCCGGATCTTAGTTCCTGCAAGGCAAATAAATTCAGGAAAAGCGGCAAAACGGTAAATACTACGCTTAAAATAAGTACCGGTCCGAAAAATTGTAGTTCCGGAATTGCAGCAGCGTTTTCGCGGAGGTAATTGTAAAACGGCGCGATGATGATAAAGCCCAGGATGAGCTGCAGCGTGAGTAATACAATTTTATCGTGGTCTTTGAGTACGCGCTGCGAGATGAGGTAAAAGGCATAACTCGCCGCAATGAGCAAACTGAAAACCAGGTTAGTAAACGAAGCCACGCCAATTAAACCGCAACTCAGCAAACTTAGTCCAATTGCCGCCCACTGGTTTTTGCGAAGCGGTTCTTTCAGAATTAGAAAACCCAGCACTGCCGTAAGAATAGGGCACAGCAAATACGAAAACGACGCCGTTTGAATGGAAATGTGGTTGATCACGTAAATGAACAGCAGCCAGTTGAGCGTAAGCAATGCGCCGCCGGCCAGCGTGAGCAACAGCATTTTGCGTTTTTCAGGGCCGGAGCTGTTTTTATAAAAGCGCCAGGTAGTTTGGGCTTCTTTTCGTTTTACGGTAAATATCAGCAACAATAAAATGAAAACCGAGATCAGGATTCTGAAATAAAGAATTTGTCCGCTGGGATATTGGGTGAGGGCGCGAAGCGGGAACGGAATAAAGCCCCAGATCACGAAAGCCGCAATGGCTGCCGCGTAATATTTGTTTGTTTTCAATGTTATAGAAACGGTAGGAAAAAGGCCTGCAAAAGTACCACATACTACGCTGCTTAACTAATAGTTCTTGCGCCCGAATAGTTTCTTTTTTTCACATACCATTTTACAATTTTCCGGTTCAGGTGCTGCGCTTTCCGTTTCAACCGTAAATAATTCCCGTTCGCTTATAAACTGCCTGTCCGCAGAGGAAATTGTAATTCCCAATTGTTTACCTTTCGTAGGATAATACAAAAAAAACTTCAACCATTAATTGCTTAAATTCTATGAAAAAACTCTTTACTTTTTTGTGCCTTTCGGTTTTGATCATGGGCAAAGCAGAGCTGCAGGCCGCTAATGCTACGGTTACCGTTGGTCCTGGTGGTTCAAATTCGTTCGCGCCGCAGCAGGTTACTATAAATGCCGGCGAAATGGTTACCTGGCAATGGGAATCTGGTACGCACAATATTCACTCCGATAGTTCGCCACAGGCCTGGACCGAAGCATCTTCTACTTCCGGCAACCCTACCTTTTCTCACACCTTTAATATGGCCGGTACATATCCGTATCACTGCACTATTCACGGGCAGTCAATGTCTGGAAGTATTACTATTTTAGCGGCGCCAACCGGAACCAAAGAAGATCTGATGCATAAAAGTATGCTGAACTTTTACCCGAACCCGGCGCAAAATAAAGTAAAACTGGAATTGAACCTCGCCGATGCCGATGATTATGAAATACGCCTTACAAACGCTATCGGAAAGACCGTAAAAACTATTAACAGCTCAGAATTTAAAGCCGTTAAAGCAACCGAGATCGATCTTTCTGGCATGGCTGGCGGCGTTTATTTCTATACTTTATGGAACCGCGATAAAATGGTGGAAACCCGCCGGCTTGTTATTCAGAAATAGAACCGAAATTTAACTAATGAAATAGCCCTGAAATTGCATCGGGGCTATTTTTTTGCGTTCTGAAATTGCTTTAATAAAATATTTCGGCCGGTCTGCGTTTTGTATCTTTGTGCAATCTGTTTTTCTTGAATTGTATGCTTACTTTTTCGCAGCTCGCTTCTATTACGCATGGTTCGGTTTTGCAATTTGTGCAGGATCTGCCGGTGCGGCATTTACTCACTGATAGCCGCAAACTTGCCCAGCCAACCAGTACGTTATTTTTCGCCATAAAAGGTGCTTTTAACGATGGCCACGATTACGTAAATGCTTTATATGCGCGCGGCGTACGGCAATTTGTGGTAGAACAGGTTGACGAGATTCCCGGTGTAAAATCTGAAGAAGGTTTTAAATACAGTTTCCCGGGAGCAAACTTTTTACAGGTTGAAAGCAGTTTAGCCGCTTTGCAGGCAATTGCGGCTTATCATCGGGGCGAATTTCTGTTGCCGGTAATGGCCATAACGGGCAGCAACGGCAAAACCATTGTGAAAGAATGGCTCGCGCAACTGCTCAGTCCCGATGAAAAAGTGGTGAAAAGTCCGCGCAGTTATAATTCGCAGATCGGGGTGCCGCTTTCGGTTTGGCAGATCAACGCAAATCATACGTTCGGTATTTTTGAAGCCGGTATTTCTAAACCTGAAGAGATGGAAAAGCTCGCCGCGATCATCCGTCCGACCTTGGGGATTTTTACGAATATCGGCACGGCGCACGACGAAGGTTTTCAGAATTCGGTTCATAAGATCGAAGAGAAATTGCTATTGTTTAAGGGTGTAAAACTGCTTTTCTATTCTTCTGATGACGCGCTTTTGGATGCCGCCGTAAAACGGCAGGAAATTAAAAGCTTTACCTGGGGCCATCAGGAAGATGCCGATCTGCAGATCCTTTCGCAACAAGTTTCCGGCGCTAAAACCAATGTTGTTTATAAGTATGCCGGAAAAGAAGCGCAGATTTCCATTCCGTTTATAGATCCGGCTTCGGTGCAGAACATGCTGCATTGTCTGGCGGTTTTAGTCTGGCGTGAAATGGAGCCCGAAATTATGCAGCAGCGCTTCGATAAACTGCTCCCGGTAGCCATGCGCCTCGAAATGAAGGAAGCTATAAATAACTGCTACCTGATAGACGATACTTACAATAACGATCTGGCCGGCCTTTCTACGGCTTTGGATCTGCTTGTGCACCAGAAGCGGAATCAGCAAAAAACGGTAATTCTTTCCGATCTTTTAGAATCTGGGTTAAACGAAGAAACGCTTTATGCGGAAGTGGCTGCAGCTTTAAAAAACCGTAGCGTAGACCGGTTAATTGGGATTGGAAAAGTAATTGGCCGGCACCGGCTGAAGTTTGGTATGAAAGCTGAATTTTACGAAAGCACTACCGATTTTCTGCAGCATTTTCAACCTGATAGTTTTCACGACGAAACCATTTTGCTGAAAGGCGCGCGGATTTTTGAATTTGAAAAGATCGTAGCGGTTTTCGGTAAAAAAGTGCACGGCACGGTGCTGGAAGTGAACCTGAATGCGCTGGTACATAACCTGAATTTCTACCGCAGCAAACTGCAGCCCGAAACCAAAATTATGGTAATGGTAAAAGCGTTTGCTTACGGTAGCGGCAGCTACGAAATTGCCAATATCCTGCAGTTTCATAGGGTAGATTATTTAGCCGTTGCCTATACCGATGAAGGCGTTTCTTTGCGCGAAAGTGGCATCAGTTTGCCTATTATGGTCATGAATCCTTCGCCGGATAGTTTTGCGCAGCTTTTGCGTTACCATTTAGAGCCGGAAATTTATTCCTTGAGCCAGCTACGTAGTTTTTTAACCTATATCCATGCCGATGCTGCACCCGCTTATCATATTCATTTAAAGCTCGATACCGGTATGCACCGCTTAGGTTTTACCCAGGCGGATTTTGAGGAATTATTCAGTTTGCTGCAAACCGAGCCGCGGGTAAAAGTAGCCAGCATGTTCAGCCATTTAGCCGGTGCCGACGAAGCCCTGCATAACGATTTTTCGAAGCAGCAAATTTCCGGTTTCCGGAACATGGCTTCAGAGATCGAGGCGAAGATCGGTTATTCCGTTATCAAGCACATTCTTAATTCGGCGGGCATTGTACGCTTCCCGGAGCATCAACTGGATATGGTCCGGCTTGGTATCGGGCTTTATGGCGTGGAAGCTACCGGCACCGAGCAAGATGCTTTGCAAAATGTAGGAACGCTCAAAACCACCATTTCCCAGATCAAACACATTCAGCAGGGCGATACGGTTGGTTATAGTCGCCGCGGCCTGGCAGAAACCGATCTTGAAATTGCTACCCTGGCCATTGGTTACGCCGACGGCTTCGACCGAAGATTTGGCAACGGTGCCGGCGAAGTGCTGATAAACGGACAGGCTGCACCTATAATCGGGAATATATGCATGGATATGTGCATGGTAAACGTTACCGGTCTGCAGGTTTCCGAAGGCGATGAAGTAGTTGTGTTCGGGCAGGAATTACCGATCACTAAACTGGCAGAAAAGATCAAAACCATTCCGTATGAGTTATTGACAAATGTAAGCCCAAGGGTGAAGCGGGTTTTTTATTCGGAGTAGGTTTTTGGTTTTGAGTTTTTGCTTCCTGAATCATAGCGTTTTTGAGCAATCACTTTTCATTCTCCAAACCATACCGTTTTCAACTTTAACCTTTAACAGAAAGCTAAAAAGTCCCGCCAGGAACCCGGCGGGACTTTTTAGTGCTAAACCGATAGCGTTTTTATTATTCTACGATCAGTTTGCGGGTTGCTACATTTCCTTCAGAAGCGATCTTGAGGATGTAGATACCTTTAGCTGTACCGTTCAGGTTTAATTGGGTGGTACCTGCGTTGTTGATTACCGTTTGCTGTTTTACCACTTTGCCCGTCAGGTCCATCACTTCTACGGAGTAGTTGCGGGTAGAAGTAGGCACTTTCACGTTGAACAAGCCGTTAGACGGGTTCGGGAACACTACTACGTTGCTTTGCAGCATGTTCTCTTTTACACCAGTTGGGCCTGCCACTGTAAAGATCTCGATGTTGTCGATCAGGTTAGCAGTACCATTTCCATTGGCATATTCTTCTTTTACGCTGCTTTCCAGACCGATCTCAATATTGCCGCGGGTTTTATATTGCTCCAGGTTGATCCGGATCGTATCCCATTGCGCACCCAAAGAATCGTAGCCGCCAAAAGGAGGGTTGTAAGTCGGTCCTTCCTGCTTCCCGTTTACCGTTACCCGGAAATTGGTATTCAGATGCGTGTCTTTGTAAAGCTGTTTCAGGTTGAAGCTCAGGAAAAGTGTATCCTGCGGAGCGGTGTTCGGAGTAAAGCAGAAATAAACAGCCGAGAAATGGTTCGGATTATTGGTCCACGGGTTTACCGTACCAGCCGGAGTTGACCACTGCGTACTGCTGGCGCCATCCATGATCATGCCATTGGTAGAGCTTGTGCCGTGGCTTGCGGCCGCACTTTCTATAATATTAGAATTGCTGTTTGTAATAGCCCGTAGCGCACCAAGGCCGGTTGCTGCCGTTTCAAAATCGAAAACAATTGGCGTGTTTGTTAATAAAGAATTGCCAATAGTTGCTGAAAGGGTATCGTTTGCCGCGTTTGCATCGGTAGTCAGGCTAGCTTGTGCCGTAATTACGTAAGCACCGCTGGCTGCCAGGTTTGCAGTTTGGGTGAAAAGGAAAGTTGCCGAAGCATTCGGAGCCAGGGTGCCAGACCAGGTTCCGGTGCCAATAGTAGTACCATTCACTTTGTAACTTACCGGAATGCTGGTTTGGGTAGCAGAACCGAAGTTGCGTAAGGTAATGGTAATAGCTTCGGCAGCAGTAAGGTGGCAGCCGGAAACCGGGCCTGAGATATTGGTAACAGCTACATCGTTGGCCGGTATGGTAAATTCATAAGCGCCTGGGTCTGGAGTAGTTGTGCTGCGAGTTGCACCGTTAATGTCGGTGGTAACGGCGGCTAAAGCCTGGCCGGTGTTATCAAGGGTGGCGGAATTCGGACGAAGATTGCCAACGGCTGCATCTATAAATACCGGGTCTGCGGAAATACTGGCCTGGTCGTAAGCATTATTGTTAGCAGTTTTCCAATTAGCTAAAGTAGTTTTATTACCAGAATAGTAGCCCACGTGTGCGTTGCTTGCGCCCGGCGCAATATAAAGCACGTTGTTGTTGCTGGTAATGCTTGAAGTAGCTGTATTGAAATACAACGCATATTTGGCGCCGGTGGTACCAGCATTTACGCTGAACACGTTGTTGATAATCCGGATATTGCTTGCAAGCGTGGTCTGATAAAAACCGCGTACCGAACCGGTGTTGCTGGTATTATCCAGGTTTACGGTGTTGTGGTAATAATGCGAACCATTGGAGCCGGTATTGTATAAGCCATAGATAATACCGGTAGAATTCATGTCATAGATCAGGTTGTTCTTGATAATGTTTTCAGAACCAACCGGAGCATCGGCAGAGGTAGAGTGAATACCGTAGCTGGCTGATATTGGGCTAAGATCGCCGCCGGCAGCGTTATGAATGCGGTTTTTGCTTACAGTAGTTAGCTGGGTGTTGCCATTAAGCTCAATTCCGGTAAATGTAGTAGTTGTGGCGCGGGTAGGACGGCTGATATCGTTGCCTTCTATTAGCGTGCCTTTTGCTGCATTCACAACAATACCATCGGCATAAAAATCTTTAATGGTGTTGTTTATGATCTGGTTATTGCTGGCTGTGGTAACTACGCTGTTCAAATGAATGCCTTTGTAACCGCCGATAATGGTATTGCCAGAGATCACGTTGTTGTTGCCCGTGTTTCCTGCAGATGTTACTGATGTAGCAGAGTTTGAGAAGATAATACCGCCCGTGCTTGCTTCTGTAGCGCTTGTAGAGGCAATGGTAATAGTATTATTGCTGATCGTGTTGTGATCGGCGCCGTTCAGTAAATGAAAGCCCCAGCCATAGGTAGCATCAGTAGCATCTATCTTGAAGTTATTGAACGTAACGTAATCCACGCCGTCCAGCTGCACTACTGCGCGGTTTGCTGAAGTAGGAGCAAACGCGATCTTGTTGCCGTTACCATTAAAAGTGAGGGTATTTGTAGCGTTTAAGCCGGTAATGTTGGCAAGTGTAATTTGTCCGTTGTAAGGGCCTGAGCCTGCTACTACGTTAACCGTTATCGCGGCAGACATACCGCGGCAATCCAATTCAGTGGTCAGGGCCTGGAAACTCTGGAAGTTCGTGGCTGAAGGAGCGCTGTTTTTATCTATCGTATAAGTGCCGGACAGTGGTGTAGCATTGGTAGTAACCTGCACGCTGTTTGAATAAGCAGTTTGTCCGCTGCAGGTTACAGCCAGGCGGTAGAAGTTTGTTGCAGTTTGTGAAGTGGTTAATGAAGAACCATTAGAAGAAGTTCCTATTGGCGTCCAGGGAGCTGCTCCGGTTGGCGATTTTTCCCACTGGTAAGTCTGGCCCAGACCAAAAGAATTTCCGGAAACGCCCAGGGTGAAATTAATATTAGGACAAATGTTTGCAACACTTGCCGTTGCAGTGCCGGGAGTTGGAGGAGCAACGCACGGAGTAGCCGGAATATATAAGATCTTGATGTTTGGACGCTCTTTGTAACCGGAAACGTTTCCGTTCAGAGTGGCGCCGGTAGGCGTGGCAACACCTGCAATTTTATTGCTGTGTCCCGAAGTAAATTCCCATTTAATAGCGTCTGTTGAGCGCGGCTGGGTCATGCCTGTAATATCATGCTCTGTGGCAATTTCGAATGCGCCGCCGGTGTAGGTGAAGGGCGCGCTGAAATTAAAAGATACCCAGCCGGTTGTAGCAGGTAAGTTAAAATTCGTGCTGTTTATTACCTGCGTATGGCTGCTTAAAACGCTGGCCCAGGTATCGGCAGTGCTTAAAGTGGTGTGGCTGGTATTGGCAACCAGCATTTTAAAAGGTACAGTATTGCTGAAATTGGCAGTATTGGTTTTATTGAACTGAACTCCGGTAATTAATGAACCTGCCGGAATGCCGGCTGTTGCCATTTCTGCGGCTGTCCAAAGCATGTTTACCCGCGCGCCATTGGTAGCAGAGGTACTTGAGAAACGATAAACGGGTCCATAAAGCGTACTGGCCGGCGATGATGTGCCGGTACCGATCTGCACAGGTATCTGCGCATTAATGCTCCCGGCAAAGAGAAGTAAGATGCATAAAAGGATGAGGGGAAAAGGTTTTTGCATGTAATAAATGTTAAGTAATGATAAAATAGTTTTGCGCCTTAAGTTACCATTTTTTATCCGGAATTTGAAATATAACTCATTAATAGTGAGTGTTTTCGTTAAATTAAAGCCGTTTTTTGCTTTGGAGTGCAAATTATTTTGCTTTTATTTATACTTATCAGGCTGAGATTTTTGCTGATTACAAAGGGATTTTGAGGTTGGGTGAACGTGTTTTTTATTCGGGTGAAGTGCTGTGTTTAGAAGGTGGTGAGGATTGAATAATAAACACGTGAATTTTCTGGATGACTTAAATATTACTAGCCGGGAAGGCGTTTTTTGCTGAAAAGCCCTACCGTTTCAGAAGTCGCTTTTTACTTTATAAACCATAGCGTTTTACTTTTTACGGCTGTAAGCATAGCTTTTTTTACGCCCTGTCATCCTGAGCCATAGCGAAGGACCTTGATGGCGAACAGCAGTTTTTCAGGCTAAAAGCATACCGTTTTTCTTTCGGTTATAAACAAAAAAAGTCCCGCCGGATACCCAGCGTGACTTTTTTAAGCAAAAACGATAGCGTTTTTATTCTACGATCAGTTTGCGGGTAGCCACATTTCCTTCAGAAGCAATCTTCAGGATGTAGATACCTTTAGCTGTACCATTCAAGTTTAATTGGGTAGTTCCGGAGTTGTTGGTTACGGTTTGCTGTTTTACCAGTTTGCCGGTCAGGTCCATTACTTCTACTGAGTAATTTCTGGTTGTAGTTGGTACTTTCAGGTTGAACAGGCCGTTAGACGGGTTCGGGAATACCACTACATTGCTTTGCAGGATGTTCTCTTTTATACCGGTTGGGCCAGCGATCCGCTGCACCATGATATTGTCGATCAGGTTGGCTGTGCCGTTTCCGTTGGCATATTCTTCTTTTACGCTGCTTTCCAGGCCAATTTCAATGGTTGGGTTGCCCAGGAACGAAGAAATGTCCAGTTTCACATGGGTCCATGGTGCACCGGCGGAGCCATAACCACCAAACGGAGGGTTGTAAGTGCCGCCGATCTGTTGGCCATTTACAGTTACCCGGAAGTTGGTGTTGTAATGGGTAGTTTTATAGAGCTGCTTCAGATCAAATTCCAGGAAAAGGGTATCATTTGGTTGGCCGGCTAGTGGCGTAAAGCACAGGTAAGTAGCCGAGAAATGATCCGGATTGCTTGTCCATGGAGCTATGGTGCCACTTGGTACTACCCAGGCTGTATTAATTACTCCATCCATGATCATGCCTTTGGTAGAACCGGTTCCGGTAGCTGCGGCAGTGCTTTCTTTAATATTAGATCTGGCATTGGTTACCACGCGCATAGCATTTAACCCGGAAGCAGGCACTTCAAAATTGATGTTAACCGGGCCGGCTGGCATCAGAGAATTTGCTACCATTAACGTGTCAGCATCATTAGTCGGGTCAGCATCTCCCGGGAATTGGGTGGCGGCAACAATGGTATATGGGCCGGCAGTAGCCAGATTAGCTGTTTGCGTGAATACAAGCGTATCGGTAGCATTTGGAGCCAATGTGCCTGAATAGGTTTGGCTTACAGGTGTGCCATTATTAATAGAATACATTACCAGAATGCTGGTTTGCGTATTCGTGCCATAATTTTTAATGGTTACGGTAATGGTTTCCTGAGCAGTCAGACCGCAGCCGGATACTGGTCCGGTTATAGCGATAATGCCTACGTTGTTCGGGTTAAGGGTAAATTCATAAGCCCCTAAATCCGGCGCAGTGGTGCTGCGTGGGTTGCCCAGAATATCGTCTGTAACGCTTGCGAGTGGTGTGCCAATATTATTTACAGCAACTGATGTAGGCTGCAGATCGCCGGTGGCTGGGCTAGAGAAAATAGGGTCAGCCGAAATAGAGTTTGCATCCTGCGAGCTTGCAGTCTGCCAATCGGATAAGGTTGCTTTCGCACCTGAATAATAACCTACGTTTGCACCGTTGGTAGCATACAGATCGTTGTTGTTGCTGGTGATGGCAGAAGTTGTAACGCCGTAATAAACCGCATACTTGGTTCCTGAAACCCCGCCATCGATCGAAATGATGTTGTTCTGGAACTTCATGTTGGTAGCTGCCGTGGTCTGGTAGAAACCGTAAACCGTTCCGGTATTAACTGTATTTCTCAGGTCAACAGTATTGTGGAAGAAGTAAGTACCATCAGCGCTGGCACTGTATAAAGCATACGTAGTACCGGTGTTGTTGAAGTCGTAAAGCACATTGTTTTTGATAACGGCTTCAGCACCGGCCGGGGAATCTCCGTAATAGTTGTAGATACCATAGATCGTTGAGCCACCAATGCCGTGAATGCGGTTTTTGCTGATGGTGTTGCTCTGAGAATAACCGTTATACAAACAGTAGAAGGTTGTTCCATCGTTACGGCCTAAGCGGCTGATATCGTTGCCTTCAACCAGCATGGTACCGGTGTAGTACAGATAAATACCATAGTAGTAAGCATCTTTTATCTGGTTACCAGTGATCTGGTTGCCAGCCGAAGTTGCCGAGGTTGAAGTGCCGTTCATCCGGATACCATAGTAACCTCCGTTAATGGTGTTGTTCTGGATCTTGGAGTTGTTGGTATGGTTGCCGTAAGTAGAATACGTGATGCCGGTGCCAATACCAATAAAGTTGGTGCTGGTAGAGTTGGTTGGCATGTTAATGGTGCAGTTCGAGATCGTGTTGTTGTCCGCTGCATTCAAGAACTGAACACCCCAACCCGCAGTTGCTGCTGCATCCAGGGTTATCACGAAGTTGTTAACTTTTACATACGTACCACCATCGAAGGTTACAGCACCCAGGTTGCCGCCGGTTGGGTTGGCCGAAATGGTATTGCCGCTGCCTTCAAAAGTAACGGTATTGGTAGCGTTAACGCCGCTTATTGCACCAATGATCATTTGCTCATTGTACGGACCTGAATTAGGAGCTACTGTAAAAGTAACCGGGCCGCTAACGCCGCAGCTTGTTACCCTGGCAACTGCATCTGCAAGGCTCTGGAAGTTGGTACCCCCTGTAGGGTTGTTTTTGTTAATTGTATAGTTTCCGGCCAGAGCGGAGCAGGAAATTACCGGAGTCGCAAAGCAATCGTTGCCTGGGTTTCCGTCGGTAGCGTTGTTCGGGTTAGATGCACAAACGTCTAAAATATAACTACCAGTAGCGAAAGAATAGTTACCAATAGTAACATTTGCAGTTGCATTGTTTACAAGGCTGCCGGTCCAGTTAAAAGTAACGGTTTGGGTAGCTGAACCGGTAATGTTCGCTGTAATTGTAGCGCTGGTCAGCACGTTCATGCCAAAGTTCTTAATGGTAACCTGAATTGGCTGGTTAACGCCCGGCTGTACCGGCGACGTTGGTGTAATTATAGCAATAATGCCGGCATCGTTGGCAGCAGGAGTAAACTCATGAGCGCCCGGGTCCGGATTGCTAGTGCTGCGGGTAGCGCCGGTAATATCGTCGGTTACGGCCGGAGTTAAGGCTGTGCCAATACCGTTTACAGTAGAGTTGGTTGGTTTCAGGTCACCGGTTGTCAGGTTTGTAAACATTGGATCAACAGAAACGGAGTTTGCATCCTGAGAGCTTGCAGTCTGCCAATCAGCTAAGGTTGCTTTTGCACCTGAATAATAACCTACATTTGTACCGTTGGTAGCATACAGGTCGTTGTTGTTGCTGGTGATGGCAGAAGTTGTAACGCCGTAATAAACCGCATATTTGGTTCCTGAAACCCCGCCATCAATTGAGATGATGTTGTTCTGGAACTTCATGTTGGTAGCTGCCGTGGTCTGGTAGAAACCGTAAACCGTTCCGGTATTAACCGTATTTCTCAGGTCAACGGTATTGTGGAAGAAATAAGTACCATCAGCGCTGGCACTGTATAAAGCATACGTAGTACCGGTGTTGTTGAAGTCGTAAAGCACATTGTTTTTGATAACAGCTTCAGCACCGGCCGGGGAATCTCCGTAATAGTTGTAGATACCATAGATCGTTGAGCCGCCAATACCGTGAATGCGGTTTTTGCTGATGGTGTTGCTCTGAGAATAACCGTTATACAAACAGTAGAAGGTTGTTCCATCGTTACGGCCTAAGCGGCTGATATCGTTGCCTTCAACCAGCATGGTACCGGTGTAGTACAGATAAATACCATAGTAGTAAGCATCTTTTATCTGGTTACCAGTGATCTGGTTACCAGCCGAAGTTGCCGAGGTTGAAGTACCGTTCATCCGGATACCATAGTAGCCTCCGTTAATGGTGTTGTTCTGGATCTTGGAGTTGTTGGTATGGTTGCCGTAAGTAGAATACGTGATGCCGGTGCCAATACCAATAAAGTTGGTGCTGGTAGAGTTGGTTGGTAGGTTAATGGTGCAGTTCGAGATCGTGTTGTTATCAGCTGCATTTAAGAACTGAACACCCCAGCCCGCAGTTGCAGTAGAATCTAACGTGATCACCAGGTTATCGAACTTTACAAAATCAGCGCCATCCAGGGTAATAGCGCCCAGGTTGCCGGTTGGGTTGGCCGTAATGGTATTGCCATTGCCATTAAAAGTAACGGTGTTGGTAGCGTTTACCCCATTAATTTCACCGAGATTGATCTGTTCATTGTAAGGGCCTGTACCACTAACTACGTTGAATACTACTGGGCCAGAAATACCGCAGCTGTTCAAACCTTGTAATGCTGAAGCAAAGCTCGTGAAGTTGGTAGCCGTAGCAGGTGCATTCTGGTTTATAGTATAAGTACCGGTCAGGGCGTTGCAGGCAATGATGGTGGTTGTAAGCGTATCGTTAAAATGATTGCCATCCGTCAGGCCGTTTGGCAAGTTGGTCCAGGTTTTAACGGCATGCGTTCCATTGGTAAAATTGTGAGTGCCGATGGTAATAGGGGAGCTGCTGGCATTAGGAGCAAGGTTTCCTGTCCAGGCGTAAGGGGTGCCGGTGGTAGTACCTACTTTCCAGCCGATCTGTGCACTGGTTAAAGGAGCTGTACCATAATTTTTAATGGTAACCTGAATAGGTTGAGAACCTGGAGCCGTTGGGCTTACTGGTGCATTAAGAGCAGTAACGCCTCCATCATTCGGAGATGGCATATAAGGCAACATAACGTTCCAGGTAGTGGCAATTTCAGCTGCAGTAAGTGCTCGGTTATAAAGTCTGAATTCGTCTAATAAGCCACCGGTTGGTAAACCATTGTTGCTTGGATAACCGCCCACATAAAACGGGCCTGCACCGCTAAAATTCACAGCAGTTTGGGTAGAAGTACTGTTCAGGACGCCGTTAACGTAGGCTTTAATGTTGCCGGCCGTAGCATCATGAACATAATGAATAACTACCGGGTTGGTGCCAATTACATTTGCCATATCCATAGCTGTAATGCCGCCGCCTACCAGTCTGATTCCTCCTGCGCCGGCTACACCTCCTGTAAATGCCCGCAGGCTGGAGGTGTTCACGTCGCCAAAGAAATATTGAAGCGTAGTAGAAGAGGGAATGTTGTGTAACCACATAGAAATGGTCCAGCTGCCTGCTCCCAGGTTTGGCGCCCAGCCGGTATTTACGGAGTTAGAAGCCGTAGTGCCCCCGTTTCCGACTAATGCCGTACCGTACTGACCAGTTCCGCCAATAGTTGCACCTGTTAGAGGGGCTGGATTGGTTCCTGCCGGCGTACTTGCAAAGTTCTGAGTTGTAGTTCCGGGAGTGTCGAACTTGTAATACATGAGCTCGGGTAAACCCTGAGCATGCGAAGCTGGGGTAATAAAATACCCCCATACGCTTAAGATTAGGAATAATAAAGGAGTTAGTTTTAACCGCATAAATGAGAGAGTTTAGGTGGGTTGAAGATTAAGATTATGAGGCGTTAAAGCCTAAAGTTTATAATTTATTTTTGTTTAAAACCAAAAATTATATGTTAGTCGGGCCGGGTTTTTAGTTAACATGTTGTAGTGATTGGTGAAGTGCAACAGATTGATATTCTGATACTTTTGGTAAATTATTGATAAAAGCTATGATTTTTTATTGAAACAGCGTAGTTAGTTTGAGTCAGATTTTCTTCAGTTTTTCTTTATTAATGGTGCCAGCCAAGTTCATATTCGGAGTAAGTTCTGGTGTTACTTTTGGCCGGCAAAAGCATAGCGTTTTGGGCTGCTAAAGACTTTTTACTCTCAAAATCCTACCGTTTTTGAGCCAGGTAGAAATAAAAAAAAGCCCCGAAGTATTTTCGGGGCTTTTTGAGTTTTAGCATCTGAAACGATAGCGTTTTTATTCTACAATCAGTTTGCGGGTTGCTACATTTCCTTCAGAAGCGATCTTCAGGATGTAGATACCTTTGGCTGTACCGTTCAGGTTTAATTGGGTAGTACCAGCGTTGTTGGTTACGGTTTGCTGTTTTACCAGTTTACCGGTCAGGTCCATCACTTCTACTGAATAATTGCGGGTAGTAGTTGGTACTTTCAAGTTAAACAGGCCGTTAGACGGGTTCGGGAATACTACTACATTGCTTTGCAGAATGTTCTCTTTTACGCCAGTTGGGCCTGCTACAGTACGGATTCTGATATTGTCGATCAGGTTAGCAGTACCAGTACCGTTCTGATAGCCTTCGCGTACGCTGCTACCGAAGCCGATCTGGATCACGCCGGTATTTTTGTACGGAGTCAGGTCTACTCTGATAGATTTCCACTGTGCACCTAATGAATCGTAACCACCGAAAGGAGGGTTCAGCGTGTTTTTCAGTTTGCCATTCTCATAAACCGGAACTTGTTTGCCGTTAACTGTAACGCGGAAGTTGGTGTTGTAATGAGTGGTTTTGAAAAGCTGCTTCAGGTCGAAAGTCATAACGATCGAGTCATTACCACTAGCTGTTGCATCTAAACACATTCTGATAGCAGAGTAGAAATCAGGGTTGCTGGTCCAAGGGTCAGTGATACCAACTGGAACTTCCCAGCTTGAGTTATCAATGCCTTCCATGATCATACCTTTGGTAGAACCAGTGCCTTTGCTTGCTGCAGCTGCCTCTGTTACCATAGAGTATTTGTTCGTAACTACTACAGTTGCATCCAGGCCACCCAGCGGAGTTTCAAAGTCCAGCGTAACCGGCATGCTAGGCAATAATGCGTTAGCTACAGTTAAAGTAGTTGCGTTGTTGGTCGGATCAGTATCAGTACTCAGGTTTGTGGATCCTTCAATGTCGTAAGTACCGCGGGCTGCTAAGTTGGCTTTAGTAGTAAAGGTGTGCGTAGCGCTTCCGTTCGGAGGCAGGGTACCGGTCCAGGTGCCTGTGCCAATTGTAGTGCCGTTTACTTTATAAGAAACCGGAATAGAAGTTTGGGTGTTCGAGCCGAAGTTCTTAATAGTAACAGTAACGGTTTCCTGTGAAGTCTGACCGCAGCCAGATACCGGACCAGAAACAGCAATTACAGCAACATCATTAGGTGGTACGGTGAATTCGTAAGCCCCTGGGTCTGGAGTAGTAGTGCTGCGAACGGCGCCTAAAATATCATCTGCCACACCTTGTCCGCTGATACCAGCGTTATCAATAGCTACAGAGTTAGGGCGCAGGTTGCCGTTAGCCAGGTTAATGAATAACGGATCGGCAGAAACACTCGCCTGATCGTAAGCATTGTTGTTAGCGGTTTTCCAGTCAGCTAAAGTAGCTTTTGCTGATGAATGATAACCTACGTTGCCACCAACTACATGCAGGTTGTTGCCATTGCTTACCAGGGAAATAGTAGAGGAAGCTAAATAGATACCATATTTGTTGCCGGTAGTACCAGCATTGATGGTCACGTTGTTGTTGATGAACTTCACGTTGGTAGAAGCCGAACCGAAGTACATACCATATAGGGTACCGGAACCAGTATATTGCGGGTTATACAATGCTACTGTATTATGGATGTAGTGAGTGCCGTTACCGCCGCTATTGTAAAATGCGTAAGCAGCGCCCTGGTCTGGTACAATGTTGTAGATCGCATTGTTTTTCACAACGTTCTCAGAGCCTACACTAGAACCGGCTGAAATATAAATACCATATACGTATCCAGTCTGCGCGCTTGCTACATCATGTGTATTGTGGATGCGGTTCTTGCTGATGGTGTTTCCGGTAGAAGCGGTTGAGAAATACATACCATACATATAGCTGCCATTGGTACGGGTAGAGCGGCTGATGTCGTTACCTTCTATCAGGTTGTTAGAACCGTAATAGAAATACATACCATAATAGTAAGGGTCTCTGATCTGGTTGTTTATGTATTGGTTGTTGCTGACCGGAGTAGCTGAGCTACCATAGTTGTAAACACCGTAGTAACCACCTTTAATAATGTTGTTCTGGAATACGTTGTTGGTGTTCGCGCCGGTGTTTAACTGGATACCATACGATGTGCTGGTAGTAGTAGTGCTCAGGGAAACAGTATTGCCAACAAAGTTGTTGAACTGCGCACCATTGGTTAAATAGATACCAGAACCGTTCAGTGAGTTAGGGTCAGCGTTAAGGATCAGGTTGTTGAAACGCATGTATTTAGTACCGCTCAGCTTGATCATGCCATCGGTGCTGGCAAGACCGCTGGTAAGGATGTTGCCATTACCGTTAAAAGTAACAGTGTTGGTGGCGCTGGTGTTCGGAATGCTTCCGATCGAGATCTTTTCGTTGTAAGGGCCGCTGCCGGCAACTACGTTAAATACTACCGGTCCGGAAATGCCGCAGCTGCTGATTGCCTGAACCGCAGAGCTAAAGCTGGTGAAGTTGGTGGCGGTTGCCGCAGTATTTTTATTAATAGTATAAGTACCGGTTAAAGCGTTACAGGAAATAACGGAAACGGTAGTTGTGTCATTGTAGATCAGACCATCGGTCACGCCGTTCGGAGATTGGGTCCATGATTTAATGGTAAAAGTTCCGGCAGGGAAAGTATGGCTGCCAATGTTGATCGGAGCAGAAGAAGCGTTCAGAGCCAGTGGCGTAGTGAACGTATGCGCTATGGTTGTAACCGGACCGTTATTTACACGGAAACCAATTGTAGCAGAAGTCAGCGGAGAAGTTCCGTAGTTTTTCACCGTTACTGTTACCGGAGTAGAAACACCCGGAGTAATTGGCGTAGTTGGTGTGTTGATCACAGAAACGCCAGCATCGTTTGCCGGAGTGTTGTAAATAGAGAAGTTATCGAAAGCAAAACCATCATAACTGTTTACGCTGCCATCCGAACCGAATGCAAAACGCAAACGAACGTTAGACTGACCACCTAAACCAGTTAAAACGTGCTTTGCAGTTACCCACATGCCTGGGCCAACACCAGCCCAACCAATAGACTGACCGCCAACGCGGTTATCCAGCGAGTTGTCGGTGTACCAGTTATTCGGGTCGCCAAAGGCACCAACCACTTGCCAGGTAGCGCCATTGTCGATAGAAGATTGCAGTACCGTTCCGTCCCAGCTGGCTTCACTGTTCCACCAGATCTTCATTTCAACTACCGGCAATAGTAAGCCTGATAGGTTAAAGCATGGTGAAATTACATAAGAATCTTCGGCGTTGTTGTAGTTACCGGTTAAGTTAGTAGCCCAGGCTTTTGTGCCGCCGCCTGCACCAGTAATAATAGCTTTGGCAGGAGTGCCTAAAGCCCAGGAGCTATTGGCTCCGGATGTGGTCCAGTTGTGATTTGTTCCTTCAAATCCTTCGAAGTAAGGAAATGTTGTAATGGTAGTAGTACAGGCTTGCCCCCAAGCGGTTCCTACCAACATCCACAGAAAAAGTGATAGCGGTAAAAGTTTTTTCATTTAACCAGAAATTAAAGTGATAAGAATGATTGTTCGCTCAATTTAAGGTTTCTATAATAAAAACCAAAACCTAAGCAACTAATTCTAAAGGTTTTTTAGTGAAAATAGCATATCACAAGGTTAATGAGTTTTGTGAAAAATGTTATAATCTTAAATAACCTTATTCAATCTTTGTTTATTTTTTGGTCGGCAAAAAGCTTGCAAAAGCACGCCTTGTTTTCGGGAATTAATTGTGATTTACTGAATATCGTTGAATTTTTCAGGGTTGCGATTCAAATTCGTGATCACTTTCTGAGCGCGTCTGAAATTGCTCCGGAATAATAGAAAGCTAAACCGAATGAATATTTATAAAATTTTTTTGGCTGAAAGCAGCAGATAATTGTGCAAAGCTTCTTGGCTGACTTTTTTGAACTGAAACCCTACCGCTTTAATTACTTTTTGTAAAAAACGGTAGGGTTTTTTGGTAAAAAAGGAAACCCGCCGTAACTTGCAACTGTTTATACTGAGTCTAAATAAGAATAAGCGGCTGTGCAGAGAGAAGAAAAAAGCGTTCGGGATTTAAAGATCGGGGAAACAGGTACCATTTGCTGCCTGAAAGATCCGGAAATGGGTTTGAAATTACTCGAAATGGGTTGTATTCCGGGTACGCAGGTAAAACTGAACAGCCGCGCACCACTTGGCGACCCGATCACGATTATAGTGAACGATTATACGCTTTCCATACGTTTAGACGAAGCAGAAACTATTCTGCTGAAAGCTTAGCAATGCCTGAAGTACTTATTTCACCGGAAGAAAAGCAGGGTGTAAAAACCTCCTCAGCTGAGCGCATTGCTAAAATTGCGCTTATTGGTAATCCTAATTCAGGCAAAACCTCCTTGTTTAACCAACTCACCGGTTTAAACCAGAAAGTTGGTAATTTCCCCGGCGTTACCGTCGATAAAAAGACCGGCATCAGCCAGCTAACGCCCAATCTTAAGGCGCAAATCATTGACCTTCCCGGCACCTATTCGCTTTACCCGAAATCGCTGGACGAAGCGGTTATCATCGATCTGCTTTACAATAAGAAATCGGAATTTTATCCGGATCTCATCATTGTAACCGCCGATGCCTCTAACTTAAAACGAAACTTACTGCTTTACACCCAGCTTTCCGACCTAGGCATTCCGCTGGTTCTGGCGCTGAACATGATGGACGTAGCGGAAACGCACGGCGTAAAAATCGACGTTCCGCAACTACAGCAAGACCTGGGCGTGCCGGTTATTCCCATGAATGCCCGGAAAGGAATTGGCATTGCGGCGTTAAAAATTCTGGCTTCGCAGGAGCTTGCGGCTGTAAATCAGTCTTTCTATAAAATTCCGGAAGCGCAACTTACGCTGGTGCGCCAGATCCGATATTATTTCGAGCTCAAGAACGATTACCTGGCGCTGCATTACGCGCATCAATACAAAAAACTAAGCTTCCTTACCGACGACGATAAAAACTACATTGAAGACCTGCTGAAGGAAAATAAGTTTGATTCCAACACGCTGCAGGCCACCGAAACCATTGAGCGCTACACCGTTATTAACGAACTGCTGCTCGACTCGGTCCGCGTGATTAAAGCCGAAACAAACGAAAAATTCAGCAATAAATTAGATAAGATCTTAACCCACAAAGTTTTCGGTTACCTGATCTTCTTTGCCGTACTGTTCCTCATGTTCCAGGCTATTTTCGCCTGGGCCAGTTACCCGATGGACCTGATAGACAGTGGAGTTGGAGCTTTGAACGGCCTCATTCACGAACACTTTTCCGGACCTTTAGTAGATCTGTTAACCGATGGTATTATTGCCGGCCTCGGCGGGATTCTGATCTTTATTCCGCAGATTGCCATTTTGTTTGCTTTCATTGCCATTCTGGAAGAAACCGGTTACATGGCCCGCGTCACGTTCATGATGGACAAGATCATGCGCAAATTCGGGCTGAACGGGAAAAGCGTAGTTCCTTTAATTTCAGGTGCAGCTTGCGCGGTTCCGGCCATTATGAGTACGCGCACGATAGACAACTGGAAAGACCGGATGATTACCATTTTCGTGACGCCGCTCATGAGTTGCTCCGCCCGCATTCCGATCTATACCGTAATTATTGCTTTAGTCGTTCCGGAAAAATATTACCTCGGTTTCCTGAATTTACAGGGAATTGCCTTGATGGGAATGTACCTGCTTGGTTTTGTGGCGGCATTATTATCGGCCATGGCGCTGAAATTCTTCCTGAAAACCAAAGAGCGGAGTTTCTTCATCATGGAATTCCCGACCTACAAAATGCCGCGTTGGAAAAACGTAGGTTTAACTATTGTAGAGAAAGTAAAAGCCTTCGTTTTCGAAGCTGGTAAAGTAATCATGGCGATCTCCATTATTCTGTGGGTTGCAGCCAGTTACGGCCCTGGAAACGCTATGGAAAACGCCGAAAAAACTGCCGTAGCCGAAGCCCAGAAACTGAACTTATCGGAAGCCGAAACGGAAAACAAAATTGCCTCGCTTAAACTCGAATCTTCCTACGCCGGCCATTTCGGTCACTTCATAGAACCAGCCATCCGGCCAATGGGCTACGACTGGAAAATCGGCATTGCCCTGCTTACATCTTTTGCCGCCCGCGAAGTTTTTGTAGGCACCATGGCTACCATTTACAGCGTAGGCGCCGACGAAGAAGAAGCCACCATTCAGCAGAAACTAGCCATGGAAAAAGATGAAAAAGGGCAACCATTCTTCAATCCAGCCCGTGGTTTTTCATTGTTGATCTTCTACGCGTTTGCTATGCAATGCATGAGCACCATAGCTGTAGTTTATCGCGAAACCAAAGGCTGGAAATGGCCGATTCTGCAGGCACTGTATATGACGGGTCTGGCGTATTTGTCTGCCTGGGCGGTTTATAGCTGGCTGTCTTAACCCCACCCAGCCCTTTCCTGAATCAGCTGTTTTTTTATTTGAAGGTCATCCCGAGCGTTAGCCGAGGGAACTTATCAGGCCGCAATTCTGAGTTTTTCAGGCTAAAGGGATAGTGTTTATTAATTTAGAAATTAAGGCCAGAGGTTTTTATCGGATAACGTAGCAACCACCCCTGAACCCCTCCTTGAAAAGGAGGGGAGCTTTTGCTTGCCTGCTTCATTTGACTTTTTGTGCTAGAATGAATAGCGTTCTGCTGCTTTCTACAAAGCCCTGCCGCTATGAATTTGGTACTTAGCAGCTCCCCTCCTTTTCAAGGAGGGGTTCGGGGATGGTTAATTTTTCAAACCCCTTTATAAATTAAAAACACCGCCGGAATTTTATGCAGGTCGGGTAGTTTTTGCTTCCATTCCGCTACCGTTTTGGTTTGCAGGAATTCGTCTTTGCCAGTAATGTTGGCAGCAATGCACAAACGCGTTCCGGGGCTTAAAGTATTCATCAGATCGGAGAGAAGCTGGTTGTTGCGGTAAGGCGTTTCCATGAAAATTTGCGTCTGATCGCGCTTCAGCATTTCGGCTTCTAAGTTTCTGATGGCCTGAAACCGCTGCTTTTTATCGATGGGAATATAGCCATGGAACGCAAAACTTTGTCCGTTGAAGCCGGAGCCCATGAGCGCCAGCAAAATTGCGGAAGGCCCAACTAAGGGCACTACTTTTATGCCGGCCTGGTGCGCATATTTCGCCAGTTCCGCCCCCGGGTCGGCAATGCCTGGACAACCCGCTTCGGAAATGACGCCGCCATCTTTTCCTTCTAAAATGGGCTGCAAAGCTTTTTTCACTTCGGCGGCCGGCGTGTCTTTATCTACCACCGTAAACTGCAATTGCTCGATCACTTTTTCCTGGCAAATGCTTTTCACAAACCGTCTGGCCGTACGCGCATTTTCTACCAGGAAATAATCGAGGCTGGCTACCGTATTTATAACCTGCGGCGGAATTACAGCGGCAGCAGTGTCTTCGGCGAGAACGGTGGGGATGAGGTAGAGGGTGCCTTTGTTCAAAGTGAAGGAAGGTTTAATTCGGAAATTTTGAGTAAAAAAAACATTGCGTCATTCTCAGCTTGTCGAAGAAACTTATGGGGATTACAATGGAATTTTGAGCAACTGAGCGAAAAATTTCTTCCTTTGCTGATTCAGATATATGGCCCCATAGTTCCCTCGGCTAGCGCTCGGGATGATGCAATAATGTAATCCGAGCATTTGTGATGTTGACTATTTTATCCCAAAACGCTACCGTTTTCAGGTAAAAAAGTCTTATGTCTTGATACTTTGTCTAATATCTAATATCCAGATACCAACGTCTAAAAACCTACTTCACCAGCTTCAGGAAATTCATTACAATGTCGTAGAATTTATCCGGGGCTTCGGCGTGCACCCAGTGGCCCGCTTCTTCAATGGTTTCGATCTCTACGTTTGGGAAAAGGTGACAGATGCTGTCGAATTCGTCTTGTGGTTTGATATATTTCGATCTGCCGCCGCGGATGAATAAAGTTGGCTTCAGAAATGGAGAATCTGAGGTGATTTCACTGCCCATTTTTTCGATATTTTCATCTACCGCTTTCAGGTTCACGCGCCAGGCAAAGGAGTTGTCTTCCTTGCGGTACAGGTTTTTCATCAGGAACATCCGCACATCCGGTTCGTCTATGTAAGCTTTCAGTTGTTCATCGGCGTCGTTGCGGCTTTTTAAATTCGCCAGGTCTACCGATTTCAAACCTTCGATGATCTGGTCGTGGTGCACCGGGTAGGCTTTGGGTGCGATGTCTACCACAATTAAGCGTTCCAGCATTTCCGGGTTTTGCAGCGCGAAATTCATGGCTGCCTTGCCGCCCATGCTGTGCCCCATAATTATGGGGTTCTGCAGGTTTTCCTGTTTTACAAACTCCAGAATATCGTCGGCCATGAGCTGGTAATTAAACTCGTGGCTGTGTTCGGTGCGGCCGTGGTTGCGCATATCCACGAGGTAAACTTTATGCGTTTCGGAAAAGCGCTTGCCTAAGGTTTGCCAGTTATCGGAAGTGCCGAAAAGGCCGTGCATAATTACGAAAGGCTGGCCTTCGCCGAGGGTGCGGAAATGTAGTTTCATAAGCTCAGTTACTTTACTTGGATGCGTTCGGTTGCGCCGGTGGCTTTTGTGAGCTTCCCGAACGGTTCTAAATGCAGCCCAAAGTTCGCAAAAACTTCCAGAACTTCTGCCCGGTTTTCGGGTTCAACGGCCACCAGCAAACCGCCCGACGTTTGCGGATCGCAGAGGTAGTGTTTTTGTTCATCAGTTAAGGCGCCAACTTTGTGGCCGTAGCTGTCGAAGTTGCGGTTGGTGCCGCCGGGAATGGCTTTCTGCAAACGGTATTGTTCAGCTTCCGGAATCTTCGGCACTTTGTTGAATTCAATTTCCGCGTTCAGGTTACTGCCTTCGCACATTTCTGCCAGGTGGCCCAAAAGTCCGAAACCGGTTACGTCCGTCAATGCTTTTACGCTGTTGAGTTTGCCTAATTCTGCGCCAATTTTATTCAGCTGCATCATTTGCTGAGGGGCAATTTGTACGTGTTCCGGCTGCAGGATTCCTTTTTTCTGCGCCGTGGTTAAAATGCCTACGCCGAGCGGTTTGGTTAAGTAAAGTTCGCAGCCTTCGGTAGCCGTATTGTTCTGCTTCAGGTTTTCAATAGCTACCATACCGGTTACGGCCAAGCCAAAAATAGGCTCCGGTGAATCGATGGAATGACCGCCAGCCAACGGAATTCCGGCCTGGTGGCACAAATGGCGGCTACCTTCAATTACGCGTTTTGCCACTTCCGGTGCCAGTTTGTCTACCGGCCAACCCAGCACCGCAATCGCCATCAACGGTTTTCCGCCCATTGCATACACATCCGAAATAGCATTCGCCGATGCGATCTGCCCGAAATCAAACGCATCGTCCACGATCGGCATGAAAAAATCGGTGGTAGAAATGATGGCTTGCCCGTTGCCGATATTATAAACCGCCGCATCGTCGCACGAATCGTTGCCAACCAACAAGTTCTTATCCTTCGGGATTTCGATGGCGGAATGCAGAATCTGGTCGAGCACTTTCGGGGAGATCTTGCAGCCGCAACCCGCGCCGTGGCTGTATTGGGTAAGTTTTATTTCGGTTATTTCGTGGTCGGTCATCTTCTTAAATTATTGCGTTTGTCCCCCTTCGGAGGGGGTAGGGGGATGATTTTTACTTTTGTTGATTTTTACGTTATGCAAAACTCTCCCCTTGAGGGGAGCCGGGGGGGGATCGTGTGTAGAGAAACACCCCTCTAACTCCCCTCAAGGGGAGAATCTTCGTAATACGAATCTTCAATAAAGTGTTCCTCCCCCAACCCCTCCAAAGGGGGACTTTTCTTTATTTTGACTTTTTCAGCTCTAAAGCATACCGTTTTTCTTCGCCGACTGCAGCACAATCTCCGCATTTTTAGCTGCATTCGTAGTTTCCAGCGGTACGTTTATGATCCGGATATTTTCTTTGTGATCCAGCTCGAACTGATAGGCTTTATCGTAGTAAACCAAGGCGATCTCCACCATTTTCTCCATATCGCCAGCTTCAATGGCGGCTAAGGCTTCCTGGTATGCCAAACCGCCGAGGCGCTTTTTGATTTTATGAATTGCTTCGGCCAGTACTTCCTTTTCAACCTGACAATATTCTTCGGCCAGTTTCCGAACGCGGATTTCCCGTGGAACATCGAGTTTTAAAACCGGCGCGGCGCGCATCTGTTCGTGGAAAGGTTTGGGCACGTTCACTTTGCCGATGCTCACGCTTTCATCTTCGAGCCAGGTGGTTTTGTTGCGGTCTAAAGCGGCCAGTTCCAATGCCAGATCATTCTCAAATTGCTCGATGGTTCCTTGCGGTGACATGCCAATGTTGCCGAACGCAGAGCCTTTGTGATTCGCCAGTTTTTCGAGGTCAATCACCGGTTCGCCAAGTTTTTGTAATTCCTGCAGAATTTCGGTTTTGCCGCTACCGGTGGCGCCGCCGATTAAAAGCATTGGGTAGGTTTTCTCGAATTGCTCCAGCACAAAATGGCGGTAACTTTTGTAGCCGAAATCAAGCAAATGAACGTTGAAACCGGCCAGATCTAAAAGCCAGGCCACGCTTTGGCTGCGCATGCCGCCGCGCCAGCAATGCAGCAAAACTTCTTTTTCCGGCGCCAGCTTTTTGGCTTGCTTCACCATCGTGCTCATGTTCGGACCAAAGAAATCCAGCCCCAGCAAAACGGCTTTTTCCTGCGAAATTTGCTTGTAAGCCGTGCCGATCTGGTGGCGTTGTTCATCCGAAAAAAGCGGAAAACTCTTCGCACCCGGAATATGGCCGGCCGCAAATTCTTTCGGCGAACGGATATCCAGCAGCGGCAGGTTTTCTTTGAGTTGAAGTACTTCGGAAATGGGAATTCTATTGATCAAAATTTTCTAACTGACGAAGGTAAAGCTGAATGGTATTTTCCAGGCCGTAGTAAAGCGCATCGCAGATCAGGGCGTGGCCGATAGAAACTTCGAGCAAGCCCGGTAAATGCTGGTGCAGGTATTTCAGATTGTCGAGGTCCAGATCGTGGCCGGCGTTTAAACCGAGGCCGAGTTTTTGAGCCAAAAGTGCTACCGTTTTGTAAGGTCCAATGGCGGCTTCGCGGTTTTTGAGATAGTTGCTGGCGTAGGCTTCGGTGTAGAGTTCAATGCGGTCGGTACCGGTTTCTTTGGCGGCTTCCACCATTTCGGCAACCGGGTCTACAAAAATAGAAACGCGCATGCCTAAGTCCTGAAGTTCTTTAATAGTAAGTTTCAGAAAAGCCTGGTGTTTTACGGTATCCCAGCCGGCGTTGGAGGTGATGGCGTCGGGGGCATCGGGCACTAAGGTTACCTGTTCGGGTTTTACTTTTTTTACCAGCTCCAGGAAATCCGGGGTAGGGTTGCCTTCAATGTTGAATTCGGTAGTAACTACTTTTTTCAGGTCGAAAACGTCCTGGTAGCGAATGTGGCGTTCGTCGGGGCGTGGATGCACGGTAATTCCCTGGGCGCCGAAACGTTCGCAATCCAGCGCTACTTTTACCAGATCAGGATTGTTGCCGCCGCGCGCGTTCCGGATGGTGGCAATTTTGTTTATATTTACGCTCAGTTTGGTCATTGTTTCGATTGTTCGATGGTTCGAAGTTCGATTGTTCGACAAGGTTCATATTAATTATTCTTTTTTTACATCGAATAATCAAATATCGAACAGTCTAAAAATCGAAACCAAAAATACGGCCTTTTATTTATATCTTTCATGGCTTTCTCCGTACTTTCCCAAACGGTAGGGTTTTTGGCCAAAAAAGTGTTAAAATGGCTTACTGGCTGAATTGTTACATTGTTTAAAATTAAATGATCTGAGAGGCGGAATTTGATCTATTTCCAAATCTTTAAATTCCCAAATTATAAAAACTATGAGCTTAAAAGAAAGAATTGAAGCCGATATTAAGCAAGCGATGCTGGCGAAAGATAAAGTGCGTTTACAGGCCCTGCGCAGCATAAAAAGCCAGATCATGCTGGCTGAAACCGAGAAAGGCGCTGCCGAAGCTTTAACCCCGGATGCGGAATTAAAACTGCTGAACAAAGCTGCCAAGCAACGTCGTGAATCGGCGGAAGTTTATAAAAAACAATACCGTTCGGACCTGGAAGAAGTGGAACTGGCGGAGCTGGCTGTAATTGAAGAATACCTGCCGGCGCAACTCGATGAAGGGGATCTGCGCATAAAATTATACGAAATTATTCAGCGGGTAGGCGCAACCGGACCTTCTGATTTAGGAAAAGTAATGGGCGTAGCCGCGCGCGAACTTTCCGGACAAGCCGACGGGAAAGCCATTTCCAACGCCGTAAACGCGCTTTTAAACAACACCGACGTTTAATTTCTGAACCGTTTTCAAACCTCACAGGTTTCTAAGATCTGTGAGGTTTATTTTGAATTTTTAAATTTTTCCTGCCTTGACTACTTTCGACTGGTTTCTGGCCGTGCCGATCGCCTACGGCGCATTTATGGGTTTCCGCAAAGGCTTGCTGCTGGAAATTGTTTCTTTGGTAGCGCTCATCATCGGGTTTTTAGGCGGCCTGAAGCTGCTGAACGCGGCCATTCCCGTAATGAAAAGCTTTGTGGGCGACGTGTTTGGTTTGCTGCCGCTGCTTACTTTTCTGGTGGTTTTTGTGCTCATAATTTTGGGCGTAAGAATGATAGGCATTTTGCTCAAAAAAGTCATCGGCCTTACGCCGCTGGGCCTTTTCGATAACGTTTTAGGAGCCGGCATCGGCGCGCTGAAATGGTGTATGGCGGTGGGTTTGCTGCTCTACGTTGCGCAAATGGCTGGCATCAGCATCGCGGAAAACGCTTCCAAAACTTCCGTAATTTATCCGTACGTGGTAAAAGCAACGCCGCTAGCTTTAGATCTGATCGGTTTTGTGCTGCCTTTTGCGAAAACATTGCTGAGTGTTTTGAAGGGATTGTTTTAAGCTGAAATTATTTCTTCAATCGCACTTTAAATTATCAAAATGCAAAAGCTAAAATCAGGTTTAGTCTTATTGATGATTGCTGGTTTTTCTGGTTGCCAGAATGAGGTTAAGCAAGAAACTATATCAAATCAAATTGAAAATCAACCTGAAATAGCTGATACTTCTTCAATAGTTCCTGAAAAGCGGATTGAATCAATTCCTGATTGGGTTTCGGAAAAGATGAAATCATTAAAGCTTGATGAACTTTATCAACTAGCGGATTTCGCCAAACCGAGTTTTATTGAAGGTAATTTTAATAACGATAACCTTAAAGATGTTGCAGCCTTAATTTTCAATAAGAAAACCTTTGAAAAAGGGCTCTTAATACTTCACAACGGAGCTAATAAAGAATATACAGTTTACGGGGCTGGAACAGAAATTCAAGGAATGAAAGACCTTGATTGGATTGAAATTTTCGAAAGGATACCATAAGGCGAAACTGTTGCTCAAACGTTAGTTGATGATAAGTCAGGAGATATTATTGGTCCTGATTCTTTAAACTCAGTAAAATTGAAAAATGATGCCATCTTTTTACACGTTGCTGAAGGTGGTGGTATTATATTTGGGGACAAGAATAAATATACTTGGCTGCACATCGAATAATTAATTCACATTGCTTCTCCTCCTTGATAACTTCGATTCCTTCACCTACAACCTGCGCGACTATTTCCAGCAATTAGGCCAGGAAGTATTGGTGCTGCGCAACGATGTATCTTTAGCCGAAATTCAAAGGCACAACTTCAACGGCATCATCCTTTCGCCCGGACCGGGAAAACCAGGCGAAGCCGGCGTTTTAATGGAAGTTATTCAGCATTATCACAACAAACTGCCCATTTTAGGCATCTGTTTAGGCCACCAGGCATTAGGCGAATTTTACGGCGCGAAACTGGAAAAAGCAAGCAAACCCATGCACGGCAAAGTTTCCGAAATAACCTGCGAAGACGATTCGTTGTTTAAAGACTTGCCCTGCAACATGCCGGTTACGCGCTATCATTCGTTATTGCTTTCTAATTTGCCGGAAACTTTAAAGCCGCTGGCGCAAACAAAAGCCGGCGAACTTATGGCTTTCCGGCACGTGGAACATTCGGTTTTTGCGGTGCAATTTCACCCGGAAGCCCTGCTTACTACGTATGGTTTGGATATACTCCGAAATTGGCTTAGTATTGCAGGATTGTCCGGTAAATTAGCCAAAAACGATATCGGATAAAGCTAAAAAACTGCCCATAATCTCCCTCCCCAGATTTAGAGGAGGGCAGGGGTGGGGTTAATATTTTCGAGATGGAACTCACGGTAAAACAGGAAGGCGAATTTCAATATATAGACGAAGGCAGCGGCGAAGTTTTGTTGCTTTTACACGGTTTGTTCGGCGCGTTAAGCAATTGGGAAGGCGTAATTAAAGGCTTTTCAGATAACTACCGCGTGGTAATTCCGCTTATGCCCATTTACGAAATGCCACTTTCCAAAGCCGGCGTTTCCGGCCTCAGCGATTTTATTTCCGAATTTGTAAAACTCAAAAACCTGAGCAACCTCACGCTTTTAGGCAATTCTTTAGGCGGCCACGTAGGTTTGGTTTACACGTTAAGAAATCCGGGAAAAGTTAAAAGAATTGTGCTTACCGGCAGCTCCGGATTATTCGAAGATTCCATGGGCGGCACCTTCCCGAAACGCGGCAATTACGGCTTCGTGGAAGAGCGTACCAAGCACACTTTCTACGACCCGAACGTGGCCACCAAAGAACTCGTCGACGAAGTTTTCGATATCACGAATTCCAACTCCAAGTGCCTGCGCATAATTTCCATTGCCAAATCGGCGCAGCGCCACAACATGTCCAAAGATATTACGACTATAGATAAGCCAACGCTTTTGGTTTGGGGATTAAATGATACCATTACGCCGCCCATTGTAGCCCACGAATTCAACCGTTTACTAAAGAATTCGGAACTGCATTTTATTGACAAGTGCGGACACGCGCCAATGATGGAGCATCCCGAAGAATTTAACCGCATCTTAGCCAAATACTTAGCCGAACATCCGTGAAAACGGTAGGGTTTTAGGTGAAAAAACTCAAACTTTAAGTGCGTAGTTTCGGTATTAATCCCGACCTTTAACTGCACGCCATTCGTATTTAAATTATGATTGCCGAAGAACTGATAAACCCGATGATCCCGCCGCTCAAGCTTTCCGACTCTACCGAGAAAGCCGTGAAGTGGATGGAAGAATTTCGCGTAAATCAGTTGCCGGTGGTAAAAAATCGTCATTATCTCGGTTTAATTACCGAAGACGATATCATCGAGAAAGACCATAATTACCAGAGCCTCGAAAACATAAAATTCGGTTACGACGACGTGTACGTAATGTACAACCAGCACTTTTACCGGGTTATGGAAGTGGCTATCAAGAATAAAATTCAGGTAGTACCGGTTTTAGACGAGCACCAGGAATTTTATGGCGTTATAACCGTAAACGATACCATCGCCGCTTTCGGGCAAATGTCGGCGTTGCAGGGGCAGGGCGGAATTCTGGTACTTTCCATGCCCGAACGCGATTATTCTCTGAGCCAGATCAGCCGCCACGTAGAAAGCAACGACGCCAAAATTCTGAGCGCCTACGTTTCGCCGGATGAAATGGACCCGTACAAGATCAAGCTCACGCTCAAAATAAACACCACGGATCTTACCCGCATCATCGCCACGCTTGAAAGGTTCGATTACCGCATTATTGCGCAGTTTCAGGAAACCTCCGATAACCAGGCCGATAAAGATCGTTACGATCTGTTGCTGAAATATCTGAATATGTAATTTGCTTTCGTGCTGAACTGCCTGCTTGCTTTATTCCTTACTTTTTTTGCCCCACCCGATACCGTTTCTAAAAAGTTGCCGGGCAGTCTGCCCACTGCGCCAAATAAACTCGAGCTTTGTCCCGATACCAATCAGTTTGAAATTGCCGCCATTGCTTTTGTAGGAAACCGCAAAACCAAAGAACGCGTGCTGCGCGCCGAACTCGATTTCAAAGAAGGCGAAATAGTTTCTGAAAAAGGCCTGGAAAAACGTTTGGAGCAAAACCGTTTAAGACTTTTCAATCTGCAGCTTTTTTTGTGGGTGCGCTACGAAACCGTTTGCCAGAACGGAAGGTTAACCATCATTTTCGAAATGCAGGAACGCTGGTATTTATTTCCGGTACCCATTTTTTCTTTAGCCGATCGCAACTTCAACTCCTGGTGGGAAAAGAAAGATTTTAATAGAATTGATTACGGGTTACATCTGGTGCAGTATAATTTCCGGGGCCGCAACGAAGAACTGAAAGCCAACTTTCAGCACGGTTTCAACCGCAAATACGAGCTTTTTTACACCGTTCCGTACTTCAATAAAAAGCGCAACCTAGGTTTCAGCGTGGGCGGTTCCATTTACCAAAGCCATTCCGTAGATTATAATACTATTGAAAACGAACTGCTCACGCTGCGCCAGGAAGATAGATTTCCCATTCAAAAACGCTATGCTTCCGGCTCCATAATCTGGCGCGAAAACGTCCAGAAACGCACCACCTTCACCACATCCTACCATCAGGAACAAATTTCCGATTCGGTCTTAATTTTAAATCCTGAATTCTTCAGCCAGCAGCAAAACCGCAAATACCTGGAATTTGAATTAACCCGCACGCTCAATTTTCGGAACACTTTTTCTTATCCACTTTCCGGCCATTACCTGCAGTTAAGTTTAAGCCAGCAAGTTGCCGTAAACGGAAACCAGCACAATACCACCGCTCAGGTAAAATTCTCCGATTATGTGCCGTTGAAAAAGAAATTCTACTACAGTTATTCGCTGGAAGCGCAAAGCCGGCTGGCTCAGAATTTAGCGTATTACGATAATGTGGCGTTGGGTTATAAAAGTTACATCCGGGGCTATGAGCTTTACGTAATAGGGGGGCAGCATTACGGCGTTTTCAAAAACGGACTTTCGCGCGAGTTGTTAGATCTGAACCAGATCGAACTTAAATTCATAAAAAATCCCCAATTCAACCGTATTCCTGTTACCTTGTACCTCAATTTGTTTGCCGACGCCGGTTACGTTTTGGAGAATCGCTATGAGCAAACCAATTATCTTACAAACCGCTTAAATATGGCTGCTGGTTTCGGTTTGCATATTGTAACGTATTACGATCGCGTACTAACGCTGGAGTATTCCATAAACCGTGAAGGCGACCGTGGGTTGTTTATACATTCGGCTTTTCCGTTTTAAAAAATGAAGATAGCAATACTTGGTAAGCCCTTTAAAGACGAAATAATCCCGTTCATGCAGGGGCTTTTCGATGATCTGGTTTCGCGCCATGCCGAAATAACCATTGTAGAATATTTTAAAACTTACTTAGAAAATCGCCTGACCCTACCCGAAAATGTCGGCACTTTTAGTAGGGGAGATGATTTAAAAGGTGTAAATTTCGTCTTTAGTATTGGCGGTGATGGTACACTTCTGGATACCGTAACGTACGTGGGAGCAAAGCAAATACCGATCTTAGGGATCAATACCGGTCGGTTGGGTTTCCTGGCTACGGTAGCTTCCGACCAGATTCCGCTGGCGCTGGATGCTTTGTATAAAGGTCATTTTGTAATAGACGAACGTTCTTTGATCCGTGCTGATTCCGATCAGGAAATTTTTGACGGCGTGAATTTCGGGCTGAATGAGTTTACAATTGTTAAAACCGATACTTCTTCTATGATTGTGGTGCATACGTACATAGACGGCGAATATCTGAACTCGTATTGGGCCGACGGGCTGGTGGTTGCCACACCTACAGGTTCTACTGGCTACTCGCTAAGCTGCGGTGGCCCGGTAGTGCTGCCACAGACAAACAATTTTGTGATATCGCCCGTATGCCCTCATAACCTGAATGTGCGCCCGTTGGTGGTGTCAGATAAGAGTGTCATTTCGTTTGAGGTGGAAGGTCGTAGCAATAATTTCCTGGTTTCGCTGGATTCGCGTTCTAAAATTGTGGAAACCGGTGTGCAGCTTGCCGTGCGCCGTGAGAATTTTAACGCCCGGCTGGTAAAGATCAACCAGGTAAATTTTTTATCGACGCTTCGCAGCAAATTAAACTGGGGCTTAGACAAACGAAACGAGTAAGATTACGTTAAAGAAAAATTTGCGAAAAGATTTGAAAATTCTTGCGAATATTTCGGACTAAAGTCTTACTTTTGAAGGTCTCTTAATTTAGGATAGCTATATCGGGATTTATTATTATATAACTTTTAAAAACTATGAAAAACTTTTGCTCCATCGCAGTTCTAGGAGTGCTGTTTTTTTCACTGGTGGCTTCTACAGATGCTGATGCACAACGGTTCACCCGGAAAAAAACGTATAGTTCAGTAGGTGTTCACCTGAACGCTATGAATTATTTCGGAGATATTGTGCCGGAGGCTGACTTCACCAGCTTGCGTTTCAAATCAACCCGGCCAAATATCGGGGTATCTTATATGCGCCGCTTTACTCCCCGGATTTCCGTAAGAGCTGCTTTGGCCTGGGGCCGTATTACCGGCGACGATGCTAAAAGTGCTTCTCAGAATGAAGCGGAAAACTATCCGCGTTTTGTTCGTAACCTGCGCTTTCGCAACGATATCAAGGAGTTGAGCGTGGTTGGTACTGTCGATCTGTTCGAAAACCGTGGTACTTACCTGAAACGCCCAGACTGGTCTCCATATGCATTTGCAGGGGTAGCGGTTTTTGCGCACAACCCTAAAGCGGAGGATGCAAGCGGTAACTTTGTAGCCCTGCAACCACTGGGTACAGAAGGCCAGTTAGCAACAGACCGTGACGGTAAGAACTATCCGGATCAGTATTCTAAAGTACAGATCGCTATTCCATTCGGTGCCGGTGTTCGTTATAAACTGGACAGAAACTGGGATCTTGGTTTTGAAATTGGCTGGAGAAAAACCTTCACCGATTACCTGGATGATGTAAGCACAAACTACGTATTATCTGATGCTGACCTGCCAAGCCCTAAAGCTGTTGAAATGGCAAACCGCAGCTTCGACAGATCTGTGCATGCACCTGGTTTCCAGCGTGGCGATAAAACCGATAAAGACTGGTATATTGTAACAGGCTTCAACCTGACTTACATTCTGCCTACAAACGTAAGAAGTCCGAAGTTCAGATAATAACGGGCCTTCAGGTTCGTTTACTACTGCATGAGATCAAAGATTTTTAGAATAGCACTCCTTATTTGTTTACAAGTAGGGAGTGTTTTTTTTGTAGTTCCGGCATTTGCTCAAAAAAATCAGATTACCAGCGAGCTTGGTATTGGTTTAGGCGGCATTAATTACAAGGGCGAAATTGCCCCTAAGTACCGGTTCGGGAATAACCAGCCAGCCGTTACGGTTTTTTACCGCCGCGATATTTCGGCACCGGTAACATTAAGAGCGAGTGCCTTGCTTGGTGGTATTGGCGGAACTGATAATTACTTTGAATTACCCCTGAACCAATTCCGCCAGGCCCGTATGCGCGGTACCGTGCTGGAAGTGGCTGCAGGTTTAGAATATAATTTTCTCGATTTTTATGACCTTCGCCGGCGTAAACGCTGGACACCGTATTATTTCCTGAATGTTGCCGGGTTTTATGCTTCAACCAATACTGAATCTTCGGTACAGGCTAGCATTGCTGAAGGCTCCGTTGCTAATCTGGTTGAAGGAAATAATGCCATGCTTTCTATTGCTGTACCAACCGGGGTAGGTATTAAATATGCGCTTTCTCACCACTGGAACTTAGGCCTGGAAATAGGCGCGCGCCTCATCTTTACTGACCTGCTCGATAACCTCGGCGATGCTACTCCGCTGCCGCTTGCCAACCCACACGATAACGACTGGTACTTTTACAACGGCATCAGTATATCCTACACTTTCTACAAAATTCCATGCCCGAAAGTGTACAGATCCAAACCAAGCCCGCTTGAATAGCAGTTTTTTGTAAGAAATTGCTACCGTTTTCCTAACTTGCGGGGAAATACTGTTTGGATGAGTCTTCGGGATAAAATAGAACAACACAATTTACCTAAACACGTTGCCGTTATCATGGACGGAAACGGCCGTTGGGCTAAACAGCGCGGCGGTATGCGTATTTTCGGCCACCAGAGTGCCATTACGGCCGTGCGCGAAACCGTAGAAGGAGCCGCCGAACTGGGAATCGAATATCTAACTTTATACGCATTTTCTACCGAAAACTGGAACCGTCCGCAATTTGAAGTAAATGCACTGATGCAATTGCTGGTATCTACTATCGGAAAAGAAACCGCTACTTTAAAGAAAAACAATATTCGTTTACAAACTATTGGTCAAACTGAAAGCCTGCCTGGCAGCTGCCAGCGGGAACTCCGGGAAGCCATGGATGCCACAAGCCAGAATACGGGTATGACCCTGGTATTGGCTTTGAGTTACAGCGGCCGCTGGGATATTGCGCAGGCAGTAAAAAAGATCGGCATGGAAATTCAGGCCGGGAAGTTGCAGCCGGAAGATGTGAACGAAAATAAGTTTGGTTCTTACTTGGCAACTGCCGGCATGCCCGATCCGGAATTATTGATCAGAACCAGCGGCGAACAACGCATCAGTAATTTTCTGCTCTGGCAGATGGCTTACACCGAATTATATATTACCGATTTACTTTGGCCGGATTTCCGGAAAGAGCATTTGCACGAAGCGCTTATTGCATACCAGGCCCGCGAACGGCGCTTTGGCAAAACGAGTGAACAACTTACAAAATGAAAATAGTTAACAGACTTTTTGGGGTATTTTTCCTACTGTTTTTTTGCGGGCAGGCATTTGGCCAGATCCGGATGCAGGGAGGACAAGACCTTGTTCTTGATTACACCAATCCGCAGAAATACGAGATTGGTGGTATTACGGTAAGCGGTACTAAATTCCTGGATCCGGCCACGCTTATTGCCATTACCGGTTTAAAAGTAGGCGATCAGATCCAGGTTCCCGGCGAAGATATCAGCAAAGCGATCAATAAACTTTGGGCGCAGGGCATTTTAGGTAATATAGAAGTTTCGGCTACGAAAGTAGAAGGGCGTTATATTTTCCTCGATTTTTACCTGACCGAACGTCCGCGCCTTTCTAAATTCACGTTCAAAGGCGTTAAAAAAGGCCACGCCGATGAACTTCGCGAAAAGATAAACCTGATCCGTGGTAAAGTAGTAACCGATGCCGTGATCAGCAATACCAAAAATATTGTGCGGAAATATTTCCTGGAGAAAGGATATATGAATGCCAAGGTCAATATCACGCAGCAAACCGATTCCCTTTTGCCGAACAGCGTGGTACTGAACATCGATATCGATAAAAAAGAAAAAGTTAAGATAGAAGAAATTACGTTTTCAGGAAACGATGCCATTGCCGAGGGCAAGTTGCAGAAGCAAATGAAAAACACCAAGGAACGTAAGTTCTGGAAAGTCTTTACCAGTTCTAAATTCCTGAAAACCGGCTTTGAAGATGATAAACGCGCTATTGTAGAATATTACAACAGCCAGGGTTACCGCGATGCGCAAGTCGTATCGGATAGTGTGGTAAAAGTGTCTGAAGACCGTATTCATGTTTATTTAACCGTAGATGAAGGCCGTAAGTATTACTTCCGGAATATAACCTGGAACGGCAATTATCTGTACGACGATAAATACCTGGCAGGCATTTTAGGCATTAAAAAGGGTAGCGTTTACAGCAAAGAAACTCTGGACAAACGCCTGAGCTACAACCCGACCGGTTTGGATATCACTTCGCTTTACATGGACGATGGTTACCTGTTCTTCGGTATCGATCCGGTAGAAGTATTGGTTGAAAACGATTCCATTGATATTGAAATGCGTATTTCGGAAGGTGCGCAGGCTAGAATTAAAGATGTAACCGTAGCCGGAAATACGAAAACCAGCGACCACGTGGTACTGCGTGAATTGCGTACAGTTCCAGGCCAGAAATTCAGCCGGGCAGATTTGATCCGTTCGCGTAACGAAATTGCCAACCTGGGTTATTTCGATCCGGAGCAAATTGGCATGAACCCGATTCCGAATCCGCAGGACGGAACGGTAGATATTAAATATACGGTAGTAGAAAAACCAAGCGATCAGTTTACCTTATCTGGTGGCTGGGGCGGTTTGCAGGGCTTTGTGGGTACGGCTGGTTTCGTATTCAATAACTTCTCGCTCCGCAAAGCTGGTAAATTTAAGCACTGGACTCCGGTTCCGGCCGGTGATGGGCAACGCGTATCTCTGAATGTGCAGGCCAATGGTTACCGTTATCAGTCGTATTCGCTTTCTTTTACCGAGCCTTGGTTAGGTGGCCGCAAGCCAAATTCTCTTTCAGTAAGCTTAAGCCATACGGTTTCCCGTTTGTTGAGCTATGCGGTAGCTACCAAAACAGCAAACGATCCGCTGATCAAGATCAATGGTCTTTCTATTGGTTTGGGTCGTCGTTTAACCTGGCCGGATGACTTCTTCGTGCTTTCGCATTCCCTGGCGTATTATCAGTATAAGCTGAATAATTATGCTATTATGGAAAATTTCGATAATGGTACTTCCAACAGTATTTCCCTGACCAATACCTTGTCGCGGAACAGTTTTGATAGCCCGATCTATACCAAACGCGGTTCTTCCATAAGCTTAAGCGTGAACTTAACGCCGCCATATTCTTTATTCAACGAAAACCGCAAAAGTGAATTCGAATGGATCGAGTTTCACAAGTGGATGTTCGATGCTTCATGGTTCACGAATCTGGCAGGGAATTTGGTATTAAACACAAGAGCGCATTTCGGTTTCCTGGGTAGTTATAATAATAAAATCGGCATTGGTCCGTTCGAAAGATTTAAGCTTGGTGGTAACGGCATGGGCGTAGGAACGCTGCTTGTTGGTACAGAATACGTGGGCTTACGCGGTTACGAAGATGCTACCGTTACGCCAGCGCAGGCCGGTGGAGTTGCCTTCGATAAATTTGTGATGGAACTTCGTTACCCGATTACCCTGAACCCAAGCGCGACGGTGTTTGTTTTAGGATTTGCTGAAGCCGGTAATAACTTTGCCAACTACCGCGATTATAACCCATACAAGTTATACCGTTCGGTGGGGGTAGGTGCCCGTATATTTATGGCTGCCTTTGGGTTACTCGGTTTCGATTATGGTTATGGTCTGGACAGCTATCCTGCTACGCCGGGTAGTGCCGGCAGTCCGTCTGGCGGGCGTTTCCACTTCATGATCGGACAGCAGATCAGATAAATTATTTATATTAGCCACATGAAAAAACTATTTGGTATACTCTTCGTGCTTTTTCTGGCCGTGCCTGCTGCATTCGCGCAGAAATTCGGGTATATCGATTCGGAATTCATTCTGAGTAAAATGCCGACTTATGCTTCGGCGCAACAGGAAGTAAATACGCTTTCGGCTGCCTGGCAGAAAGATATTGAAGGCCAGTATAAAGAAGTGGAAAAGCTTCGGAAAAAGTTTCAGGCCGAAGAAGTGCTGCTGACCGATGAAATGAAGCAAAAGCGGCTGGCTGAAATTGAGACCAAAGAAAAAGATGCCCGTGAAATGCAGAAACGCATTTTTGGATTTGAAGGTACGCTTTTTAAAAAACGCATGGAGCTTATCCGCCCGGTGCAGGACAACTTGTTTGAAGCCGTAGAAAAAGTATCGAAAAAGAAAGGTCTCCAGATCATGTTCGATAAATCTGGCGATATGACGATGATCTACACCAACCCGGTGCACGATTATACTGAATATGTGCTGGAAGAATTAGGCCTGGCTTCTCCGGAAAAAAATCAGCCTGGAAAACGCCCGGCCGGTGCGCTGGTAGATCAACCGGGCGATACGCCGCTACGGCAGCAGGAAGGTATTCAGGAAGAAGAAATGGATCAGCCGGCTCCGGTAAAAAAAGCTGCCCCGGTCCGTACCCAACCAAAGCAAAAAAAATAGTATATAATTAACCCGAAAAAGTAAAAATGAACAAACGTAAATTATTCGCTGCTGTCGCGTTCTTATTTATGAGCGCTGTGTCTTTTGCGCAAACGCCCGTTAAAATTGGTTATACCAACGTAGATTACGTTCTGAGCCAAATGCCGGAAAGCAAGCAAATTGAAGCTGATCTGAAAGCTTACAGCGCGCAACTTGAGAACCAGCTGAAATCAAAATACCAGGAGTTTGAAACCAAAGGTCAGGCGTATCAGAAAGGTGCTGCTACTATGACCGACGTAGTAAAAGCCGACAAAGAAAAAGAGCTGATGAACCTGCGTTCTTCTATCGAAGAATTCCAGAAAAATGCGGATGTATCTTTGCAAAAAAAGCAGCAGTCTTTAATGGAACCTGCTTTAGATAAACTGCAGAAAGCTATTGACGATGTAGCTAAAGAAAACGGTTATACCTATGTATTTAACTCTGATGCTGGTTATGGCACCACGCCGGTTTTATTACACGGTCCGGAAGATGGTAACATTTCTGACTTAGTTCTGAAGAAAATGGGCGTAACGCCGGTTAAACCAGGTGCTGCTCCGGCTGCCGAAGTAAAACCAGCTACACCGGCAACTCCGGCTGCACCAGCTACCAAATCGAAATCTAAAAGCAAGAAGAAGTAATTTCTTTCAGCCAAAATAAAGAAAGCCGGTGCAATTGTACCGGCTTTTCTGTTTCCGAGGGCTACCCAAAACGGTATCATTTTCGGGCTTAAAACTTACCTTTGCATTATAATGGAAGATCTGGAAGACGAAGAACTGGTATTAGACAGCGGCGATGCCGATTCGGATGAATTGTATGAGCACCACCGCATTGTAATAGATAAAAAGCAGAGCCTGCTCCGCATCGATAAATTTCTGATGGACCGCTTGCCGCACGCCACGCGCAACAAAATTCAGAATGCCATCGAAGCGCATACCATTCTGGTAAACAACAAAGCCATAAAATCGAGCTATAAAGTAAAGCCGCTCGATGTGGTTACCATTACGCTGCCTGACCCGCCGCGCGATACCGAAGTGGTGCCGGAAAATATTCCGCTGAACATTGTGTATGAAGATGAGGAACTGCTGCTGGTAAACAAACCGGCCGGTATGGTGGTGCATCCGGCTTATGGCAACTGGACCGGTACGCTGGTAAATGCGCTGTCGTATTATTTAAATAACCTGCCCACCAGCCGTAACGGCGCTATTCGGCCGGGTTTGGTGCACCGCATCGATAAAGATACTTCCGGCTTGTTGGTAATTGCCAAAACGGAATTTGCGATGACATATTTAGCCCGGCAATTCTATGACCACAGCATTGAAAGAACGTATTATGCGTTGGTTTGGGGCGTTCCGAAAGAACCAAAAGGCACGATTACCGGCCACGTAGGCAGAAGTTTGAAGGATCGGCGGGTGATGAGTGTTTATCCGAACGGAGAGCAGGGAAAACACGCCGTAACGCACTACGAAGTGATGAAATCGTTCAAGTATGTATCGCTGGTGAAATGTAACCTGGAAACGGGACGTTCGCACCAGATCCGGGCGCACATGAAATACCTAGGCCACCCACTTTTCAGCGATGCAACGTACGGTGGCGATAAAATTCTGAAAGGGCAACCGGTTGGTTCGTATAAAACCTTTGTAGAGAATGCTTTTAAAATTATGCCCCGTCAGGCTTTACACGCGCAAACGCTGGGTTTCATTCACCCGAAAACGAAGGAATTCCTGCAGTTCTCTACCGAGCTTCCCGAAGATTTTCAGCAGGCGCTCGCTAAGTGGGAGTTGTACGCTGAATAAAGTTACAAGCAGTTTTTAAGCCGAAAAGCATAGCGTTTTTAAAATATTTGAGCTTTGCAGTTTCTTGAGTATTGTGAAGTCATGAGTTTTGGTGGCGAAAATCCTACCGTTTTTAAAGCAAAATAAAATGAAAACGCTATGGTTTTAAGAGCAAAAAGTCAGATCTATTTGAATTGATTTAAAATAAAAAAAGCGCTTCCCATTTCTGAGAAGCGCTTTTTTTTATGGTTTGTAAACCGAAGCTTATTATTTCTTCGTCTTGGTTTTGGCTTTCACTTTACCGTTTACCACATCCGATAAGGTTTTAGCTTGTACGTTTCCTGGTTCCAGGGTAAGTACTTCTTTCAGGTGCATGTTTGCCTGCGCTTTGTCCTTTTTCAGGTAGTTGTAGTACGCCAGATAATAGTTTGCTTCCACCAGGCCAGATTTGTTTTTATCTTTTTCAGCAGAGGCCAGTTCAATGTATTTCTCGTAATGCGGCTTGGCTAAACCGGTTTTAGATTCCGGATCTAAGTTCGCATTGGAGCGGGCACGCCACAAATAAGCCTGCGCATACGTTGGGTTATTGGTCGTGATCAGCGCGTATAAACTATCGGCAGCTTTGTAATTCTTCGCCTGATCGTACAGATTACCTAAATAATAGTAATCGGTGTTGGTAGGCTTGCTGCGGTTCATTTTATCGCGGTACAAAGCAATCGCTTTTGGGAAATTGTTTTGCTTCACGTAGATCTGGGCAATGTCGTTACGCAGATCGGCGCGGGTAGAGTCCATACTCAGGGCTTTATTGAAGCTGTTCAACGCTTCGTCAGACTTATCGGCACGGGCTAAAATTTTACCCTGGTATTCGTAATCCGTAGCCAGTAATTTATCGGCCGGCGTAGTTTTGAAATAATCCTGAATGGCTGCTAAAGCTTTATCATCCTGTTTGGTCTCATAATACGAATAAGCCAGCAAACGCTTCATTACCACGTTGTTCGGATCGCGTTTCAACACTTCTTCGGCTTCTTTAATGGTACCGGCATAATCTTTAGTCAGGTACAGGAAAGAAGCATATACAGCACGGGTTTCCGGCGTGTTTTCCGCCATGGCCACATACTTTTTGTAGTTTTCCAGCGCCAGGTCATATTTACCGGCGAAGTAATAAAGCTCACCCAGATCGCGGTATGCAGGAGCATAATTCGGATCCATGTTAATTACGGCTTGGTATGAGTTCTGCGCTTCGTTGTAGTTACGCGAACGCACGCTCAACTGGCCTTTACGCAGGTGCGCCAAAGCATATTTGCTGTCAGCTGAAATAGCATTTTCGTAAGCCGTCATGGCCTCGCCGCCGCGTTTCAGTTCCAGTTGCGCATCGCCGAGCATTACATACGCAGGCGCATTTTTATTATTGGCTTTTACCGCTTTAGTAAGATATTCTACGGCTTTATTATAATCTTTTTTAGTATCGAAATAAGCGCTGCCAATTACCATCAGCACGTTCGAATCTTTTGATTTGGAGCGTTTTACGGCATCTGCAAACTGTTTATCTGCTTCCGCAACGTTATTTTTTACCAAAGCAGCTTTACCGGCAGCGGCCATTCCCAGCGCCGATTTTTTGTTCATGCCAGCAGCAATATTGTAATACATTACCGCTGAATCCGGTTGGCCGGCTCTCAGATACGCATCGCCAAGAGCAATATTATTAAGCTCGTTATTCTGGTTCTTTACTACTTTCGAAAGGGTTTTCTTTGCTTCACCGTAGCGTTCCATCTCCAGCAAACGACGGCCATCCTGCATGGTCTGGCCTATTGCTGACGAGAAAGAAAAAAGGCCCGCTATCAGGAGCGCATACTTCCAGTTCTTTGTCATGGGTGTTGGTTTTATAAGATTGAATTAAGAAAAATGGTATTACGTTTAGGAAAAAAAGTAGTTATCGTTTCACTTCTACCAGCCTAACCACCCCGCGGGCGGGAGCCAGACCGGCTTTCAGCACAATACGCTGCCCTTTATCTCCGGCCGAGAACGAAACAAACCCCGTGCCAAGACCGGCGCGGGCCTCGCGGCTGATGATATACACCTCGCGGAATAACGGGTAAGATTTCTGCACCAGGTAAGCCTGATAGGGCTGCACGTAATTATCGGGTTTGGCAGGAGTATGCTCCCGGCTTACAGCTACAACTTTCACTTTATTGATAAAACCTACGGCTGTGCTGTCATCAAAATCGCTGATCCAGTTGGCCCCGATCACGCCGATGGAATTCTTGTTTTCCGTTACATAATCTATAACCGACGGAATAGAATTAGACGCGTAAGCCGTTGGCGGCAAAGGCGCTTTATTGGTAATGGAATCGCGCACAAAACGGGCCGTGCTGGAATTAGCGTTATCGAAAACAATAGCAATATTACCAAGTTTGGAAGCCGGGTTCACCTGTTTCCAGGAAGTAGCTTTTCCGCTGAAGATCTCGCGCAGTTGTGGCAGTGAAAGCAGGGTATCGGTATTTTCCGGGTTCAGGATCAATGCAATGCCATCGGTCGCAATTTTGGTTACGCGCGGCGTAATGCGGGCTTTTTCAAAAACCTGGGTTTCGGAAGGAGTAAGCGGGCGCGATACAATAGCCAGGCGGGCGCTGTCTTGCAAAAGCGCTTTTATAGCTTCGCTTTCGGCCGCATAGGTAGCGTTGATCTTTGCATTTTTATAAAGCTTATGAAAAACATTCAGCTGCGTTTCTATTATCGGCTTAAAAGTTTCGTCTACGCTTATTTTAATGGAACCGGAAGTTGGTGTATCGGATGGGCCTTTGCTGCCCGATTGATTGCAACTACCCAGCAAAACGGTAAATAAACCGCCGGTAAGCAACAAAGTGCTGAATGCTTTTATGTTTTTCATGTTCCTGAAACGTGAATTCTGCAAGGATGATAGCACAAATCTAACAATTCTGTTAATAAGACAGCAGCGCCGGCCGCATTGTTTTTCTGCTACCGGCGCTGCCGTTTACTTTTATCTTGCTCTTATAACGCAATATTGCGGAAATTATTCTTCGCGGTGATGGCGGTTTTTGTTCTTAAAATGCTCCTGGTAAACCCGGATTGCCCGGATGATGCCATAAACGACCAACACGCCACCCAGTATTTTCTTGGTAGTTTCATCTAAACGCACCTGCTCAGGCGTAGAAAAGAACAGGAAAACGCCAATGGCCGGGTAAAGCAGCGTCATGACGAGCGAAAAATATTTTACAATTTTGGTATAAGTGCTTTCCGGCTGGTTGCGCGGATTTCTAGGTTCAAACATAAAGCGTAGTTTTTCAGCCTGAAAAGATACGGTTTTTGTGGCTGAAAGTGAGGATGAGGGTTTAGTTTTGTTCTGATAACTATAATTGGAAAAGAACTGGTAATGTAAATTTTACGCGAACTGGTTTTCCGTTTATTTTTCCAGGTTTCCATAACGGCATGGCCTGCAAAACTCTAAGAGCTTCTTCATCAGCGCCATAACCTAAACGTTTTACAATTTTATAGTTACTCAAACTTCCATCCTGATTTACTACAAATGAAATGATAGACCGCCCCTGGATTCGTTCCTTTTGAGCTTCTTTAGGATATTTAATATGAGTTGCTAAAAAGCGAAACATTGCCTCCTGTCCGCCCGGAAACTCTGGTTGTTCCTCAACTCTTTCAATTATAGCAGTGCTATCAGTTTGATCTTTCGTTTGGAATTGGAATCTTATCGGTAATGTAAATTTTACGGCTACTGTCTGGTTATTCAATTTTCCGGGTTCCCAATTAGGCATGCTTTCACAAACTCTTACAGCTTCAGCATCAAGACTTGGTGCTGCACTTTTAATTGTTTCTACTTGCGTTATTTTTCCATTTTTTTCTACTACGAACGAAACAAACACAATGCCTTGCAGCCCATTAACCAATGCTTCGCCCGGATAGCGGATATTTTGCGCGATATATTCCATCATCTTAGTTTGCCCGCCCGGAAATTCCGGCATCGGATCTGCGTAAGAATAAACCTGTTCATCAGTTGTCCGGATCTGTGCTGAAGCAGTGAAAAACGCTATCAAAAAGCAGGCAAAAAGTAAAAGTCGTTTCATGCAATAAAATAAATTCAGAAATGCAAAGCTACGGTTTTAATAACAATTATTGAAAGGCCTTATTCTTTTGAAAACGCTATGCTTTTAAAGCAAAAAACTCCGGAGCTTTCTTAACCCCGGAGTTTCTGAAACTATCGTTTTAAAGTGAACCTGATCGGTAAGGTATAGCGCACTTTTACGGCTGTGCCATTTTGCATACCTGGTTTCCAGGTTGGCATGTTTTTGATCACGCGCATGGCTTCTTCGTCGGTGCCGCCGCCCAGGTTTTTCAGAATGGTTAAACCGGAAATCCGGCCTTCTTCATTCACCACAAACTGCACCACCACCAAACCTTCCAGCCTGTTACGTTCGGCTAAAGATGGATACCGGATATTCTCGCTCAGGTATTTCATCATGGCTGTCTGGCCGCCCGGAAATTCCGGATTTACTTCCACGTATTCGAAGATTTTATTCTCAGGAACAATAATTTCTCCGCCGGTGGTACCGGTTCCGGTGTTTGGTATTACGCCGGTGCCGCCATTGCCTTCGCTGGTGGTTTTACCAGGTTCTATGCCCGGCGGCAGATTTACATCAATCATTGTTTTATGGCCGTTGGCAGTTATTACCGGCTCTATAAATTCCTGGGTGGCGCCTGCGGCCGGCGTTGCTTCCTGCGGTGGTTTAACGTCGGCGGGAGCAGGAGGGGGCGTAATTTCTTCCGGAAGCGGAGGAATGATAATATCCTCAATAATCATAGGCCCAACCGTGGGAATAGACGGCGTATCTACAAATTCCTTCGGAAAGAGTTTGTTGATGATCAGCGGCAGACTCAGGAAAAGCATGAACAACATAATTGCCGCGACGAGGCCACGGTATAAGTTGCGGGTGTAGATCTTCCGGAGCAGGTAAGCACCATACTCGCGGTTTCGGCCTTCAAAAACAATGTCGTCGAAGGTGGTTTGGGTGGCAAAATTGCTACTTGTCATAAAACGGACCGGTTAAAAGTGAATATGAATAATTGAAAAGGTCACGCAATGAGCCCGCAAAAAAAATATGTGGGAAGTAGAATTTTATGCCATAGAAGATCTTAAGAAATGAATGAATTTAGAAAGTGGTTAATATATAGAGAAACGCTATGCTGTAATTTATGTTGTGCTTTTTCTTAGACTTTTTTTACTGAAAACTATAGCGTTTTTTTCATTGTGGTTTAAAGGAAAAGGTGCGCAATAAAAAAACCTCACAGGTTTCTGAAACCTGTGAGGTTTGTGTGTAAAACGGTATGCTTTTAAACGAAAAAACTCCGGACCAAGCAGCCCGGAGTTTTTTATGAATTAGATATTTCTTAATTATTATTTAATGCTGAAGAGAACCGGCAGGGTAAATTTAACTTTTACCGCGCGGCCGTTCTGTTTACCAGGGCGCCACTTCGGCATTGTTTTTACTACCCGGATCGCTTCTTCGTCGGTACCGCCGCCCAGTGGTTTCAGAATTTTAATATCTGAAATTTCACCGTTCTGGTCTACTACGAAAGAAAGGATAACCCGGCCTTCCAGACCATTACGTTGCGCTACCGATGGGTAACGAATGTTCTGGCCTAAGAATTTCATCATCGCTTCCTGCCCGCCCGGAAATTCCGGCTGCTGCTCCACGAATTCAAAAACTTTGTCTTCTACCACATCCGCTACTACTGCATCTCCGGTGCCTTCCAGTCCTGAAAGATCTGGCTTGGTTGTGGTACCTTCCTGCGTTTTTACGTCTACGGCAGCTTCTTTCAGCTCTTGCACGTCCGGCACTTCTTCCTTCCGCACTTCCTCATCCTTTTTAATTACCGGCGGCGTAAACTTAATGGTTTTTTGTACCGGTGGGGGTGGTGGTTCCGCTGGCGGTGGCGGTGGTGGTGGTGGTGGCGTTGTTTTATCAATTGGCGGTGGTTCCGCTAATGTGTTTACGTCTACTACAGCTACGTGCTCTTCTACTACTTCTTCCTTGAAAATGTATTTGGAAATTACCGGAGCAGCCAGGAAGATCATGAACAAAGCAATAGCAATGATCAGACCGCGGGTTACGTGTTTGGTGTAAACCTTACGGAGCATGTAGGCACCGTATTCGCGGTTGCGGCCCTCAAAAACAATGTCGTCGAGGGTGGCGTTGGCATAATTCTTATTTTCCATCAGGCGCGCCGGTTACAGTTTCCAATAATTTCGTATCAAGGTCAGACATATCAACGAGCGCATAACGGCGGGTATTCGTAATGTTCATTTCATCCAGAATATCCACTATGTTTTTGTAGCGCGCCGTTTTTACCGGTTTAATCAATACGGTAAGCTTCGGAATGGTACGACCCAGATCCAGTAAAACCTGACGGATCCCTTTATCGGAGAAGTCAGTGGTTTTCAGTTCTGGTTGCGATTTGCCGTCGTTCAATCCCTGGTAATAATAAACTTTATCGTCTTTACCTAAGATCACCGTCAATGCCTCGGAAGCTTTAAGTTCATTACGATCTTCTTCCTTAACGTCTTTCACAGGCATGTTTATTTCCATGGTCTGTGGTTTGTTGAAGGTGGTGGTGAGCATGAAGAAGGTAAGCAAAAGGAATGCTAAGTCTACCATTGGCGTCATGTCGATCTTGGTCGACATTTTCTTAGCCCGTTTCTTCCCGCCTTTGCCTCCACCGTCACCTTTTGGTTGTATTTCAGCCATCTTCTTATCTCGGTTTGTAGTTAGAAGGTTTCATTTCCATGTCGGTAATCAGGTTAAATCTGTTTACCTTTTTCTCCTGCAACACTTCGATAATCCGCTGAATGGTTGGCACGTCGGTGCTTTGGTCGCCTTTAATGGCCACTACCACATCCGGATTAGTTAAACGGGTTTGCAGCACCCAGTCGCCTAATTCATTTTTAACCGAATCGAAAGGAATTCCGGGTTGGGTTATTTTTTTACGCTGTTCCGGGGTCATTGCCAGATACGATTTCAAACCCGCCATCGGCATACCGAAGCTGTTGGTTAACTCAAATGTTCTCCTTTCATTTTCTGTAAAAGAAACATTGTATTTGGCGCCCATCTTATCGAGGAGACTGAGTCTGGTTGGTTGGCCATCTACGCCGTAAAAAACGCGGTTGTCACTTCCAATTGTTATCGTAATAACGTCTTTTTCGGGAAGCTTAATTTCCGAAATAGAAGAAGGGGTATCGACAATCAACTTTTCTTCCTGCGAAGGTGTAGCTGTTAACATAAAGAATGTTACCAGCAGGAACGCCAAGTCAACCATGGGAGTCATATCCAGTGAAGGACTGGTCCGATGTACTTTAACTTTAGGCATATTTTAAAATCTGCAGTTTTAGAAATTAAGCGTTGTAAGGCGCTTTTGTAGTTGTGTTGCCTTCCTGGGAAGCGAACGTTTGGATGATAGAGAAACCAGCCTCATCGATAGAGTAGGTTAATTCATCAATTTTGCTGGTGAAGAAGTTATAAGCGATGATCGCGATAGCCGAACCGGTAATACCAAGAGCGGTGTTGATAAGCGCTTCAGAGATACCGTTTGCCAGACCTACTGCATCAGGAGCACCACCGGCGGAGAGAGCCGAGAACGCCTTGATCATACCAAGTACTGTACCGATCAGACCTACCAGGGTTGCAATAGAAGCGATGGTTGAAATGATAACCAGGTTTTTCTCCAGCATTGGTAACTCAAGGGCAGTAGTTTCTTCAATTTCTTTCTGAATAGCCAATACTTTCTGATCTTTCGGCAGAGAGTTGTCGGCTACCATTTCTTTGTATTTGTGCAGACCAGCTTTTACTACGTTAGCTACAGAACCTTTCTGCGCATCGCAGGCAGCCATAGCGCCGTTTACATCGTGCTGGTTCAGTTTCATGCGGATAGTACGAACGAAACCTTCGATACCTTTAGAACCTTTTGCTTTGCTGATGGTTAAGAAACGCTCGATACCGAAAGCTAATACCATGATCAGAAGGGCGATCAGGATTGGTACGATGAAACCACCTTTGTAAACAATACCTAATACGTTACCTGGCAGTGGGTGATTGTTGGTGTCGCCACCTTCAAAGTTAGCCGGGTTACCTAAAATGAACATATAAATAATAATCGCAGCTACTATCGCGATCGGAATAGCCAACGTAGCGAACATAGAGCCGGATTTGCCGCTGTCAGTAGTGCTTTTGGTTGCATCTTTGTTTACTGCAATCTTTTTTTCCATTGTTGTTAAAAATTAAATGTTAATTGTTTTGGGTTGTTTTAGTTGTTTGTTTTATTTTTTTGGTTCGAACGTATACCGTTTTGTTAAAACTAATACCCTGAATAAAGGTTTAAATTCCGTAAAACGGCTATTCGTAACGTACAAACCTAATCAAATTCAGAGTTTCTGCCAAATTCAATTCTTTATTTAGCGGTAAAGCTATAAAAATTGAGATTAATTTAACAATTCGGCATGCATACTAAATAAAATATTCAGTTTTGGGCCGCTTTAATTTTCACAGTTCAGATAGGTAGTTTGGAGTGGGAAAAGGATACCATTTTTTCCCGGCGGCGGTTTTGCTGACAAATAGCAATTGCAAATACAGACAGCAAAACCGCCAAATAAGTTTATTTTTTGCGGTAACTTTTTTTAATTCCGGCCCAATTTTTTGGCTTTATTCCAATATTCATCCATCTCGGCCAGGCTCATATTGCGCAGTTCTTTACCGTCTTTAGCCGCTTCGGTTTCTAAAAAATTAAACCGCTGAATGAATTTCAAATTGGTTTTTTCCAGCGCTTCTTCCGGGTTAATATCGATGAAGCGGGCAAAGTTTACCAGTGAAAACAACAGGTCGCCAAATTCGCCGCTGGCGCGTTCACGATCTACTTTTTCCGGCTCGGCCAGGTTAAATTCTTCTTTAAATTCCGAGAGTTCTTCCTCCACTTTTTCCCATACCTGTTCTTTTTTCTCCCAATCGAAACCGGCGCCGCGCGCTTTTTCCTGAATGCGCATGGCTTTTACCAATGCCGGCAACGAGACAGGAACGCCTCCTAATACAGATTTATTGCCTTCTTTTAATTTTAATTGTTCCCAGTTCTGTTTTACCTGCTCTTCGGTTTCCGCTTTTACATCGCCGTAAATGTGCGGGTGCCGGAAAATAAGTTTATCGCATTGCGCGTTCAAAACATCGGCCAAGTCGAAGATGTTGGTTTCGGAAGCAATTTTGGCGTAGAAAATCATGTGCAGCATAATATCGCCGATCTCTTTTTTGAGTTCGGGCATATTCTGCTTCATAATGGCGTCGGAAAGTTCGTAGGTTTCTTCTATGGTGAGGTGGCGCAGGCTTTGCAGGGTTTGCTTTTTATCCCAGGGGCATTTTTCACGCAGATCGTCTAAAACGTCGAGCAAACGGTTAAAAGCACTTAGCTGGCGGCCACGGGCCGAATCGGCAAAAACAGTATTTTCCATAAGGCAAATATACAAAGGTTTTGCAGGAGCCTGGGGCGGAAAAGAAACGCTATACTTTTTGCGGTAAAAAGTATAGCGTTTAAGAATTACTATATAGAAGGAATGGAGCAGAATAAAGCTTTTATAGCTTAAAATCTATATTTAATATAAAACCGAACTAAAAAGAGCTTGCAAATTTCTTATTGCTTTCAGCTTGAATTCATTACTTTTGCACCTGATTAAAAACAGATAATTCGTGGCATTAATAAAATCAATTTCAGGAATCAGAGGAACAATTGGCGGTAAGGCAGGCGATGCTTTAACGCCGGTTGATGTAGTGAAATACGCCGCTGCTTTCGGGGCGTGGGTCTTGCAGACCACCCAGAACAATACGATTGTTATTGGGCGCGATGCCCGGCTTTCCGGCGAAATGGTGAGTAAACTGGTGGCGGCAACGTTGCAGGGCATGGGCATTAATGTAATTGATCTCGGCCTGAGCACTACGCCAACCGTAGAAATGGCGGTTCCGGCTAAAAAAGCTGGCGGCGGCATTATTCTTACGGCCAGCCACAACCCAAAACAGTGGAACGCGCTGAAACTGCTGAACGATAAAGGCGAATTTATTAACGACGAAGAAGGCAAACTGGTGCTGGAAATTGGCGAAAGCGAAGATTTTGAATTTGCGCAGGTAACCAAACTCGGAAAATATACCACCGCCGATTTCCTGAAAAAGCACATAAAAGCCATAACCAATCTGCCGCTGGTAGATGTGGAAGCTATAAAAGCCAAGAACTTTAAAGTAGTGGTAGATGCCGTAAACTCTTCCGGAGGAATTGCAGTGCCTTTACTTTTAGAAGCCCTTGGCGTTACCCAAATAGAAAAACTTTACTGCGAGCCCGACGGTAATTTTGCCCACAACCCCGAGCCGCTGCCAGAAAACCTGCGCGATATTTCCCGCGTGCTGGAAAAAGGCAAATTCGATCTGGGTATTGTAGTGGATCCGGATGTAGATCGTCTGGCTTTGGTTTGCGAAGACGGCAGCATGTTCGGCGAAGAATATACGCTGGTTGCCGTGGCTGATTACGTGTTGCAAAACAACGCTGGCAATACTGTTTCCAACCTTTCTTCTACCAGAGCTTTACGTGATGTAACCGAAAAAGCCGGCGGCAACTATTTTGCTTCGGCGGTAGGTGAAGTGAACGTGGTGAAAATGATGAAAGAGCAGAATGCGGTAATTGGGGGTGAAGGCAACGGCGGTATTATTTACCCGGAGTTGCACTACGGCCGCGATGCTTTGGTTGGTATTGCTTTATTCCTGACGCACCTGGCAAAATCTGGTTTAAGAATGACCCGTTTGCGCGCTTCTTACCCGAACTATTATATTTCGAAAAACAAGATAGAATTAACGCCGGAAATTAACGTAGACGATGTGCTGGTGCAAATGCAGGATCGCTACAAAAAGCAACCGGTAAACACTATAGACGGCGTTAAAATTGAGTTCGACAAGGAGTGGGTTCATCTGCGCAAATCCAACACCGAACCGATCATCCGTATCTACGCCGAATCGGATTCTAACGCTACGGCGGAGCATTTGGCTAATAAGATCATTGCCGATATCAAGGAAATTATTTCGGTGAAAGCGTAGGTTTTAATTAGAAATTACGAATTAGAAATTGAAAAGTCTGTTGCGGAAACGCTTCAGACTTTTTTGCTTTAAAAGCATAGCGTTTTCGTCATCCCGAGCGCTAGTCGAGGGAACTTATAAAGCCGCATATCTGTGTTTTTTGCTTCAAATCATACTGTTTATTTCGTCATCTCGACGGAAGGAGAGATCTCTTCAAGTTGGTAGTTTTGTTTGCTATTGAGTTTTTGAGCTACAAAGGATAGCGTTTTTGAAATACTGTTTCTGCTAAACAGGTGGCTTTAAACTTCCATCGGCAATTTTCTCCCTCAAGCCGGGCGGGCTTCGTTTCTGCGTTCGCGGCTGCAATCTTACCTGTCCTTCCGGGCTGGCTAAAGCCACCGGTAAGCTTGGAGGCCGCTCTCACAGAAACTGGTATCATTCACCTTCGTAGCTGGCTTCTTTTATTTTAGCTTTCTAGCAAACGTGATTTTCGAAGGACGCTGCGCTGGCGATATGTGTGGAATTTAGAGGTAGAGTAAAGATTTTTTAATCTTTATCGTTGGTTAATTGACCAGAAGGTTTTGATGATCATTCTGGGGTTTAGTAATTCATGGATATTTTTCGCAAGTTAGCACCTTGAGATGGAACGATTTAGGGTTGAAAACCTTATATTTGTAAATCTTTCGTTTTGAATTTCCGATTCAGCAGGGCTGATTTAAGAATTTTTGATTTCTAATTTCTAATTAAATAAAAAGTATGCGTGTTTACTTCGACAATGCGGCGACCACTCCTTTAGACAAAGAAGTTTTTGATGCCATGGCGCCTTACATGCTCGAACATTTTGGCAATCCATCGTCTATTCACTGGCACGGAAGGCAAGTGCGTTCGGCTATTGAAGGTGCGCGCCGCACGGTTGCTAATTTGCTGCACGCATCGCCTTCGGAAATTTTCTTTACCAGCTGTGGTACCGAAGCCGACAATACTGCCATTATCAGTACGTCGCGCAGCCTGGGCATTAAGCACGTAATTACTACCAAAATGGAACACCATGCGGTGCTGCACTCGGTAGAATGTTTAGAGAAAAACGACGGCATAAAAGTAAGCTACTTAAAGCACGACGAACGCGGTGCCTTAGACCTGAACCATCTGGAAGAATTGCTGGCTACGAACGGCAAAACGCTGGTAACCATCATGCACGCTAACAACGAGATCGGCAACCTGAACGATATTCAAACGATTGGGGAGATCTGCAAAAAACACGACGCCATTTTCCATTCCGATACCGTGCAGACCATGGGCCATTACGTGCACGACCTGCAAACCTTGCCGGTAAATTTCCTGGTTGGTTCGGCGCATAAATTTCACGGTCCGAAAGGCGTAGGCTTCTTATATGTGAACGGCGACGTGAAAATTCAGCCATTCATGCACGGCGGTTCGCAGGAGCGCAACATGCGCGGCGGTACCGAAAACGTGTATGGCATTATTGGCTTGGCCAAAGCCCTGGAAATTGCTTACCGCGACATGGCCGAGCACCAGAAACACGTTCAGGCCTTGAAAGATCGCATGATTTCCCAACTGAAAGCGCAAATAGAAGACGTACGTTTCAACGGAAATTCGGAGTTTGCCGATAAGAGTTTGTACACCGTATTGAACATCAGTCTGCCGCCTTCGGAAATGAACGAAATGCTGCTGTTTAACTTGGATATCAATAAGATTTCAGCTTCGGGCGGCAGTGCTTGTACTTCTGGTGCCAACGCGGGTTCGCACGTGTTGCAGGCTTTGGGTGTTTCGCCGGAGCGTGGTGCGGTGCGTTTCTCGTTCAGCAAATACAACACCATAGAAGAAGTAGATTACGCCGCGGCTACGCTGGCCAAAATGTATCAGAACGTTCCGGCGTAAAACGCTATGCTTTTGCGCTGAAAAGTCCCGGTTTCATGATTGAGGCCGGGACTTTTTTCTGCTTTTTCCCTGTCATTTTCGTGTGCAGATATTGCCATTACAGGAACACCTTTTGCCGGAAACGAAAAATTAACGTTACTTCGCAGCACTTCATTTTTTAAATCACCGGACTACCTTAACGCGTGCTGAACAAACTGCAACAACTAACTAAAAGCGAAGCTTTGCTGGCGAAACTGACTTTGCTGGCTGGCTGCGTGTTTACGCTTCTGTATTTCTTTTTCGCGCACGAAGGTTCGTATTTCAACGACGATTGGGCTTACAGCCGCTACGCCCACGAAGTGCTGACCGGCGATTTTGAATTCGAAGACATGCCGTTTTCGCACCGGTTCTTTGCATATCTGCCGGTTTCGGTTTTGTATGCTACCATCGGTGTTTCGCCTTACATTACTACCGTCTGGCCCATGCTTTGCACCGCCGGCACGCTGGTTTTAATTTACTATTTGCTGAGGAAGAATTACCCGGGTGTGGCCATGTGGGCGGTTATTTTGCTCGGCTTCAATTTTCACACGCTTTTCCTTTCCAATTACCTTTATCCCGATAATATTGTGATGCTGGTGGGGCTGGGCATTCTGGGCGTTTTGTACCGGTTCCGGAAAGTGCGGCAAAATGCAGTTGGTTTCGCGCTGGCATTTGCAGTTTTGAATTTTCTGGCCATGCTCACGAAGGAAACGATCATTTACATCCTGCCTTTTTACCTCTACGTTTTTGTATTAGATCTTGTGCGGAAGGAAAACCTGAAATTTTGGGTTTGGTCGGCAGTTTTTGGGTCCATTTTGCTAGCGTTTTATTTTGCAGCCTACGAAATTTTTACTGGCCACTGGCTCAACCGTTTCCTGATGACCTCGGAAATTGTGAACGAATTCAAGCCGGGTTATTTGAATAACAAAACCGCTTATTACTTCAATCGCCTGACTTTTGAACCGATTCAGTTTTTTATTGTCAGCGGCATTATTGTTCCGATAATTTTCGCATTTTCGGCGCCCGGTGTAACGCTTAGAAACCTGCTGAAACTGGAAAATACGCGCAGTTATTGGTTGCTGGTCACGATTCTGATCTTGCTGGCTTTCTGGTTCGGGAGTACTTCTTACACGCATTACAAGCCCATGGTTCTGGTGCCGCGCATGATCACGGTTCTCATGCCGCCGCTTTGCATTTCGGCTGGTTTTGCGCTGGCGAATAATTTTTATAAACCGCGTTTCCAGTTATTGGTTGGCGTTTTATTTATTGCTGCGGCCATTATTTCCAGATCGAATATGGCAGCAATTTACGTGCCCATCGGGTTGTTTTTCCTGTTCGTGCGGTTCGTGCCGAAGTTCGCGATTCCGGTTTTGGGTTTGCTGGCGATCATGTTTTCGCTGGCTATCCGTCCGTTACATTTTATGGTAAAACCTACCGTAACCGATTATTTCGTAACGCAAAAACTCATGACCGAACGGCTGAATCATAAATCCGGCCGTTATCAGGTTTTCACGAACGAATATCTGGCGCAGCAACACGCGTCTTTTTACGGTTACAAACCCAACCCGCATTACGAATACCTGAATTACAACCGCACCCAGCATGTTTCCGCCACCGCCGATACCGCTTTTTTACTCATGAACCACGCCATGATCTCGAACCCAGAACTGATGATGCATTTAAAAGCGGACAGCGTGTATATGCTTTTCCCGGAGCGGAAATTATTGTGGCAAAAAGGCAGCGTGCAATTATATATGCTTCCGAAGAAAAAGGAATAGGGTTGAGTTTGTAGCCGCAAAACGATATCGTTTTGGTATAAAAAAGTCCCGGCTTCTTGTGTGAAACCGGGACTTTGAATTTTATAGATTGACTTGTAATTAGATATAATAAGTTTGTCATCCTGAGCAGCAGCGAAGGAGCTCATCGGCTGCTAATAGAAAAGTTTCTGCTAACCGCTGACAAGTTGTTTCGCTATCGCTCCACATGACAGGATTTTTATTTTCAGCATTTTTAAAATCGCTATGCTTTTTACCTGAAAAACTAACTCCGCAACACCATATCTTTCAGCGTATCGATCCAAAGCGGATGCGTATTTAAACTCTCCGCTAACTGCCAGTGTTCGCCGCCGGCTTCCTCGAAAATCTCCCGGAACTCGCGGCCAACTTCAACGGTCGTTTCCAGGCAATCGGCCACGAAAGCAGGACTGAACGCCAGCACGCGCTTGATACCTTTTTTCGGCATTTCAGCAATTACTTCGTCGGTATATGGTTTGATCCACGGATCTTTAATGCGCGCCTGTAATCTTGATTGGAACGCCACCGTGTACTGATCTTCGCGCAAACCGAGTTCTTTGGCTACCAGACGCGTGGTTTCGTAGCATTGCGCGCGGTAGCAGTAGCGGTTTTTCTTGTTGTAAGTTGCGCAGCATTTATCCGATAATTGGCAATAGCCGCCGTTCGAAGCTTTTAAGATCTGCCGTTCCGGAATGCCGTGGTAGCTGAAAACGTAATGGTCGAACTGCGTTTTTTCCATGTAACTGCGGCCGATGGCAGCTATAGTTTTGATAAAACCCGGATCGTCGGCAAAGCGGTTCAGGAACGAAATGCTCGGAATTACTTCCCACTTGCTCACAATGTCCATCACTTTTTGAGTAGAAGTTCCGGTACTCGCCGAAGCGTATTGCGGGTACAACGAAAGCACGATGATCTTGTCTACATCCTTTTTTCGGAGTTCTTCCAACGCACTTTCTATGCTCGGATTCTGGTAGCGCATACCCAAAGCCACGTAATAATCTTTGCCCAGTTTTTCCTGAAGCAGTTTCTGCTGATCTTGGCTGTAGTAGAGTAGGGGAGAGCCGCGTTCATCCCAAAGTTCTTTGTAAACCTTCGCCGATTTTGGCGCGCGGAACGGGGCAATTACGCCATTTACGAGCATAAATCGCTGGGGAGTCGGCATATCAATTACGCGGCCATCCATTAAAAATTCACGCAGGTATTTGCGCACATCCGGAACTTCGGGAGAATCTGGAGTGCCTAAATTTATGAGTAAAACGCCGGTAAGCGGTGTAGAAGCCATAGTTTCTTTTTCGGAATTAAACTGTAAAGATAGGCATTTAGTTGACCCCACCTCAATAGCTAATTCAGGGGAGGGAGTTTTGTACTGCAGGAGTTTAAAATTGTCTGAACACGATTTTCAAGATTTGTTGGATTAACAGGATTTCTGATAATGTGAAATAACCACCCCGAACCCCTTCTTGAAAAGGAGGGGCGCTTTTTCTTTTCTGCTTGCCATGACTTTTTGTGTACAAAAGTATAGCGTTTTCTATTAGCAATAATCAAAAGATTGGCAGTAAAGCAGCTCCCCTCATTACCAAGGAGGGGCAGGGGTAGTTGTTTCACATTATCCGATAAAAAACGCCCTCCCCTGACTTAGGGGAGGATTTAGGTGGGGTTAACCACCCAAAAACGCTACCAATTTCCCCCGAAAAACTCCAACAACCAGCAACTACCAACCATCAACCAAATAATATGTATCTTTGCAAGTTCAAACCTAACCTATTACTATTTTGGAAACGCCTCACAAAGCCGGATTTGTCAGCATTATCGGGAAACCCAACGTTGGAAAATCGACCCTGATGAACGTGCTGGTTGGCGAACGCCTCTCAATTATAACGTCCAAAGCCCAGACCACGCGCCACCGCATCATGGGTATTCTGAACGGCGACGATTTTCAGATCGTGTATTCCGATACGCCGGGCATTATTCAGCCCAAATACGAACTCCACGAAAGTATGATGGAATTTGTGCGCGGCTCGCTGGAAGATGCGGATGTGGTGCTGTTCGTAACGGATATCTATGAAAAATGGGACGAAGACGAAGTGATCAAACGCTTAGAAAAATCGAAAGCGAAAATTCTGCTGCTCATCAATAAAACCGACCAGGCTACTTCCGATGAGGTTTTGGAAAAGATAAATTACTGGAAAGACAAAGTGCAGGCCGAAGAAATTATCCCGATCTCGGCGCTGAACAAGAAAAATACCGACAAGGTTTTTGAGCTTATTCTGAAGCACATGCCCGAGCACCCGGCTTATTTCCCGAAAGATGAACTAACCGACAAGCCCGAGCGTTTCTTCGCAGCCGAGATGATCCGCGAAAAGATCTTCCTGACCTACAAAAAAGAAATTCCTTACAGCTGCGAAGTGGTGATCGAGGAATTCAAGGAAGACGAAACGATTATTAGAATGCGCGCCGAAATTATAGTGGAGCGCCGCAGCCAGAAAGGCATCATCATTGGCCACGGCGGCGAAATGCTGAAAAAAGTTGGTTCGCTGGCCCGCGTCGATCTCGAAGATTTCTTCCAGAAAAAAGTGTTCCTCGAAATTTTCGTGAAAGTAAAAGAAAACTGGCGCAGCGATCCGAAATCGTTATCGCGGTTTGGGTATAAGGGGAGTTGAGTTTTATGAGAGGAAGTTTTTTAATAGCAATTTTTGCTTTATTCTGTTTTGGCTGCCAAAGGCATATTGGGCAATTCAATTGTGAAACTTCAATTCTTGAAATTGATCCAGTTAAAAGTGAAGTTCTTTCTTTTAAGAGAATTAAGGCTAGTGATTCAATAGAAACTTATATTACAGGAATGGTCCTTGGAAGAGGAACTTATTCTCAATTGAAGCCTGATACTTTACCTTTTGAAAATATCTACATATGGGATAATGTTTCAGGGGAAAGATTTAGAGCGGCTTCTGATTCAAATGGGAGATTTAAATACAATTTACCTGGATCAACTTACGATTTAGTTATTTCCGGAAGTGTCTATGGTGATTTAAAAATAAAGAATATCGCATTAAATCATGGTGAAGGTATTGAATTACAGGTTTTGTTGGGGATAGGGAAGAAAGATAATACTATTTATGAGATGACATCTGAAGATGATCTTAAACTAATTTATTAGAATCACGAAAAAAACGCTAGGCTTTCAGGCCTAAAAAGTCAGAATTAGATTCGCCAGATTAACGGATTTCAGGATTTTAAAATTTGAATCTGATTAATCCCCTAATCCCATAAATCCCAATTCAGACAAAAAAACATTACCGGACTTCGGTCCAAACTTGGTTCTGTTGTAGAGTTCAGGCAACAGGAACACCATTTTATTTATTCGGATACTCCTACGAAGAATGAGGGGCTGAAACATTACCAAATTTTTTACCACAATGGCAAACATTGTAGCAATTGTAGGCCGGCCTAACGTCGGCAAATCAACCTTTTTTAACCGTTTAGTGGGCTCCCGCAAAGCCATCATGGACGATGAAAGCGGCGTAACCCGCGACCGCCACTACGGCTATTCCGAATGGATCGGCAAAAACTTTACCGTGGTAGATACCGGCGGTTACGTAACCGGCTCCGATGATATTTTCGAAGAATCGATCCGGAAACAGGTAGATTTGGCCATTGCCGAAGCCACCGTAATTCTGTTCATGGTAGACGTAGAAGCCGGCGTAACCGGTCTCGACGAAGAATTTGCAAACGTACTACGTCGCTCTAAAAAACCAATTTACATCGTAGCCAACAAAGCCGATACATTTCAACGTGGTCACCAGGCCGGCGAATTTTATGCGTTGGGTTTAGGCGAAGAAGTATTCCCGATCTCGAGCCAGCACGGTTCCGGAACCGGCGATCTTCTGGATGAAGTAGTAAAACATTTCGAAAGCGAAGACGAAGAAGATCCGGATGCGGGAATTCCGAAAATTGCCATTATGGGTCGCCCGAACGCGGGTAAATCTTCTTTTGCCAACCTGCTTTTAGGCGAAGAACGCAACATTGTAACCGACATTGCCGGCACCACCCGCGATTCTATTCATTCGCGCTACAATGCCTTCGGCAAAGAGTTTATTTTGATCGATACGGCCGGTCTGCGCCGGAAAGCTAAGGTACACGAAGACATCGAATTCTACTCTGTAATGCGGGCCATCCGGGCACTGGAAGAATCGGACGTTTGCGTGGTAATGATCGATGCAACCCGCGGTATAGAAGCGCAGGACATCAACATTATTGGCCTGGCCGATAAGAACAAAAAAGGCATCGTGATTCTGGTAAACAAGTGGGATCTGGTAGAGAACAAGGAAACCAATACAGCCAAAGAATTCGAAGAAAAGATCTACGAAAAGCTGGGTTCCATGACCTATATGCCGATCATTTTCACCTCGGTGCTCACCAAGCAGCGCGTACACAAGGCTATTGAAAAAGTGATCGAGGTGTATGAGAACAAGATGAAAAAGATCCCGACCTCGAAGTTGAACGAAGTAATGCTGGAAGAGATCGAGCGTTATCCGCCGCCAAGCATCAAAGGTAAGTTTGTGAAGATCAAGTACGTAACCCAGATCCCAACGCACAACCCAACGTTCGCATTTTTCTGCAATTTGCCGCAATATTTGCGTGAAAGCTACGTGCGTTTTCTGGAGAATAAGATCCGCAAACATTTCGGTTTTGAAGGCGTGCCGATCAACGTGATCTTCAAGAAAAAATAATTTTTTCAGGATGTTGTTTGGAATGAAAAAGTTGCATTACCTTTGCGACTCTAAAAACAAAATCATTTACAAAACTTTCATCATGAAAAAAGTATTATCTCTTGTAGCAGTTGCTGGTATGTTCGCTTTCGCTTCTTGCGAGTCTAAAAAAGTTGAAGAAACTACAACTACAACTGAAGAAGTAACTACAACTGAAGACGTAGCTGTTGACACTGCTGCTGTAACAGTTGACACTACTGCTACTACAACTACTACTGACACTACTGTAGTTAAGTAATTTCAGTTTAGTAAAAGCCATTAGAAACCGGCGCTTGGCTGGTTTCGGCAAAAAAAGCCCCGAAGCAAATTCGGGGCTTTTTTATTTATAAAAACGGTAGCATTTTCAGCCTAAAAACTAACTGGCCGGTGCCGGAATATTTTTTAATTTTTTTTGAAAAGTACGGGTTACCTTCTTTCACTTTCAGTATTAAACCTCGTTCGCCGGAATTTTCGATGGTTGCAAAGCTCCGGTAAACAGCAAAGAAACTATAAAACAACAATTAAACTTAATCCAAAAATGAAAAAGGTATTATCTCTTGTAGCAGTTGCCGGTATGTTCGCTTTCGCTTCTTGCGAGTCTAAAAAAGTTGAAGAAACTACAACTACTGAAACTACAGTTGAGTCTACTGACATGTCTATGGACACAACTACTACAACTGTAGACACAACATCTGCTACAACAACCACTACTGATACTACTGTAGTTAAGTAATTATTGGTTTAGTAAATGACGCTAACCGGCTCCGGCTGGTGTAGAAAAAGCCCCGCAGCAATGCGGGGCTTTTTGTTGGTAAAAAAACGCAGTGATTTAGCCTTAAAAAACTAAACACGCCGGCAGAAATATTTTTAAATTTTTTTCTGAAAGCTGGGTTACCTTTTGCAGTTGCTGGTATAAAGCCTGTATTCTGACTGGAAACGCAGGTTTCTAATAGAAGCATAAAAGAAGAAATTCATTCACTTAACCATTAAATTTAGAAAAATGAAAAAGGTATTGTTCTTAGCTCTTGCTGCTGGTATGTTCACTTTCGCTTCTTGCGATTCTAAAAAAGAAGATGCTGCTGAGCACCAGGCTGAGCAAGTAGAAGAAGGTGCAGAACACCAAGCTGACGCTATGGAAGATGCGGGCAACGAAGCTGGTGCTGACGCAGTAGAAGATGCTGGCGAAGCAAAAGCTGACAGCATTGAAAACGCTGCTCAATAATTAATTATTGAAATGTTTTGTTAGAAGAGAGGCGCCGGCAACGGCGCCTTTTTTTATGCACTTACTTTTTTGCTTCCAAAGCCTACCATTTTTCTAAGCAGTTTTTAATCCGGAAAGCATCGCGTTTTCATCTGATTTTTATTCAAAACCTTGGTATTCATATCACAGCAGGCGTTTCTGAATAAGCTGATCTACGCGCTGGTAAAGCTGTCGTGGGTCTAAGGTGCGCCACGGAATTTCTTCCAGGCTGCCACCGAAATTGATATAAGAATCGAGGTTGTAATTATGCATTTCGCGCAGTACAAATTCCTGGAAATTAATTGCCGCGATCCAGCCTTCTTCCACATCCTCAAACCATTCTTCGTAATAACTGTCGTCGGACCCATGAAAATTGAAAACGTTTTCGCCGATGAGAATGAAGTATTTAATGCCTTCCTGAATTAACGGGTCCACAATATTCCGTTTCAGGTGCATGATATCATTATGCAGCGCATCGTTCCACTCGCCAATAAATTCTATAATGGCGTAGCCTTCGTCGTAGTCAGCAAACAGGATCTTGATAAACAGCGTTTCCGAACCGATCGGGTCCCATTGCGGATGAATGTAATAGCCGTAAATATCGTGCGTGTAGTAACTCAGGTCGTTTTCGGCTTCAAAAAGCGGCGAACGCGGGTCTTCGGAAGCAGAATAAATTTCGATCCAGTTGTAGAAAGGCTCAATGGTGTGCATGAAACGAAAGCGTAAATTTGTGGCTTTTTGCTTACTGAATTTTTGCGGGATTGGTTTTTGAGGAAAGTGGAATGTGTATAAAACCGTAGAGACAAGGTAATGCCTTGTCTCTACCCATTCTGGTTAAAAACTATTGGGTTTTATTTGCCTTTATAAGCTTCAATGGCAGCCCGCACATTGCCATATTTTTCCAGCAATGCACTTGCTTCATCATGCGAAATCTTCAGTTCTTCCATAAGCATTCTTGCGCCGCGATCTACCAGTTTTAAATTGCTTAGCTGCATGTCTACCATTTTATTGCCCTTTACGCGTCCGAGTTTGATCATGGTTGAAGTAGTAAGCATATTCAGAACGAGCTTTTGTGCAGTGCCGGCTTTCATGCGCGTGCTGCCGGTTATAAACTCCGGTCCGGTTATAACTTCTACCGGGAACTGCGCTACTTCGGCTACTTTGGAATTGACGTTGCAAACCACGCAACCCGTAGCAATTCCGCGTTCGTTACAAACCTGTAAACCGCCAATTACGTAAGGCGTTCTTCCCGAAGCGGCAATGCCAACCACCACATCTTCCTCAGTAATGCCGGCTTTCTGCAGATCTTTCCAGGCTTGTTCAAAATCATCTTCGGCAAATTCTACGGCTTTTCTGATGGCCCCATCGCCGCCCGCAATAATGCCCTGCACTAGATCAAAAGGCACGCCGTACGTGGGTGGACATTCCGAAGCATCTACTATTCCCAACCGTCCGCTGGTTCCTGCGCCGATGTAAAATAAATGACCGCCGTTGCCCAGTTTTCCTACAATAACTTCTACCAGTTTCTCGATCTGCGGAATGGCTTTTTCTACTGCCAGCGGTACCGTTTTGTCTTCGTTATTAATATTGGTCAGCAGCTCATGCACCGACATTTTCTCGAGGTTATTGTAGTGCGAAGCAGTTTCGGTGGTAGACATTTCTTTCAATGTGAAAATTTGAAAATGAGGAAATTTGGAAATGGATTTTACTTTTTAATCAGGAAGTTTAGGACCATATTCGCATTTTTTGGTTTCATAATTCCATCGTCCACCTTTATCTAAGCAGGCGTCAATAGCCCAAAAATCCTTAGTGTTAAAATACGCTAAAATACTTATGATAATAAGACAAAGGATAATTCCTGTTACTGCAATGATCTTAACTTTCATAAAACTTCTAAAACCAACAACGAACAACCAACAACGAACAACCAAACTAAGAATGATACTCGATCAAACCTTCCATGGGCGTTTTTATGATGCGGCCGATGGTAATGTTGTGGCTGGCGGCTATTTCTTTCAGTTCGGTGTTGAAATGGTAGGCAATGGAGCCTAAAAAGTGCACGGGCAGTGTTTGGTGATCTTTGTAGCGGATAATGTTCTTTACAAAAAAATCGTTGAGGCCGGTGTGGATCAGCTTTGCCAGAAATGGATGCTGGCGGTTTTCGCCCAGGAATTTGGTAAACGTGGCCAGGAACCGGTTCGGAAAAGGCTTGGTGTAAACGGTATGAATAATATCGTCGTGTGTTAAATTATAAGTGGCTTTGACTTTTTCGTGCAGTTCTGTTGGAAGTTCGAGGTTCAGAAAAGCCTGAATAAGGCGCTTGCCTAGATAGCCGCCGCTGCCTTCGTCGCCCAAGATAAAGCCTAAGTTGGGTACGTTGTAAGCAATTTTCCCGTCTTTAAAATGGCAGGAATTAGAGCCGGTTCCCAGAATGCAGGCAATGCCTTCTTCTCTTCCGCAAAGTGCCCGGGCTGCTGCAATGAGGTCGTGATCTACTTCAATTTTAGTGTCCGGAAAAACAGCCTGCAAGCCCCGAAGCACGATTGCCTTGCTTTTATAGGAGCTGCAACCGGTGCCGTAAAAGAAAAGCTCAGCAGGCACCAAATCTTTTAGCTGCGGCAGCAATTCCGTTTTTACCGTAGCCGTAATTTCCTCGGAAGTCTGGTAATGCGGACTGATTCCCTGCGTTTTAAAAATGGTTTCTGCGCCGTTATCATCCAGTAAACACCAGTCGGTTTTGGTAGCGCCGCTATCGGCTATTAATTTCATTTTTTACATTGTTTAATTGTTGAATGTTTAATTGTTTTTTTACTTTTCAGCCTGAAAATCATAGCGTTTTCAGCCATTTAACAATTAAGCCATTTAACCATTTAATTACTTTTTAATCCGGCCAATGGCTTCAAATTTATCGAAAACATAGTCGGTGTGCGGTGCATCTTTCAGTTCGGCGGTTAAGTCCTGGCCGGCCCAGTGTTCGTAGTGGTTGCCCCGGCTCCAGAGCCTCGATTTTTTTACGTCGTAAATTATGCCTTTGTAAGCCACCCAGATCTCGTCGCGGTCCTGACCGTTGCGGAGCGCCAGCTGGCTTTTGGTGTATTCGGGCAAATGCGCGTATTCGTTTTCCAAAGTTTTTAATTATTGAATTGGTGAATGCTAGAATTGGAGAATTATTGAATGAGAGAATGCTGGAATGGCTTTTCGGAAGAAAATCTCCATCCAAAACGATATGCTTTTTAGCTGAAAAAGTGCTTTAATGCTTTTCCTGATTATCTTAATTCCACCATTTTTCATTTATAATTCTCTAACTCACTCATTCTCTCATTCAATCATTCCTACTTACTTCACCACCGTTAATGGTCCCGAAACGGCGCCGGTTTGCAAATTAATGCGGTGCGCAATTACGGTTTTTCCGCCGTTCGGTGAAGTTCTGATCACCCAGTCGCGGCCGTCGGTTTCGATGAAATAATCTACGTTATTGGTAATTATTTCTTTGGCGCGGGCAATTTGCAGCGCCCGTTCTTTTGTGATCGTTATGCCGCAATCGGGCTGGTTGTTGCATTCCGGAACGTTCGTTGGAACGGTGGTGCGAAGCGTATTATCGGGTTGTAAATTGAAGGTGAATTTGAGCGGAACTACCTCGTAATTGAATTGCATGTAACCGATCTGCTTCGGGTTTTCCAGGTTCGGAAGTTGGAGATAATACGTAAGATAAAATTCGTTGCTGTTGGTCGGGTTTATTTCGAAACTGTTGAGCATCAGGTCGGTGTAGCGGCAGAAAACTTCCCGACCTAGTTTTTCTAACAGAAATTGCTGCGCCTGGTTATAAGCCGACGTAAAATCGATGCCGCGTGTATTGTCGTAGAAATACATTTTCCAGTCTTCCGGCTCAATTTGCGTTGGTTTTCCGGTGCGCCATTCAAAATCTTTCCGCACAAAATTCACCAAAGAATCGGCCGAAACCTGCAACGGATACCGGCACGGAATCACTTCCTGCGCCCGCACTTCACCGGCAAAAAACGATAGGGAAAACAGGATAAAAAGTATGCGGTAAAATTTCATGCTACAATTTGAAAATCTGAAGATGCGTAAATGTGAAAATGATTCTACATCTTCATTATTTATTCTTTTGAGCTCTATAATATTCAATTGCTTTTTCACGGGTTTCGAATTTTAAAAGCTTTGAATATTCTTCCTCTGAAATCATTTTAAAAATGAATTCAATATTTTCGTTGATCCCACAAAAAAGAATTTCTTTCCCTTTTAAGACCTTATAAGTTTCATTCAGAACGGTAAATTCGCCACCTGTTTGATCAATATAGTTAAGGTTTGAGAAGTCTAATATTAGCTGATCTGATTTAAAAAGGAAATCTACTTCTGAAGGATGCTTTTTACTTTCATGTATGATATCCCAAATAAAACCATATTCCTGGATTTCATAATCTTTACCAAAATTCAGAATAGTAATATCTCCAGTTTCCTCCAGCGAAAAATTCAGGCCATTTAATTTATCAATTAGATTTTCTTCCTTCATTTATTCAATCATTCTCTAATTCAATCATTCAACAATTAGCACATCAGCACATTAACGCATTAGCACATTAAAACCCCATTCTCGCCTGCGTCAGAATCCATCTATTCGGAACTTCACCATTCGTCGCCAGCAGATAATCGTCGTAAGTACAAGGCACAATGTGGTTGTCTTTTTCGGGCGTCAGGTTTTCTACTTCCAGCCACCATTTATCGCTCAGGTTGCTTTTGTAGAACGACATTTTGTTCGGGTTATCGTGGAAAGCAACCGTGTATTTCGTGAATTTTTTGCCCGTGAAATCGAGTTCATTTTTGCGCTGGTAAAAGCCTTCTATAAAATACCAGACCATGGTTGCCAGCAGAAATGCGCCTTGCCGTTGCGGATCGTAAGCCGGTTCGTATTCGTAAAGCCCGAAAGATGTAAGCTGGTCATTTTGCCCCGCGTACCAGGTCAGCTGACAGGCTTGTTCGCCGCTTAAACCAAACGGATTAGCCGGCGCATACCCCGGCATTTCCTGAAATTTAATGGCCGAAACATCGAAACTCAGCAGATCGGCGTGGCGGATAAGCGGTTCGGTTTTGGTAATATCTTTGTGCACTTCACCTATCCGGATGGTTTCGAAATGCAGTTTTTCAAGCACCGCCATCATTTCCGGTTCGGTTAAATAACTCTGGTGCGCCAGCTGGCTGAAACTGAACAAATAATTCGGTTCGTGCATCAGAATTTTGTGCAGATGCTGCTTGTTTTCGGCCGCCGAAGAATTTTCGGTCATATCCAGCGCGCTGTCTACAGTTACTAAATTCACCGGCCGGCCCCAGGTTTCGTAAGCTAAAAACTGACCATAATCCAGGTCGTGGCTGCTGCCTAAAATTACCGGAATAGTATGGTTGGCCACCAGCATTTCCACCACTTCGCGTATCCGGAAATGCGTTTCTTCCAACGTAATGCCGGGGCGCAGATTTCCGAGGTCGGCAATGCGGTAGCGGCCGGTGCCTTTTTTCAGGCCGTAAAGTTTCCGGCGTATGGCATCGGCCGGATTTTCGTCGGAAATAGATACCGTTTTTCCGCGGTTATCGAGCACGCCAAAAACAGCAATGTCGGCTTCCTGCCAATCGGGGAATTTGTAAAGAAAAGCATCGGTATGCGCGCCCACACTTTTCAGATCCTGGGTGGCAAATTTTTCAAACTCTTCGGGCAGGGCTTCAAACAGTATTCCTAAATTCATATAGCTAAAAGTGGCAGTTCCAAAATTAAGAAATTAAAACCGGAAAGCCTGCTTCGTGCGTATGGTAGAAAATTATTGCAATATTGTTTTTTCCGCCGGAAATAGCTTTATTTAAGAAAAGAAAAGCCTCCTCACGCAAACAGATCTACTATGGATTTTACCCGCGCTTTCGATATTCTGCCTTACCAGCTTAAAAAGTACCCGCAACCCGATTGTCTGGCTGCCAAAATTAACGGCGAATGGCGTAAATACAGCACCCAGCAAGTGCAGGAAAAAGCCAACCAGGTGAGTTTGGGCTTGCTGAAACTGGGCATAAAAAGCGGCGATAAAGTGGCTATTGTATCGATGAACCGGCCCGAATGGGTTTTTGTAGATTACGGCATTCAGCAGATCGGCGCCATTGGCGTGCCCATGTACCCCACCATTACCGAAGAAGATTACCGTTACATTTTCAACGATGCCGAAGTAAAAGCGGTGTTCGTTTCGGATCGTACGCTTTATAATAAAGTAATAGCCGCGACCGCCGAAATTGAGGGCATAAAAGAAATTTACACCTTCGATGACGTACCCGGTGCCAAATGCTGGACCGACCTTCTGAAACTGGGCCAAGGCGAAGATGCCGCCAAACTGGAACCGCTCAAAGCCGCCATTAAACCCGACGATCTGCTCACCATTATTTATACTTCAGGCACTACCGGCAACCCCAAAGGCGTAATGCTGAGCCACGATAATATTGTGAGCAACGTAAAAGGCGCAGGCCCTTACGTACCGGTAAACGAAAACCACCGCGCGCTTAGTTTCCTGCCGCTTTGCCACATTTACGAACGCATGCTGCTTTATTTATACATGAGTTTCGGGGTTTCTATTTACTTCGCCGAAGGCATGGAAACCATTGCCGACAATCTGAAAGAAGTAAAGCCGCACGTATTTACAACGGTACCGCGTTTGCTCGAAAAAGTCTACGATAAAATTGTAGCCAAAGGCCTGGAGCTGGAAGGCGTAAAACGCAAACTTTTCTTCTGGGCTTTAGAGCTCGGCCTGAAATACGACACCCGCAAAGATCAGGGTTTCTTCTATAACACGCAGCTGGCTTTGGCCAATAAACTGATCTTCAATAAATGGCGCGAAGCTCTGGGCGGAAACGTAATCGCTATTGTTTCGGGCGGTGCGGCTTTGCAACCACGTTTGGCAAGAGTTTTCTGGTCGGCGAACATTCGCGTTATGGAAGGCTACGGTTTAACCGAAACCAGTCCGGTAATTGCAGTAAACCGCCACGAACCCGAAAACAACGTAATTGGCACGGTTGGGCCGCCGATTGATGGGGTAGAAGTGAAGATTGCCGAAGACGGCGAGATTCTGACCCGCGGCCGCGGCGTAATGAAAGGCTATTACAACAAACCCGACCTTACAGCCGAAGTAATAGACAAAGACGGCTGGTTCCATACCGGCGATATCGGGCACATGGAGGAAGGCAAATACCTGAAGATCACCGACCGCAAAAAAGAAATGTTCAAGACCTCGGGCGGAAAATACGTGGCGCCGCAGCAGATCGAGAACAAGCTGAAAGAAAGTCTGGTAATTGAACAAGCCATGGTGGTAGGCGAGGGGCAAAAATTCCCTTCCGCGCTCATTGTGCCATCGTACGCCGGCCTGCAGGACTGGTGCAAAATTCACCAAATACCATACACCACCGATGCCGAAATGATCCGAAAACCGGAAGTGATCGACAAGTTCAAAAAGGAAATTGCCGGGTTCAACGAAGGTTTTGCGCAATACGAACAGATCAAGAAATTCGAACTCATTCTGAACCCCTGGACCATTGAAAGCGGGGAACTTACGCCATCGCTGAAAGTAAAACGAAAAGTGATCAGCAAAAACTACGAAGCCCAGATAAACGGTATGTATTCCTAAGCAAAAACCCGGCTGCACCTCTGTGGCCGGGTTTTTTATTTATGTCTGAATTTGGATTCGTCAGATTTAAAGATTTATCAGATTTAGGAATTAACAGATTCTGATTTTGGATAATCCTGAAATCCCGTAATCTGACGAATCCCAATTCAGACGAAAGGCTTTGCTCGTTCCGGAAATCCTAAAAATCGTGTTAAAATATTTTTTTTAATTTAGTATGCAAGCATAACAAATTTTCGTTATATTTGGTATAACTTATTGATCCTAACCACTACTATGAAACCTGAAGAAACCGTAGATTATAATATAAAAGTCTGTTGGCACGCCATCTCGCGCATGTACAATGTGCAGGCCGCGCAGCACGACATAACCACTTCCATCGGCTTCGTGTTGCTGAACATAGACCCGAACGAAGGCACGCCGGCCACCAAAATTGCGCCTTTATTAGGTTTAGAAGCCCGCAGCCTTACACGCATTCTAAAAAGCATGGAAGAAAAAGGCCTCATCTACAAAATGGCCGATGAAAAAGACAAACGTTCCGTGCGTATCATGCTCACTGAAAAAGGCATGCAAAAGAAAGAAGTTTCCCGGCAAACCGTACGGAAATTCAACCAGAAAGTCCGCGAAACCATCCCCGAAAAAGACCTCGAATGTTTCTTCAAAGTTATAGGCCAAATAAACGGTTTGATCGAAAGCAAAAGCATTTTTTAATGTGGCGGTTTGTTATGTGCTAATGGTTTAATGTGCTAAAGTAAGTGCTAAAGTGCTAATTAAGAAATGTGAAAATGCGGGAATGTAATTGCTGATTCGGATTTATCAATCTGAATCTTGCCTGTTGCGGGTCTATTGACCCGCGTGCAACGAGTTTGTATGAACACGGGATTGATAAATCCCCGGCAGGTGGCTTTCGGATGAAAACATCCGAAAGAGCGCAGGAGCTTGTTGGCTAACAGCAGAAAAGCTTGCAACGAAGGTTGGAAAAAATCCTCCCCTGAATTAGGGGTGGATTTAGTAGGGGTAAAACCGTATGCTTTCAGGCCTCAAAACCCAAGCTCCGACAAAACAGTTAAGAGACATTCACGCATTTTTACTTGCACGCATTCAATAATTAAATTTCTAACATCCAGATACTAATATCTATCTAATGAAAAGAATCATCAACAAAGTAGCGGTTCTTGGCTCCGGCGTTATGGGTTCGCGGATCGCGGCGCATTTTGCCAACATCGGCGTGCAGGTGCTGCTCCTCGATATTGCTCCCAACGAACTCTCACCCGACGAACAGGCCAAAGGACTGACCCTGGAAAACCTGCAGGTGCGCAACCGCATCGTGAACACAGCTTTGCAAACGGCCATCAATTCCAACCCGGCACCGCTTTACAAAAAAGATTTCGCCAAACGCATCACCACCGGCAACTTCACCGATAATATGAAGGATATTGCCAATTGCGATTGGATCATTGAAGTGGTGGTTGAGAACCTGAAAATAAAGCAGCAGGTTTTTGCGCAGGTAGAACAATTCCGGAAACCGGGCACTTTAATTACTTCGAACACCTCCGGTATCCCGATCCATTTCATGCTCGAAGGCCGTTCCGAAGATTTCCAAAAACACTTCTGCGGCACGCACTTTTTCAACCCGCCACGCTACTTAAAGCTCCTGGAAATTATTCCTACGCCGAAAACCGATCCAGAAGTGGTGAAATTCTTAATGCACTACGGCGATCTGTACCTCGGAAAAACCACCGTTCTGGCAAAAGACACCCCTGCTTTCATCGCGAACCGCGTAGGTATTTACGCCATCATGCAAGGCTTGCAGGTAATGAACAAGCTCGGCCTGAACGTAGATGAGATCGATAGAATCACTGGCCCGGCCATTGGTCGCCCAAAATCAGCAACGTTTAGAACGCTCGATGTGGTTGGCTTAGATACGCTGGCAAAAGTAGCGCAGGGCTTGTACCAGACAGGGGAAAAAGACGAAAGCCGCGATTTGTTCCAGCTGCCGGCTTACGTACAGAAAATGGTAGAAAATAACTGGCTCGGCGATAAATCGAAACAGGGCTTCTATAAGAAAACGAAGAACGAAAAAGGCGCTACTGAAATTCTGACCCTGGATCTCAACACGCTGGAATACGGCCCGAAAAACAAGGTGAAATTCCAGAGCATGGAAACCATCAAGCCGATCGAAGACCTGCGTTCGCGCCTTAAAGCGTTTGCTGGTGCTTCCGACAAAGCGGCTGACTTTTTCCGCGAAACTTCCTACGGTTTGTTCCAATACGCCTCCAACCGCATTCCGGAGATCTCCGACGAACTTTATAGAATAGACGATGCCATGAAAGCCGGTTTCGGCTGGGATCTTGGTCCGTTTGAAGTATGGGATGCTTTGGGCGTGAAAGAGACTGTAGCCAACATGGAAAAAGCCGGCTACAAACCAGCGGCCTGGGTTACCGAAATGATGCAAAACGGTACCGAAACCTTCTATAAAAGTGAAAGCGGCAAACGCCTTTTCTACGACCGCGAAAGCAAAACCTACAAGCCAATTCCGGGCACCGAAAACTTCATCATCCTTGACAATTACCGCAGTAACAACGTAGTCTGGAAAAACAAAGGCGCTACCCTTCACGACATCGGCGACGGCATTCTGAACCTGGAATTCCACACCAAGATGAACACCATGGGCTCCGAAGTGGTACAGGGAATTCACAAAGCCATCGACCTCGCCGAGAAAGATTTCCGTGGCCTGGTAATTGGCAACGATGCCCCGAATTTCTCGGCTGGCGCCAACCTTGCTTTGCTGTACATGAACGCGCTGGAACAGGAATACGACGAGATCAACCTCATGATCAAACAGTTCCAGAACACCATGATGCGCGTGCGTTATTCAGCGATTCCGGTGGTAGTGGCGCCGCACGGTTTAACCCTGGGCGGAGGCTGCGAAATCACCCTCCACGCCGACCACGTACAAGCCGCTGCCGAAACCTATATCGGCTTAGTTGAATTCGGGGTAGGCTTAATTCCGGCTGGTGGCGGCACCAAAGAAATGACCCTGCGCACGGCAGCCAGTTTCCAGGAAGGCGATCCGGAGCTGAATCGTTTGCGCAACGCTTTCCTGAACATCGGGATGGCCAAAGTAGCAACGTCCGCGCACGAAGCCCGCGATATGAACTATCTGCGCCCCGGCGATGAAATAACCATCAATCAGAACCGTTTGATCGCCGATGCCAAAGCTGCCGCTATTCGTTTAGCCGAAACCGGTTACACCAAACCAACCCAGCGCACCAACATAAAAGTGGAAGGCAAGAGCGGTTTAGGCATGTTCCTGACCGGCGCCCACGCCATGTACGAAGGCGGCTACATTTCGCAGCACGATAAAAAGATCACCGAAAAACTAGCCTGGATCATGTGCGGCGGCGACCTGTCTGCGCCAACCGAAGTTTCGGAGCAATACCTGCTGGATTTGGAGCGCGAAGCTTTCTTATCGCTGACCGGAGAACGCAAAACGCTGGAGCGTATCCAAAGTATTCTGACGACTGGCAAACCGCTGCGAAATTAATTGATGAAGAAGGCACCGGCCAATTTCGCTCTTTCGGATTTGCAATCCGAAAGTACTAAGCCAGCGGATTTGTAATTCGCAACACTACCACCGGTTTAAACGGTAGCAGTTAAAAGCCAGCAGAAGGCGGATCACAGATCCGCAACTCAAAAATTCCGGATTGCAAATCCGGAAGAGCAAAAAAATAATTTAAAGGATTGAAAACGGTATGGTTTTCAGCTGAAAAAGTTAAAACATTAACCAACTCACTCAAAAATTCCCTCCCCTGATTTAGGGGAGGGTTAGGGTGGGGTAAACATACATAAAATGAACCAAGCATATATCGTAACCGGCTTCCGGACGGCCGTAGGAAAAGCAACCCGTGGCGGCTTCCGGTTCACGCGCCCCGACGACCTGGCTGCCGACGTGATCAAACATCTGCTCGCTTCGGTGCCTTCCTTAGACCCGGCCCGGGTAGACGACCTGATCGTAGGCAATGCCGTTCCGGAAGCGGAGCAGGGCCTGCAAATTGGCCGGATGATCTCCTTGCTGTCGCTGCCCATCAACGTTTCCGGGCAAACTGTGAACCGGTATTGCGGCTCCGGCATCGAAACCATTTCCATGGCGGTAGCTAAAATTACCGCCGGAATGGCTGATTGTATTATTGCCGGGGGCACCGAAAGTATGTCGCTGGTACCAACCGTAGGCTGGAAAACCGTTCCGAATTACAACATTTCGGTGAAGCACCCGGAGTATTATTTAGGCATGGGTTTAACGGCCGAAGCCGTGGCGAAAGATTACAATGTGAGTCGCGAAGACCAGGATCAGTTTGCTTATAATTCGCACCAGAAAGCCATAAACGCCATTCAGAACGGTTATTTCAAAGACCAGATCGTGCCGGTAAACGTGGAAGAAACCTACCTCGATGAAAACGGCAAAAAGAAAACCCGCAGCTTTGTGGTAGACACTGACGAAGGTCCGCGGGCTGATACTTCGGTTGAAAAGCTAAGCAAATTAAAACCGGTTTTTGCCCAGAATGGTAGCGTTACGGCCGGTAATTCTTCCCAGACTTCTGATGGCGCTTCGTTTGTGCTGGTAATGTCAGAACGCATGATCAAGGAGTTGAACCTGGAGCCTATTGCCCGGATGGTAACCTACGCTACGGAAGGCATTGACCCGAGAATTATGGGGATGGGTCCGATCAAAGCCATTCCGAAAGCCCTGAAAATGGCCGGCATGAAACTCGAAGACCTCGACCTGATCGAAATGAACGAAGCCTTCGCTTCGCAATCTATTGCTGTAATGCGGGAGCTGAACATTAATCCGGAGGTACTGAACGTGAACGGCGGCGCCATTGCTTTGGGCCACCCGCTGGGTTGCTCCGGAGCAAAACTCAGCGTGCAGTTATTTCATGAACTTCGGAGAAGAAACAAGAAGTACGGCATGGTTACGGCCTGCGTAGGTGGTGGGCAAGGAGTGGCCGGTATCTACGAACTACTGAAGTAATAGGTGCTAAGCTCTTAATAATCGTGCGCGTCATCTCGACGTCAGGAGAGATCTCATCGGTCTGGTAGCAAAGCCAGAATAAAAGGTACTACCAACCTGTTGAGATCTCCCTGCGGTCGAGATGACGGTAAGGGTCGGAATGACCGCAAAAAATAAAAATCGAAAAATCGAACCTCGAATAACCGAACATACGACCATGGAAACTACCCAAAATCAAAAATCGCTAAAAGGCGGCGAATTCATCATAAAGGAAACCATTGCCGGAAATATCTTTACCCCGGAAGAATTCAACGAAGAGCAGAAAATGATGGCGGAAACCACGCTGCAATTCGTCGATTCGGAAGTTACGCCGGTTTTGGACCGCTTGGATAACCACGAAGAAGGCCTGATGGAAAGCCTGATGAAAAAAGCGGGCGAGCTGGGCTTGTTCGGCATTTCCATTCCGGAAGAGTACGGCGGTTTTGACAAGGATTTTAATACGTCTTTGCTCGTTACCGAAGCGGCCGGCGGCGGACATTCGTTTCCGGTGGCGTTTGCGGCCCATACAGGCATCGGGACCTTGCCAATTCTGTATTTCGGAAACAAGGAACAGAAACTGAAATACCTGCCTAAACTAGCTTCCGGCGAGTGGATGGCTTCTTACTGCTTAACTGAACCGGGTTCCGGCTCCGATGCGCTGGCGGCTAAAACTAAGGCGGTGTTGGAAGGCGACCATTACGTGCTGAACGGCCAGAAAATGTGGATCACGAATGCCGGTTTTGCGGATGTGTTCATCGTTTTTGCGCAGGTTGACGGCGATAAATTTACCGGTTTCATTGTGGAGAAAGGTACGCCGGGTTTGAGTCTTGGTCCGGAAGAGCACAAGATGGGCATTAAAGGTTCTTCTACCCGCCAGGTGTTTTTAACCGATTGCAAAGTGCCGAAAGAAAACGTACTCGGCGAAATTGGCAAAGGCCATTTAATTGCGTTTAACATCCTGAACCTAGGTAGAATTAAGCTGGCAGCAGCAACCTTGGGCGCGGCAAAAAAAGTAGCCAACCTGAGCGTGCAATACGCCAACGAACGCATCCAGTTCAAAATTCCGATCTCCAAATTTGGCGCGATCCGTCATAAACTGGCGGAGCAGGCGATTAAAATTTATGCGCTGGAATCGGCGCTGTACCGCTGCGGTCACGACATTCATTTGAAAGAAGAAGAGCTGAAAGCGGAAGGCAAAGGTTACAACGAAGCACTTTTAGGAGCTGCCAAAGAGTTTGCCGTAGAAGCTGCTATTCTGAAAGTGGAAGGTTCGGAAGTGCTTGATTATGTGGTAGATGAAGGTGTGCAGATCTACGGTGGATATGGTTTCTCGGCCGATTACCCGATGGACCGCGCGTACCGCGATTCGCGCATCAACCGCATTTTTGAAGGTACAAACGAAATTAACCGCATGCTGACCGTGGATATGCTTTTGAAGCGCGCCATGAAAGGTGAACTCGATTTGATGACGCCAGCCAAAGCCGTGCAGGACGAACTGATGAGCATTCCGGATTTCGGTGATGAAGAAGAAACGCTATTCAGTCAGGAGAAAAAAGTCATCAGAAACCTGAAGAAAGCCATTCTGATGACGGCCGGAACCGCGGTGCAGAAATTCATGATGAGCCTGGCCAAAGAACAGGAAGTTCTCATGAACGTTGCCGATATGGCGATTAAAACTTACGTAGCGGAATCTCTATTACTTCGGGTGGAAAAACTCGTGCAAAGCAAAGGCGAAGAAGCGGCGGCATTACAAATTGATATGTTGCGCGTGTATTTGGAAGAAGCGATCAATACCACGTACCTGGCCGGCAAAGAAGCCATTGGTTCTATGGCCGAAGGCGACGAGCAGAAAATGCTGTTCATTGGTCTGAAGCGCTTCACCAAAACTTCGGAATTATTCAATGCGAAGGAAGCCAGAAGAAGAGTTGCTGCCAAACTGATCTCTGAGAATCGGTATGCTTTTTAGGTGAAAAAGTCACGGTAATATTTTCAGAAAGCCGGTTTGCGAAAGCAGCCGGCTTTTTTTATTTATTTAATCAGCACATCGGTAAAAATGCCTTTGGTTACAGTTTGAGGAGTGTAGGAACCTGGCGAAGTAATGTGTATGGCTTTAAAACTGAATTCACCCGAAAGCCTATTGTTAATAGTATCGAATTTGGTGAGGTTAACGGTAAGATTTCCACCGGAAACGTTGGTTGCCCATAAAAGAGAAACCGGCGGAAATCCGCTTAAGCCAATACCTGCATAAGATGGCGAACTGAAAATGCCTGGACCAGTTACTTGCTGTAATGCAATTCCAATATCCTTTGAGCCGTATGGAGAACCTACATTATGACTAAATCCTGAAATCCAAAGAGTACTGCCAATCCATTCAGCATGATTTATGTCGAAAATATACTTTATATCATTTATAGTTGCTGACATGGTGCCTGGCTTTGTTGTATCCTGTCGTGTAAATTTAAGCGTGTCCAGAACGATAGCCTGTCCGTTCTTTATGGTAATAGTTCGTGTATAATACTCTTCATTGAAATAGGATGCCTTCCAGAAAGAAACCAGATAAGGCCCATCTTCCAGATTTTCAGCCAGAAAAGTGTCGCCATTTTGCGGGAGGATTGTAATGATGTCGGCACTTTTAGATAACTGCATTTTTGTTACTGCTCCAGCCGGCGAAACGACCGCTTTTATACTGCCGGTAGGTTTTGGTTTAACAGCATCATTTTCACAACCCCAAAAAAAAGTAATGCAGGAAATGAGAGATGTAAATAAGAAGAACGCTTTTTTCAAATTCATAGGTCGCAAAAATCGGAGATTAAAACGAAGCCTTCAAATTATTTAAGTAGATTTAAGCATGATTTGTTATAGTGCGAAATCTCAAGCCTCAATTTAAAAGTATGACACGACTTTTACTGCCCTTTTTGATAGCGTTTTTCAGCTTTAATTTTTCCGGAAGTGTGAAAGCACAGCCTACGCTTACGGCTGTAAATACAAATGTTCAGATCGGGGAATACTTTCCAGTATATGAATTCAGTGTGAACAATGCTGTTTTTAACAATGCTCTGGCAACCGGAAATAATTTTACATGGAATTATAGCGGTTTATCAGGCAGAAGTGGTTCTGGAATTGGCGTTCAATATCAGCCAAACCTGATAATTGGGAACAATCCTTTTCCTGCCGCAAATGCAGTTCTGAATTCTTTTCTGAAATATGACTTTATTCAAACGAGTAATGATTCTGTAAGCCTTTTGGGACATTTCAATAATTTTACGGAAGAAGTTTTGAGGTTTAGTAACCCAGTTAAATTACTTACCTATCCGTTTACTTACAATAGTTTCTTTATGGATAGCTTCGCAGGTACCGGAACCAGCATGGGGCCAATAGTTAATTTCGGAGGATATATTACGGTAACCGGAGATGGCGATGGTACGCTTATGCTGCCAATTGGAACCGCTAGTAATGTGCTAAGGGTAAAATCAATAAAAGTTACTATCACTAATTCAAGTATAGACTCCACCACAATTTTAGATTGGTATTTGCCCGGAGTACATTTGCCTGTTTTAAGAGTAATGAAGGATAGCTATTTCAGTGCAAATTATTCTGCCACAACTTACGAAGGATACTATTTAAATCATAACACCCTTGGTTTAAAAGAAGAGCTCGCTACACAATTAAATCTGCAAACCTTCCCCAATCCCGCCACTTCCGAAGTTACAGTTCAAAGCTATTTAAAAATGCCTTCCGAGGTAAAACTGCTGGTAACGGATGCCTTGGGAAAAGAAGTTTTGCACCTGAAAGAGAACGTCAGCGCTTCGGGTAATTATTCCCGGAAATTTGATGTAAGTAATTTGCCGAAAGGTGTTTATCTTGTACGCTTAAAAACTGCAGATCAGGTAGCGGTTAAAAAGCTGCTGGTGCAGTAAATTTATTCTCATCACTCTTAAAAAAAACAGAGCTCTAATTATGAAAAGACTTTTACTCCCGGTTTGCATAGCGTTTTTTAGCGCCGCCGGTAACCAGGTAGCCGCCCAGCCTACGCTTACGGCCGCCAGCAACAACCTCCAGATCGGCGACCAATTCCAGGCGCACCAGACTACGATTGGGATTCCGGAATTTACGACCGGCGCTTTGGCTGGCGCTAACCCAAACTGGAATTTCAGTGCACTTTCCTCGGCAGGTGCGCAGCAAGCCGAAGTAATTACCCGTGCGGCAGCGCCCAAACCAACCGATTACCCAGCGGCAAATATGGTAGTAAAGGTCGGCAATGAATACGCGTATCTCGAAAACACGGGCACGATGCTGAAAGAGTATGCCCTTTATGAATCGGTGCAGGGTTATGCGCTGGAAAACACCGATCCGGCTGAAAAACTGAAATTCCCGTTCACCTTCAACGATACTTTTACCGATGCTTATGTCGGAACCGCCACGCTGGCCGGCAATGTTATTCCGCGCATCGGCAACGTAACGGTAACTGCCGAAGGCTACGGTACGCTGGTTTTACCAACCGGAACTGTCCAGAATGTGCTGAAACTGAAAACTGAAGAAGTTTCCAATCCGGGCACTATGTATTCCGAAAATACGGTTACGTACGACTGGTTTCAGCCGGGTGTGCATTTCCCGCTGTTGCGCATGACCCGCCGCGTTACTTTAATGGGCACAATCTATACCGGCGTTTACCTCGATGTGAAAAAGCTGGGAACCAAAGAAGATCTGGCTGCGCAAATGAAACTGCAACTATTCCCGAACCCGGCTTCCGGCGTTGCCAATATTCAGTTCGAACTTAAAAAAACGGCGGCAGCAACGCTCAGAATAACCAATCTTTTAGGGCAGGAAGTAGCCGTTTTAGCGCTCGATAAAGCCGAAGCCGGTTTGCAAAACCACACTATTGATGTTTCGGGATATGCCAAAGGAATTTACCTGGTGCAAATAGAAACCGAAGGCAAAGCAGCTGTAAAAAGACTTGTAGTGCAGTAAGGCAATGCTCAAAACGCTATGGTTTTCAGCCTGAAAACTATAAAGCAGAAACATAAAAAAGTCCCGGCCTCTATGGAAAGAAGCCGGGACTTTTTTATGCGAAAACGCTACCGTTTTACTATTGAAAACTCACGTTAGAGAAAGTACCGTTGGTTACCGTTTTGGTGCCCGAAGCATTCGGATCGGCGGGAATCGCTAAAAAGCTGAACGTGCCTGAAACCTGTTTTTCATTCGGGTCGAGGCGGGAAATGTTTACGAGGCATTGGCCTGTACTGGTGCTCCAGTTCTGCATGTTGCCCGAAATTGAAACCGATGTAAAAGTGGCGCTGGCATCAACAGGGCCGGTATAAATTCCGGTACCGTTAAAATTCGGCAGCACAAGCGTTATAACTTCGCTGTTGCCATTCAGGTTTATTTGCGTACCCGTTACGATCAGGCTGTTATTGTTTATAGTGCCCAACGGCAGCGGCGAAACCCAGCTGTTGCCGTTCAGCGTAGCCGAAAAGGTACCGGTATCAATTACTTTTTCGATGGAAATCGTGCCAAGATTGGTTTCATTATTGGCCGTAATTTCAGCCAGGCGCTTGGCCGGCTCTCTATAGTTTGGGGTGGTCTGAAATGAAACTGTGTACTGGCCCGGTGGCAGGTTGCCGATCAGGAAAGAATTGTCAGCTTCGGGCAGGGCTGTGTAAATGGTGCCGCCCGCCGTAACGCTCATGGCGCTTACCGAACCCGCCGGAGTAACTGCGCAGCGAATACTGCCTACTGTTGGCTTAGGGTCTTTGTCTTTATCTTTGCAACTAACCAGCAATAAGCCGAAAACCGCGAATACGAGCAGGTAAATGTTTTTCATACGAAATTGAATTATTCCGCAAAGATACAAAACGATTTCAGCTGAAAAGCAAGTGCTTACTTAAAAATTATTCTGTTAAGCTGCAGCGATGCTGATTTTTTATTCGGCCGGCTCACAACTACCAACTTCCGGTCGTTTAGCCAGGCAGTAAAGTCTTTGATGTAAGCTATATTTTTGTCGTTGGCAACGTTCAGGCCGAGTGGTTTGGGGTTTTCGCCGGCGCCGTTGTGCGCGTTTATGCGGCGGTTATATAGGTCGGTTTTGCCGTTTATTGTTTCTAGGGTAAGAATGTGCAGCGCGCCGCTTACGTAATTGGCCAGGTAAGAAATTCCGCTGAAGGCTTCTTCGGGCGGAGCAACCTGGTTTTTCATGAGAATAGAGCGCCAGGCCAGGTTCAGGTATTCGTCGTAAGTAAACAAATGCAGTTCTTTGGCTACGTAATTCGAGTTTTCGCCGCCTTCGGTATAGCGTTTTTCGGCGATCAGCACCACGTCTTTTTCCGGCGTAATTACCATTTCCGAAAGCTCAATATCTTCCAGGCGTTTCACCGGTTTATCGGTGGGGTAAGATTTATTCAGGCTGTCAATATATTCCGGGGTAAATTTAAATTCGGGCGCAAAAGCCATTTCCGACGCTACAAAATCGAATTTTACCAGTTTCAGGCTGTGGTAATCGGAGGTGTTGCGGTCTAAAGTAAGGGCGGCGGCGTAAAGCAAACCGTTCTGCTGCAATTGGTACTGCGTCTGGAAAACGTAAACCTGCTTCCCCGAAAACATACCGCCTAATTGCACCGACATCACTTTGGCTTCATCGGAAGTGTTAGTGTATTTGCGCACGCTGAGTTTGGTGGCATTATCGCTGAGCAAGCACAAATACTGGTCGCCGCGGTTGTCTATTTTCAGGTTCGCCGAAACGTTGGTGGCAATGTCGCGGAGGTTGTAGTTCTGGTCTTTCAGTTTCTGAAAACGGCTGTCGAAAATGCCGGCCTGAATGGCTTTGATCTTCGCTTCCTGCATTAAATACTGGAAAGCCGCAATTTTGCTACCATCATCGGAAAGGCTTACGGCAATTTTCCGGCTTTTAGCGGGCGCTTCAAAAAGCTTTTTGGTTTCCAGTTTGCTGCCGTTCTTCAGATCGAATAAATGCCCGGTTAAGGTTTGCGAGCCCACTTCGGAGTTGGTGCGGTGCGTGAGTACATATACGCCGGCTTCACTTTTAGCAAATGTCTCCACGGTTTCGCCGCTGGTTAATGGCAGCACCGCGCTCCAGGTTTTTTCGAGGCGTTCGTTGTAGCGTTCAACGGCAAATTCGGTATCGGTTTTCTTGCTCAGGATCACGAAATCGGTTTCGCTTACGGCCAGGGTTTTATGTTTCAGGCGCTGGTTGTACCGGTCATCAGATTCGTCGGGGCGGTAAGCAAATGGTACCGATCTGGTTTTAGACTGGGCCAGCGTTTCAGAAGAGAAAACCGAGAGAAACGGTAGGGCAAAAAGCAAGAAAAACAGGTACTTGTTCACAGGGCAAATTTTAGGTTGAGGCGGTGGTAACCTTACCGGCAGGCAAATATAAAAGTTTCAATCTTGAAAACCGTTTCCGGTATAGAGCGTGTCATATATATAAAATCATGCCGGTTTTAGGGCAGTTCCTACCGGTTTTAGTGCAAAACTAAATTCTGACCAATGGTTGCTGGTTTTTAGTGAGCAAGCCGGAATAGGCGGTGAAACCCGTATAATGTATTGTTAATAAATAGATTAAAGAAACTTAATATAAAAAAGGGTTATATATTTGCTCGCCGGCGTAACTTTGAGGCGGTTTATCAGTATAGTTCTCTGTTGCCTTTTCCTGAAAAGATATATTTACTATGAAATTTGTACTGAAAGTTTTAGTGTTAGTGTGTTTGATTGTAATGAGTAAGCTTGCTAAAAATGAAACGATAACTCTGCAAACCCCTGTTGCCAAGATGCAGGAAACCCAGGAAACTAACACTGTTTTTACCAACAACATTGAGCGTTCTCCAATTGCTGAAAAAGAGCATTCGCCGGTTTCGGTGAAATTCGAGAAAGGCTCCCTGCAACTCAACTAATACTTTTTCCTTCCGAAACCCTACCATTTTACTAATTTATCCGGTGCTGCTTTATTGTATTCTCTCGCGGAATGCTGAAGCATTGCCGGATTTTTTGCGTTCCGGGTTTGCCGCCCAAAACCCTACCGTTTTTCTAACTGATCCGGCTCCAGTTTACCGCATGCTTGCTTAGCGAACGGATGTGCTGCCGGATATTTTCGTTTTCCGGTTTTTCCAGTTTCGGGTCTTCTTCCAGCATTTGCATGGCCGCATAACGTGCTTCTTGCAGAATTTTAGCGTCTTTACTCAGGTCGGAAATAAGTAAGTCTAAAACCCCGCTTTGCTGCGTTCCCATCAGGTCACCTGGCCCGCGCAGCTTCAGATCGATATCGGCAATTTCGAAACCGTTGTTGGTACGTACCATGGTTTCGATGCGCACTTTGGTGTCTTTGCCGAGTTTGTAATCCGTCATCAGAATGCAGTAGCTCTGTTCCGCACCCCGACCCACGCGCCCGCGTAACTGATGCAGCTGGCTTAAACCAAACCGTTCGGCACTCTCAATTACCATTACGCTGGCATTCGGCACGTTCACGCCCACTTCAATTACGGTAGTTGCCACCATAATTTGCGTTTCATTCCGTACGAAGCGCTGCATTTCAAAATCCTTGTCAGCAGGTTTCATTTTACCGTGCACAATGCTTACCTCGTATTCCGGAAAAGCGCGCGTAATGCTTTCGTAGCCGTCGGTCAGGTCTTTGTAATCCATGGTTTCGGAACCTTCTATAAGCGGATACACAATGTAAACCTGGCGGCCCAGCTTTATCTGTTCGCGCATAAACCCGAAAACCCGCAAGCGTTTGCTATCGAAACGGTGCACGGTTACAATTTCCTTCCGGCCGGCCGGCATTTCATCGATCACTGAAACATCCAGATCGCCATAAAGCGTCATCGCTAACGTGCGCGGAATAGGGGTAGCCGTCATCACCAAAACGTGCGGAATTACCCTCGGATTTTTCTGCCACAATTTGCTGCGCTGCGCCACGCCAAAACGGTGCTGTTCATCCACAATACAAAGCCCCAGATTCTGAAACTGCACTACATCTTCGAGCAACGCATGCGTACCGACTATCATTTTCATTTCGCCATTCCGCAACTGCTCGTGAATAATTCTGCGTTCAGATTGTTTCGTAGAGCCCGTCAGTTTCCCAAGGTTAATTCCCAGCTTATCGGCAAATTCTTTCAGGCCGGTGTAATGCTGTTCGGCCAGAATTTCGGTAGGCGCCATTAAGCAGGCCTGCGCGCCATTATCTACCGCCATCAGCATAGAAATGAACGCCACGATCGTTTTGCCGGAACCCACGTCGCCCTGCAACAGTCGGTTCATTTGCTTGCCCGAGGTAACGTCTTTGTAAATTTCCTTGATCACCCGTTTCTGCGCACCGGTCAGGTCAAAAACCATGTGGTTTTTGTAGAATTCGGTGAGGGTAGCGGTATTTTTGAAAACCTGTCCGTACAGATCGGCTTTGCGAACCACTTTCTGGCGCATGAGCTTCAGCTGCACGTAAAACAGTTCTTCAAACTTCAGTCTGAACCGCGCTGCCTGCAGTTTTTCGGCATTTTCCGGGAAATGGATATTTATCAGCGCTTCCTGCTTCGAAATGAGCTTGTACTGGTCTATCAGGTATTTCGGAAGCGTTTCCTGGATGTGTGGCTTGGCCATGTTCACCAGCACCTGTGTGATGCGGCTCAACGCTTTGCTATCCAGGCGCTGCACTTTCATTTTCTCGGAAGTGTGGTAAACGGGCTGCAGAAAACCGGTTTCCTGTTTCAGCTCCGCCGTATCTTCCATTTCCGGATGCGCCATATTCAGGCTGCTGTTGAACAAGGTCGGTTTGCCAAAAGCGAGGTATTCCGTGAAATTCTTCAGCGTTTTATCGAGCCACTTCACGCCCTTGAACCAAACCAGTTCTATCTCGCCAGTATCATCCACCAAAACCGCTGAAAGTCGTTGCTTGCGGCCTTCGCCAATGAGTTGCTTGCGCTTTAAAATGCCTTTTATCTGCACCAGCGGTAGGTCTTCGTGCAGTTCGCCAATTTTGTAAACCTGCGTGCGGTCCAAATACCGGAAAGGGTAGTGCTGAATGAGGTCGCCAGCCGTAAAGATGCCCAATTCCAGCTGCAGCAAACCCGCGCGCTGTGGACCAACGCCTTTCAGAAACTCGATCTTGGTATGGAAAAAATTAGACGACAAAGTTGAAAAACGGTAGGGTTTTAGGCGGAAAAAGTGTTTTTCAACACCGCGGATTACATTGTAAAATTACGAAATTTTAGGTCAGATCGGAAATGACATAGAGGCCTTTCGCTAGCGTGTGATAAAAAAGGGCAATGTAGAGACGCAATACTTTGCGTCTCAGACAAGGCCGGAATTTTACGTTTCTGACGGGCAGAACTTCAGGTCAATTTGCAAAAGAGACGCAAAGTATTGCGTCTCTACCATTACCGCTTCGTTTTCCCCAGCGTTTTTCCGGTTTTCACATCCGTCCATTCCAGCGTATTCAGCAAATGAACCACGTCTTTTTTAACGTATTCAATAACCGGCGCTAAAGAATCGTTGGCAGTGGCGGTGCGGAAGTAAAGCGCGCCACGCAGGAAATGGTTGGTAGAATCGGAAACGTAGAACTGGAACTGGCTCGGAACTTCGCCGCTCAGCTCGAATACAAAAGCGGTGTTGCCGTTAGGCGTCCGGATCTGCGCTTCGTCTATAGAATAAGCTTTTATCTGGTGCTTCGACGTTAACTTACGCGCATCTTCTACCAGGCTGTTAAACGTTTTCGGGTTGTTGTTCAGGGCTTTGTAGGTAAGCTGCACGTTGGCTTTGTGGGCCGGGTAATAAATGTTTATCCAGTGCGGTTCGCTCAGGCGGCTCGAGTCGCGCAGAATTTTAGCGTAAGCCGAATACTCGAATTTGTAAGGGTGTTTTTCCTGTAGCGGCCGGTATTTGGCCGGCATCAGATCAATACGGTTATAGCCTTTCGGTTTGGGCGTGTATTCGGGCTCGCAGGCAAATAAAAACGGTACCAGAAACAGGCAGAAAAGTCGGTTCAGGCGAAGATCAGATAATTTTATTTTCGGGCTTAACATGCACTTTTACGGTTATAACTTTTTTGCTGTCGGCAGCTTCAATTCTGAAATGGTACGGCTCCAGCGTGGTTTCGGCGCCGGTACGCGGTATCCGGGAAAATAATTCGAGCATCAGGCCGGCCAGCGTTTCATTTTCGCCTTTTACTTCTTCCAGTTTTTCGTATTGCGTTCCGGTAATTTTGCAGAAGTTGTGCAGCGAGGTTTTCGCATCAAAGATATAGGTATTTTCGTCGAGTTGCGAAAAAACCAGCTCATCTTCATCGTCGAACTCGTCTTTAATATCGCCCACAATTTCCTCAATAATATCTTCCAACGTTACCAGGCCCGACGTGCCGCCGTACTCATCTACCACAATGGCCATGTGCACGTGCATTTCCTGAAAATCTTTCAGCAGATCGCCAACTTTCTTGCTTTCCGGTACAAAAAACGGCGACCGCAGCAAGCTTTGCCATTTAAAATCTTTGCCGCCATCAAAATGCGGCAGCAGATCTTTCATGTATAAAATGCCTTCAATCGTATCAATATCATCTAGGTAAACCGGTACCCGCGAATAATTATTTTCTTCGATCAGCGGAATAAGTTCGGGCAAAGTTAGGTTGTAATCGAAGGCCACAATATCGGTGCGGGAACGCATGATCTGCTTCGCCGAAAATGAACCGAAAGCCACAATGCCGCGCAGAATTTCTTTTTCTTCGGTAGTGGTTTCTTCACTGATCGTCGCATCCAGCGCTTCCTGCAGATCTTCAATAGGGCTTTGGCTCAGTTTTAAGTTGAATTTGCGGCTTACTATTGTTTCGGTAGCTAAAAATAAACCGGTAAAAGGGCTGAGTATTTTCTGAAAAAAGTGCAGAAAAGGAGCAAGGCTGCGCGCCAGACCTTCCGGGTGATGGGTGTAATAAACTTTTGGTAGAATTTCGGCCAGGAAAACCAGCGCCAGAAAAAGCAGAAAAGCTATAAAAATATTAAAGCTGTCGTTTTCGGGGGAAGTATTAAAAGCCTGCCAGCTGAACCAGAAAACCAGGCACAGCATGAGCGCATAAGCAAAACTCTTGGCAAAGAAAATGGTAGATAAGGTTTGCCGCGGATTTTCAAGCAGTTTCCAGACGCGGTTGTCTGCTTTGGTGTTGCTGTGCCGGTAATGTTCCAGGGCTTCGTCGGGCAACGAAAAATAAGCCTTTTCGGCCCCGGAAAGCAGGGCCGAAAAGAACAATAAAAACGGTATTAAAAGATAGGAAAAAACCTGAATGGTATCGGCCTGCAAAAGCAGCGCGCTGAGGTTATTCCAACTATAGGGGTCTGGTTCCAAAATAAAAACGTTAGGTGAAACTTATATTAAAACGGAAGATCGTCTGGTTCTTCCTCGTAAGCCGGCGGTGTATGGCCCACCGGAGCAGCGGCATTTTGCGCGGCTGTGCTTTGTGTACCGGCGTTAGACGTATTTCCGCCCTGGCCGCCATCCGGACGCGCACCCAGCATGGTCATTTCGTCGGCAACAATTTCGGTGGTATAGCGGGTCTGGCCTTCTTTATCCTGGTAGCTTCGGTTCCGGATCTTGCCTTCAATGTACACCATCTGGCCTTTTTTCAGGAATTTTTCGGCTACATCGGCCAGGCCGCGCCACATTACTATATTATGCCACTCGGTTTTTTCTACGCGCTGGCCATTTTTGTCTTTATAACTTTCAGAAGTGGCCAGTGAAAAAGTGGCTACCGCTACATTATTTTCCAGATGACGCACTTCCGGGTCTTTGCCCAGGTTGCCAACCAGTATTACTTTGTTAATTCCTGCCATGTTTTTTTAATTTGAAATTAAAAATTACGAAAAAGAAATTGAAATATAAGCATTAAAATCTGAACATGAAACTTAGTTTTTAAGCCCGAAACCATACCGTTTTCAGCGCTTATTTCAACTCTTCAAATTTTCTCAATCATTAACTTGTTTGGGGATTCTTAAATTTTCAAATCTCCAAACTTACTTAAAGATCGCGTCTTTTAAATAATTATTTATAAGTACCGGTTTTGGTAATTGCTCCATTTCAGTTGTGGTGTACAACGATAATCCGGTGTTATTTGTTACATCTTGGCTTAACGGAGACTCGAGCAGAATATGGTAAAAAGTGGCAAAAACTTTCTGGTGGCTCAATACATGTTTATAAGCCGGCGATGGCATTTTGATGTTCGGCATGGGCACATCCTGGTGCAAAATTCCCAGCTCAGCGATCATCTCATCTAAACTCAGCGCTTTCGTATCCGATTCCAGCAAATGAAAATCGTAAAGCCCCTGCCAGATATCGCCAGGCAAACGTTTTTTCATGTAAAAATCTTCGCCGAACTGAAATACGAAATAATGGAAATGGCGCACGCGCGGTGCTTTAGCTTTACTTTTATGGGGCAATGCCGCCACTAACCCGTGCTTAAAAGCGTAGCAGTGATCCTGAAACGGACAAAACAGGCAATCGGGCATTACCGGCGTGCACTGTATAGCCCCGAATTCCATAATGGCCTGATTGTAAGTATCAGGTTCGTTGGCAGGCACCAGTTTATTAGCCAGTTCCTGAAACGTGCGTTTGCCCAGCGGGCTCAGAATATCGTCGGAAATACCGAAAATGCGCGCCAAAACCCGGAAAACGTTGCCATCTAAAACCGCCACCTGTTCTTTAAAAGCAAAGCTGGCAATGGCGGCTGCCGTGTAGGTTCCCACGCCTTTCAGTTTCAGTAAATCGGTATAGTTTTCGGGGAAAAAACCGCCTAGTTCTTCGGAAACGAATTTAGCCGTCTGGTGCAGGTTTCTGGCCCGCGAGTAATAACCCAAACCCTGCCAGTGGCGCAATACTTCGTCTTCGGGTGCATTAGCCAGGTCATGAACGGTAGGGTAGGCGTCTAAAAAAGTATGGTAGTAAGGGAGGCCCTGATTAACACGGGTTTGTTGCAGTATAATTTCGGAAAGCCAGATAGCATAAGGGTTGGTGGTTTCGCGCCAGGGCAGCGGGCGGAAATGCTTTTTGTACCAGTTTAATAAGGTTTCGGCAAAAAAAGCGGGTTCGGGGAGCAGCATTTATGAGTTATTAATGCGCAAAAATACAGATAAGCTCTTTATAATGAAGTAAAAAGGTGACAGGAAATTTTAACAGCAATAGTTTTTATATTCAAAATAAGGCTTACCTTTGTGCCCCGATTTGCATCAACTGCATGAAGAAAAGCGAGTTTGGGCATTTCGAAAAGAAAAAAATTAACTTAAACGAATAAATAAAGTGACAAAAGCAGAAGTAATATCAGAAATTGCTGACAAGACCGGAATTGAGAAATCTGATGTGCAGGCGACCGTAGAAGCGTTTTTCAAAGTAGTGAAAGACTCTATGGCAGACGGGAATAATATTTATGTGAGAGGCTTTGGTAGCTTTGTAAACAAAAAAAGAGCTCGTAAAGTAGCGCGTAACATCTCTAAAAACACCTCTATTATCATCGACGAGCATTTTATTCCAAGCTTCAAGCCGTCTAAAACTTTCGTTCAGAAGATAAAAAACAGCAAAAAGATCAAGGAAGAAGTAGCTGCCTAAGGTTTTTTGCGTATTTTTGCGCTTTCTATTGATTTTTAACCGATTAAACTCCGGAGAAAAGTAACCGAAATGTCAAGATCCCAGATTGTTGTAATTGTTGTTGCATTAGTGCTGGTTATTGGTATGTTCTTTTTGCCGAAAGTGGTTATTAATAAAGATGATAAGAAAGCTGATCTGACGGGCGCAACCGCTAACCGCGATAAAGCAGCAACTGAAGAAGATCATTCCGGCCACGATCATGCGCCGGGCGAGCACCCTTCCGATGAACCTGCAGCGCATACGGCTGCTTCGAAAGAACAACTGCAGGAAATTGCAACGCTGCGCAACCGGTTCGAGATCGAGCAGGATGCCAACGTTAAAGTTTCGCTTGCGGCTGAACTTGGTCAGAAATATCAGCAGATCAGTAAGTTCGATAGCGCTGGTTATTACTACGAAACTGTAGCCAGCATAAAACCTACCGAACAGAATTTTGAAAAAGCCGGCGACCAGTATTTCGAAGCTTTCAGCTTTGCGGCAACCGAAGAAAGGACGAAGTTTTTAAGCGAAAAAGTACAGGCAATGTACGATAAAGTGCTGAAAGCGAACCCGGATAACCTCGATGCTAAAACGAACCTGGCGATGACCTATATTGCGGGCCCTGCTCCAATGAAAGGTATTGCGTTGCTGCGCGAAGTGCTGGAAAAAGATCCGAACAACGAAAAGGCGATCTATAATATGGGTTACTTATCGTTGCAGAGCCGCCAGTTCGATAAAGCGGCAGATCGTTTCCGGAAACTGGTGGAGCTGGATCCGAAAAACGTGAACGGTAATTTCTACCTGGGTGTTTCTTTAGCAGAAACCGGCAAGAAAGCCGAAGCCATTGAAGTATTCAAGAAGGTGAAAACCCTGAAAAACGATCCGGAGCTTCATGCTTCGGTAGATGAATACTTAAAGAAGCTTCAGTAAAAATTTTGAGTAAACTTATTTTTAATAATTAAATAATCTAATACTATGCCTTGCGGAAAGAAAAGAAAAAGACATAAGATCTCAACTCACAAGAGAAAGAAACGCCTTAGAAAAAACCGTCATAAGAAGAAGTAATTAACCGCTTCTTTTAGAAAGCCCACCTTGCTACGCGGGGTGGGCTTTGGTACATTTGTTCATCCATAAATCCCTGAAAAATTGAGTAACGAATTAATTATCAATTCTACTCAGGATGGAGAGCGCATTGCTTTATTGCAGGACAAACGGCTGGTTGAGTATCATTACGAAAAGAATGATACCAACTACACCGTGGGAGATATTTTCCTGGGTTCTGTAAAAAAAGTAATGCCGGGGCTGAACGCTGCTTTTATCGATATCGGGTATCAGAAAGACGCCTTTCTGCATTACCACGACCTGGGTGTACAGATTCGTTCGCTCAATAAATACGTAAAGCAGACGCAAAGCCAGAAAAATGCAACTGCAAAACTTACCGGATTCAAATTCGAGCCGGAAATAGACAAGCTCGGCAAAATGGCCGACGTTCTGAAAAAAGGCCAGCAGGTACTTGTTCAGATCGTTAAAGAACCTATTTCCACCAAAGGCCCGCGTTTATCCTGTGAAATTTCCCTGGCCGGTCGTTATTTGGTGCTTGTTCCGTTCTCAAACACGGTAAGCGTTTCCAAAAAGATCGTCAGCAAAGAAGAGCGCCAGCGCCTGAAAAGGTTGATTACGTCTATAAAGCCTGAAAACTTTGGCGTTATCATCCGCACAGTAGCTGAAGGCAAAGAAGTTGCCGAGCTCGACAAAGACCTTCGCAGCATGGTTGCGAACTGGGAAGAAGGTTTTAAAGTTCTCCGGACAGCTAAAGATCGCGATAAGATTATCGGCGAACTGGGCCGTTCGTCCTCCATATTGAGAGACATTCTAAACGAAAGTTTTGACAGCATCATCGTCGATAATGCAGAGATGCACGACGAAATTAAGGCGTACCTGACGAAGATCGCGCCTGACAAATTAAAGATCCTGAAGCATTATACCGGTAAGGTAAAAACGTTTGAGCACTTCGGGATCGAGAAACAATTGAAAGCGTTGTTCGGCAAAACGGTAACGATACCGGGCGGCGGCTATTTAGTTATAGAGCATACCGAGGCCCTGCACGTAATAGACGTAAACAGTGGCAATAAATCGAATTCGGAAAGCGATCAGGAAGCTACCGCCCTGAACGTGAATACGATGGCAGCCCGTGAAATTGCCCGGCAGTTGCGTTTACGCGATATTGGCGGCATCATTGTCTGCGATTTTATCGATATGAAGTCGGCCGAGAACCGGAACCGGGTTTTCGAGGTGATGAAAGAAGAAATGAAGTACGACCGCTCGAAGTACACCATTCTTCCGATCTCGAAATTCGGTTTGATGCAGATCACGCGGCAACGCGTGCGTCCGGAGCAGAATATTGCCACCGGCGAAGTTTGCCCGACCTGCCACGGAACCGGTAAAATTTCGGCCAGCATTCTGGTTACCGATCAGATCGACGATACTATTGCCGACCTGCTCACGAACCAGAACCAGCGCGGTATTACGCTTTTTGTGCATCCGTTCTTACACGCGTATTACACAAAAGGCCTTATTTCGCGGCAGATGAAGTGGTACACCCGCTACCTGAAATGGGTAAAGGTAATGAAAGACACTTCATTGGGCTTAACCGATTTTAAAGTGGTGGATGAACGCGGCGAAGAAATTGAGCTGCATTCCAGTGCGGGCGAAGTAAATTCCATGCAGGATAAGCACCAGCACGCTGAAGTCGATTAAAATGGTAGGCTTTTCAAGCTAAAAACTAACTTATTAAACCTCACAATTTCGTCTGAAGTTGTGAGGTTTTTTTATGTCTGAAATGTCAGAAAAAATGGTAGGGTTTAAGCCTGGAAAAATCAAAATGAAGCATAAATAAAAAAGCCACGGCTCATTTCTGAACTGTGGCTTTGAATTTTTTAGCTTAAAAGGATACCGTTTTGGTTTAGAATTTCAGGCCAAGATCTAACGCAAACGTATTGCTGCGAATTGCAATGTCTTTTTCATTCAGGGCTTTTTCATAATACCGGTCAATATCAATTAAACCGCGGTGATAAGAAAGCCCGCCAAAAAATTTGGTGTTCGTGCCCAATTGCCATTCGGCACCGGCTCCAATAATGGCATCGGCTTCGAAGAAATTATAGCGTTTGTTGGCTTTTATCTCGTCATTATTCTGGCCGTAAAAGTTATCGCCGTTAATTTTAGAAGAGATCCGGAAATTCAGGGAGGTACCTAAGTTGAAATAAACACGTGTATCGGTGGCTACTTCGTTGGTGTAAAGTTTAATGCCAAGCGGAACCGCCAGGTATTGAATATTCAGCTCATCTGTGGTTTTTACTGCTGCCGTTGTATCGGTGGCCTGGCTGGATGTATATTTTATTTTTCCGCCTTTAACGCTGTATTCCAAACCGGTATTAAACGCGTAATTCTTACCGAAAAAATAATCGAGCACTAATCCGAAGCTACCGCGAAGCTTTGCGTTTTCGTTTTCGAAGTTAAAGCGGAAAGGTGCCTGAAAGCGGTTCGTAGCAATTGCCGGCGATACTTTTAAGCCAATTTCCAGGCCGGTATCAGATTCCACATCCTGAGCGTGAGAGAAGAAGGCGGCAAAAACAAAAGCGGCCATCAGGGTAAGCTTTTTCATAGCAGATATTAAATAAGGATAAATAAGTTACTCTTCGTAAATTCGTTTCTAATTTGCGATAAAGATAGAAAATAATGCGAATTTCAAATATATTATTGTTTTGCTGTACGCTATTGGCGGTTTTTGGATGTCAGAAAAACAAATGCGAAATACCTTCCGAAATTGCTGATATTAAGGTTGATTTTGAAGCCCAACGCCTGGAAAAAGAGTTATTCAGCGTTAAATCTAAAGAAGAAGTTTCGGCTTTTCTGAAAAAACACCCGCTTTTTGCAGACCGTTTTCTGCAACGCAAACGCTACCAGACCGAAGATGAACTGGTGGATAATTTGTACGGCATGGCCACCGAGCCGAATCTGAAGCAGCTGGCCAGCGACGCCGACGAACGTTTTAAGGATCTGGATGTGCTTGAAACGGATCTGGAAACGGCTTTTAAACACCTGAAATATTACTATCCGGAAACCAAAATTCCGCAACTGGCAACTTTCGTAACCGGTATGGGCCAGGATCTTTATTTAGACGATAGCTTGCTGGTTTGGGGCCTCGATTTTTTCATTGGTCCGAAAGCGAAATACCGTCCGCCGTTTCCCAAATATATTCTTTACCGTTACGACAAACCGTATGTAGTGCCAACTACAGTGTTGCTGATTTCTGATAAATACAATAAAACCGACCCGGAAAACAGCACCATGCTCGGAGAAATGATCGCGAACGGAAAGTCGTTGTACTTCACGCAGAGAATGCTGCCCTGCACGCCCGATTCGCTTATAATTGGCTACACCAACCAGCAAATGGCCGATGTATATTACAACCAGGAACGCATCTGGGGCCATTTTGTAGAGAAAGGCTTGTTGTTTGAGACCGAACAATTCAAAATAAAGAAATACGTAGGCGAACGCCCGAACGTACCGGAAATCGGCAAACAGTGCCCGGGCCGGATCGGGGTTTGGGTTGGCTGGCAAATTGTGCGGAAATACATGGAAGAGCATCCGGAAGTAACGCTGCAGCAACTCATGAATGAAACCAATGCGCAAAAAATACTGAACGAATCGCGGTATAAACCGAAGAAACCGTAAGTGCAAAAAGCCTTCTTTAAACCGGGAAGGCTTTTTTTATGGTTTGAAATATAAGGATTGGCGTTTTGAAAAAGTCGCTACTCAAAAATGAACAAGCTTTCTGAAAGTTTTGCTTTAGATTTATTGACCAAAAAGCGAAACAAATTGGCGGCTTAATTTTTCCCGTGAGAATTCCTGTTCGGCTAAATTGCGGGCATTCTGCTGGCAGGTTTTTAAAAATGTCGCGTCGGTTAAAAACGGTAGCAATTTTTGCACAAAAACTGCCGGTTGGTGCGGGTCGGCGTAAAAACCACAGTTATTTTTTTCTACCAGATCCTGCAGCCAGCCATTGGTATTTACCAGGCAAAGTTTTCCGGCGGCAAGGCTATCGAAGAATTTGTTCGGACTGTTGGTTTGCAGCACCGGAATTTTATCGAATGAAGTATATGTAGCCGCCGAACGGTTCAGTAATTTCTGCACCTGTTTCCGGTTGAAATGGCCCGCAAATTCTACGTTGTGCAGGTTTAATTTTTGCGCTTTCTGCTTCAGATGCCTGCTTTCTGCGCCGCTGCCGGCAATTATGAATTTTACCTGTTGCAGATTCTTTTCCTGGCAAATTCTGGCAATATCAAGCAGAAAATCTACCCGGTTTGCCCGGCCCAAGGTGCCTAAGTAACTGATAATGAAAGGCTCTAGCGTAGAAATTTTTTCGGTGAAAACCGGTTGGAAAAACTGGCAATCGGCAATATTGGGAATAAGAAAAACGGGTACCGGAAGTTTGTACTTTTTTACGCCCGCAACCATGCCCGGCGAAAGCGCCACAATTTTAGCCGCATTCCGGTAAAGCAGTTTTTCGAACCAAAACAATACCGTTTTCAGCAATTCATTCCGGATATAACCCAGTTGCACCGGTGCCTCCGGCCACAGGTCGCGCACTTCAAAAATATACGGCGTGCCCCGAAATTTCTTCAGCAATAAAGCCGGAATTCCGATAGTAAGCGGGGTGGAAGTAGCAAAGCAAACGTCTATATTTTCCAGTTTAAAAGCCAGCCGCGTACTTTGCCAGCTGAATTTCAGAAAAGCTTTGATGCGCGCCGGAAAACCAAAACGATTATCGTAAGCCACCGGCAGATAATGCACATTTACGCCTGCTATGGTTTCGGTTTTGTAGGTTTTGCCGTTGTAGGCGGTTATCAGTTCTACTTCGTGGCCGGCTTTAGCCAGCGCCGAGCTGAGGTAATAAGATCGCAGCGCGCCACCTTCCGAAGGCTTCCGGAAATACTGGTGCAGGTATAAAATTCTCATGCGCCGAAATGTTTTTCCAGCCAGAAAGCCAGCGTGATCAAAGCCCAGAGTTCTACGCTGTAATCGTGTTTGCCTCGCTGGTGTTTATAACGCAATTGCTGCACCGCATCAAAATCGAGGTAATTAAAAATCACACTTTTGCGGTTTTGCAACGGTTCAAAAAGCCATTGGTTATTCGGTTTCCGAAGCCAGAGCCCAAGCGGCATCCCAAAACCTTCTTTCGGGCGACTGATAAATGCATCGCCTTCCTGTTGCCGGAGCAGTGCTTTCAGGATCCATTTCTGGCCGTGTTGAAAAATCAGATCGGGCCGTAAACTGTTTGTAAACGCATGCAGATCATTATCCAGGTAAGGCAAACGCACTTCCAGGCTATTGCGCATGGAAGTCTGGTCGGTCAATGCCAATATATCGGAAATTAAATATTCGTGCTGATCCTGTTCCAGTGCCCAATGCAGCCAGTCGTTTTTGTGTTTGAAAACGGTAGGGTTTTCGGCCGAAAAAGTCTTGGTCTGGTTTTTTAAACAATACCGCAATTCGGCGTCCATGGCAGTAAAAAGCCGGAATGTTTTGCCGGGATCATGCTTGAGTTTAACTGCCATTTTTTTCAGTAACCGGAATTGCTTACGCCACGGGTGCGCAATGCCGGTAGGTAAAGTTGGCGCGATCATCTGAAGAAAAGGTTTGGCAAGCAGCAGCAAAGAACGGTTTTGCAGGTACGCATAAAAAGCCCGGTGCCGGTTATAGCCGCCAAAAAGCTCATCGGCGCCAGCTCCGGATAAAGCTACTTTTACCTGCGTGCGCGTTTTTTTTGCCAGAAAATCGGTAAGCAAAGTGGCACCGTCGGCAATAGGTTGATCCAGGCAATCGATAAGCGGCAGAAAACCCTGGAAAACCGAATCGTCGATCTCGAAAACGGTGTGGCGCGCGCCGAATTGTTGCGCAGCCAGCCGGGCAAAATGAAAATCGTCGGAACCAAAAGAACGCTCCGCCGCCTGGTTAGCCACCGAAAAAGCCGGAAAATTTGCGTGACCAGCCTGCGCCAGCAACGCTAAAAGCAACGTAGAATCTATGCCGCCGCTCAAAAATAAACCCAGCGGTACATCGCTTTGTAACTGACGCGAGAGAGAACTTTGCAGCAATTCTTCGGTGCGGGCTACAATTTGGGCAGGCTCAGAAATGGTAGCATTTTTGGCCGGAAAAGTGCTTATAAAGGTTCTTATTTCGAGTCCTTTTTCGGAAAATACGCCATATTTCCCTTCTTCCAGCTCCAGAATATTCCGGAAAAACGTTGCGGGTTTGCGGGCGTGTTTGTATGTTAAATAATGCGCCAGCTGGCTTTCGTTCAGTTCTTTTTTAATTAAGCCCGAAGCCTGAATGCCTTTAATTTCAGAGGAAACCAGGAAAAAATCGTCGGTCTGGGCGTAATAAAGCGGTTTCTGGCCAAAACGGTCGCGGGCAATGACCAGCTCGTTGGTGTGCAGATCGAAAAAAGCCAGCGCAAACATGCCGTTCAGTTTTTCGAGACCGGCGGCGCCATAGTGAATAAGCAGCGTTAAAACTACTTCCGTATCCGATTCTGTGCGAAACGTATAACCAGCCGTTTTCAGATCGCGGCGAAGATCGCGGTAGTTGTAGATTTCGCCGTTGTAAAGCAGCAGGTAGCGTTCGTTTTCCGAGAAAAAAGGTTGGTTGGCGGCATCGGAACAATCTATTATTTTAAGACGGTTGTGCCCGAAGAAATACGTTTTTTCCTGGGAACGATGTACGTAAAGCCCGGAATTATCTGGCCCGCGGTGGTGCGTAGCACGGTTCATCCGCAAGATCAGTTCCGGCGATAAATTGCTTTTTTTATCAAGAATTACGTTCAGTCCGCACATGCAGCATTTTACAAAAACGGTATCAAAAACGCGATAAAAACTCAAACCACCAAACGCTATAAGCGGTTTTCCGGATCGTCGGGAATATTAGGCCAGTTTTTCTGATAAAAAGCACAGAAATGGGTAAGCGGGCAGATTTCGCATTTCGGTCGGCGCGCCACGCAAATATAGCGTCCGTGCAAAATAAGCCAGTGATGCGCCTTCGGGACAAGCTCCAGCGGAATATATTTCATCAACTCATTTTCTACTTCCAGCGGAGTTTTAGCTTTTGCAGAAACCAGGCCCAAGCGCTTGGAAACCCGGAAAACGTGCGTATCTACTGCCATGGCCGGCAAATTGTAAATAACCGAAGCAATTACGTTGGCCGTTTTTCTTCCCACGCCCGGCAGTTTCTGCAGGTCTTCAATGCTGCTCGGCACTTCAGAATTAAAATCGGAAACCAGTTTTTTACCTAAACCGGAAAGGTGTTTGGCTTTGTTGTTCGGGTAAGAAATGCTTTTGATGTACGGAAAAATTTCATCGGAAGAAGCGGCCGCTAAATGTTCTGGTGTTGGAAATTGCTTCAGCAAATCCGGCGTAACCATGTTCACGCGTTTGTCGGTGCACTGCGCGCTCAACACCACGGCTACCAAAAGTTCATAGGCATTGGTGTAGTGCAGCTCAGTTTCAGCTTCCGGAAAATTGGTGGTAAAATATTCGATTAAGTGCTGGTAGCGTTCGGTTTTGCGCATAAAATTCGTCCCTCGCCCGAAATTACGGCAATACCGGCAGAAAGTCTAATCTGGGTATAAAAAGGCTTTTGTTAAATAAGGGCTGTTTTTTTGCAGCTTTGTTGCGTAACTTTGCACCGCCAACTGCACAGATGGCCATTTGAAAACTCCTACAGAACACATGGACGCGAAACAAAGAAAACAACTGGAAGAACAGATCAAAACTGATCAGTATTTTATAGAGAAAATGCGCAGCAAAGGCGAAAAATTTTACAACTACCCGCTTATTTTAGATGCCATGCGCGATGCCGAAGAGCGGATCAAAGAAAATCAGGAAATTCTGGAAGGCAAAAAAGAAGCCGAAGCTTAGGCCTAGTTTTTAGCCCGGAAATGCTACCGTTTTACGCCTTTGCCCAGGTTGTGCTACAGCCCAGGTAAAGGCGTTTTAGTTTTTAAATTGTTGCAGTAACAAAACTTAAAGATAAAATAATCTCAACCGTTAGCGCCAAAAGCCCAGAATTACTGCGTTACTTCCAGCCAGCCTTTGTAAGTTTTATTCAGTTCTGGGTCAGAAAGCAGGTAATAATACGTGCCGCTGCTGATGTTTTCTTTTGGCCAGTTGTTCCGGTAATCCTGCTTTTCATAAACCAGCACGCCCCAACGGTTATAAATTTTCAGATTTAGTTTGCGGTTGGTTGGCGTGGCAATTTCAAAGAAATCGTTGTGGTTGTCGTGGTTGGGCGTAACGATGTTGGGAACGAAAATGGTGTTGCAGTCGCGGTATTTCACTTCCATTTCATCCGAAAAACTGTTGCAACGATCTGAAGCGGTTAACTTGTAAATGCCCGGTTTATTGATCGTTCTGGAAGCCATTTTTACGCCGTCATTCCACAAATAAGCAAAGCCAGGCTGCGCCGGAACTTCAATTTTCATCGTCTGGTTTTCGCACAAAACGGTATCTTTTCCGAGTGAAAAACTCATAACCGGCGCTTTAAAGCTTATGGTAACCGAATCAGAAACCGAACAACCGGCTGCCGTAGTAGCAGTAACTTTATATTTCCCGGCCTGACTTGCAGTTATGCTTTGCGAAGTTTCCCCGGATGTCCAATGATATCTTGCAAAACCCGAAGCCGGATTCAAATTCACGCTTTCGCCTTCGCACAAAACAGTATCAGTAAAGCTGAAAAGTCTACCGGGCTGAAACTGCTCAATTACAATCGTATCGGAAATAGAGCCGCAATCATAAGTAGCAGTTATCCAATATGTACCGGGCGCAGTGGCGAAAATGTTTTGCGTGGTATCGCCGGTATTCCAGGTATAAGTGGTGAAGCCTCTTTTGGTACGCAGTGGCAATCTAAACGGACCTTGTGCGCAGATAACGGTATCGTTTCCGAGCTCAAAACCTTCTATAAAACTTGGCTTGGTATCGATGCGGATGGTATCAGAAAGGAAGCCGCAGCCAAAATCTGCATTTACCCAATACGTGCCCGGCTGCGTAACCTGAATGGAAGCCGTAGTGGCGCCGGTGCTCCATTCGTAAGCTGCAAAGCCATTGGGTGCCGTAAGCGTTTGGTTAATGGGCTGGTTGTCGCAGTAAACCGTGTCCGGACCGATGTTCAAGCTGTAGTTTGCTGCCGTTACCGGAATTACAGAGACATCGTCAATGAGGTAATAGCAAAATGAGCTTGCAGGAGGTGAAGTTGGGTTTCGTTGATGTGCGACGGTATTCAGATCATCTACAAAATTACCAATGGTAATATATTTTTCTCCACCAGTAGCAGTATATAAACCTGAAATTTTAGTGTAGGTCGTTCCAAGTATTCTACCAGGCGGGTTTGTGATTTGTGGGCTTACCTGCATTAGTTCCTGATGATTATCCGCAGGTCGATCAACTGAAATGTATAAACCCATATTTTCAATTGCATAACCTTGGAGCCTCGTCGGATCATTTTCAAGCTTAGTATAGAAGGAGACTTCATATAAACAGCCGGTTTGCATTGGTTTATATAATTTCGTCTGAATATACTCTCTGAAGGCCATACCAGCAGGGGGAGGGTTAATAAAATGAAGATAGGCGTGTAAACCTGCATTGCCATTCCCAGTACGAGGTGTCTGGGGTGTGTTCGGATAATTTGGACTGGAGGTGAAAGGTAAACAGGAATGAAAAAAATCAGCTGCACCATAACTGCTATTGAACCAGCCTGGTAAATGCGGGAAAATGGTTTCACTGGTATCTATAGCAGTACCAAAGTTTGTAGTATTTACGCTACTACAATTTACAATCTGCTCAAATCCTGGATTCGGGACTAAATTCTGGCTGAAACTAATTTTCGAAAATGCAACAAACAGCAAAAGGGTGAGGTAAATTCTGAACATTGTTCCGGTTATATTTTGCAACGAATGTTACCAAAGCTACACAAATTACCCGAAGCGCAAAAAAAATGCAGCCCCGTTATCAGGACTGCATGTTAAAGGTTTGCGAATAAAGCAGAATGTTGCTGATGCAACTTTGGCGCGGGGCTTTGCTTACCCGTTCTAGGCTGCGTTTTGAGATCAGCAGCTCGGCACAAGCTTCGGCCAGATCATCGTCGGTTTGCAAAGCGCATTCCAGGTTGGTTTTTACTGCATCCGGCAGTTCGTCATAAACATACTGAATGAGTTCATTGTGCGTAAAGGTTTTGATCATATACTTTCGTTGAGGTGGACATTTTCTTCCGAAGATTGATCAACGCGTAGCGCATTCTTCCCAATGCCGTGTTGATGCTCACCCCGGTAGCGTCCGCAATTTCCTGAAAGCTCATGTCTGCATAATGGCGCATGATCAGCACCTCTTTCTGGTTTTCGGGCAATAGATCTATCATTGCTTTCAACCGGGCAAACGTTTCTTCCCGAATCTGCAGCGCTTCCGCGGAGTCTTCTGCATAGCTTAACGAGTTGAACGCTTTGATATTGTCTTCCAGTTGTAAAGTCGGATTTCTTTTTTCTTTCCGGAAGTGGTCGATGGCCAGGTTGTGGGCAATGCGACTGATCCAGGACGAAAATTTTCCTTCCTCGTTATAGCGCCCGCCTTTCATGGTGTGAATAGCTTTAATAAAAGAATCCTGCAACAGATCTTCGGCCACGTCTTCGTCTTTCACAATAAGCATAATGCTCGTGAAAACACGGTTTTTGTGGCGGTTAACCAGTATTTCGAATGCTTTTTTGTTACCCGTAATGTACAGCGATACCAGCTCGGAGTCGCTTCTCTGCGAAATATTCATATAAACCTACAAGATAAAAGTAATGTAGCCGTTTATATCATAAGCAAGAGTTTGGGTTTTAGATGGGTTCGTTAATAAAAGTAATGAATCAAATATAAACTTATTTTTTCCGAAAGTCAAGCGCCGGCCTGATATTTTGCATTTATTTTTATGATAAAGATCAGTTACTTCGTTTCGGCGCTTCATGGTAGTTTTTTAGACCAAAAGCATAGCGTTTGGTTTAATTTCAAAGCAATAGAAAAAGCAGCGTTGGGCTAATTTAAAACTGAAAGCGGCATTTTTATTTCGTTTCCACCGTACGGATAGTATCGTAAACTGCTTTGCGGCCGGTGCTGTCGTTTATGATCAGTTTGGTTCTTTCGGTTATAGTTACTGAAGTTTCATCTTTCCCGGTTACTTCCTTTTGGTGTTTCCGTATTTTTTCCGGCGCGATCATATCATCTTCCAGAATCACTTTTTCGCCTTCTTTGTTTATCGCGTAGCCTTCCGGCAGTTTTTCTTTGGTGCCGTCTGCATAAGTTACCATGCCGGCCGAAGTTACTTTGGTGCCGTTTTTAGCCGTGTATGTTCTGGAAAGCGCCACTTCTTTTCCGCGCTTAAACTCTACCATTTTTCCGAATTTACGGCCCACCCCATCGCGCATTGTTTTTTTAGGTTCGCCTTTGCGGGGCATGGTGGCCTGCGCCGAAGCTTCTAAACCAATAAAAGTCAGGGCCAGAAAGAAACAAAGTTTAGCCAGTATTTTCATAAAAAAGCAAAAAATGAAATTAGAAAGCCGTTTATAACTCGGGCTTTGCAGATTTATACGGCCTTCGTTTTAAACTGGTAACAGTTTTTCAGAGAATTTTAAAATTGCTTTCGTGAAAGAATTATAAAACAAAGTGAAACGCTATGCTTTCAGACTGGAAAACTGAATTGTGAATAGCAAGATTGTTGTAATTGGGATTTGTTGGATTTAGGAAAGGCCCCCACCTAAACCCTCCCCTAAAAACAGGGGAGAACTTTTCCTCACGCATATCGCCAGCGCAGCGTAGCTAGAAAATCACGTTATTAAGAAAGCTAAACTAAAAAGAAGCTGACTACGAAGGTGAATAACACCAGTTTCTGCGTGCGCGGCCTCCGCACTTTCCGGTTTCGTAAGAAAAGCCGCCTGCGGCTAGGAAAGGGTGAGACGCGAACGCAGAAACGAAGCCGCCCGGCTTGAGGGAATAAATTGCCTAAGAAAGTTAAAAGTCAGCTGTTTAGCATAAAAAGTATTTCAAAACGCTAGCACTTTTAGTTGAAAAAACTGCCGCCCGCCAACGAGGTCCTTCAGAGCTACGTTCGCAATCTTCGCGCTCCCGCGCTCAATTGTGCTCAGGATGACAAAATAAAACGGTATCCTTTTCGGCCTAAAAACTCAATAATAACCCAAAATACCAACCTAAAGAGATCTCTCCTCACGTCGAAATGACGAAAAAAAACGCTATCCTTTTTAAGCAAAAAACTAACGCATATTCCCGTACCTTTGCTTCCCTCAAAAAAAATCCTTCAATGGCAGAACCTTCTTTCGAAGTAAAGCACGATCCTTACGCGGCGCTCAAAATTCCGGAATTCCGGCTTTACGTGGCAGCGCGCTTTTGCCTTACCCTTGCTTTACAGATCCAGGCCGTAATTGTAGGCTGGCAGATTTACCAGATCACCAAAGATCCGCTTTCGCTGGGTTTAATTGGTTTAGCCGAAGCGCTGCCTTCCATTTTCGTGGCGCTATATGCCGGTTATGTAGCCGATAGTTACAACCGAAAAGGCATTATTGTAAGTGCGGTAAGCGTATTGGTAGTTTGCTCGGCCGCGCTCTGGTTCTTTACCATAGATGCCGGCGCCTTTGTTTTAGAGAACGGTGTGCTGCCCATTTATGCGGTCATTTTTCTGAGCGGCATAGCGCGCGGGTTTATGGGGCCGGCCACATTCTCATTTATGCCCCAGCTCATGCCCGAACGAAAATTTTACGCCAACGCCATAACCTGGAGCAGCACTACCTGGCAAGCCGCTTCGGTTGGCGGGCCGGCTATCGGCGGTCTGGTTTTCGGGTTTTTCGGAATGACGGCGGCGTATGCCCTAGATGCATCGCTCACCCTTTTCGCCTTCGTTTTTTATTTCCTGATCAAAGCCAAACCATTGCCACCAACTACCGAAGCAAAGCAAAATATGAAAGAAAGTTTGCTCTCCGGTTTCCGGTTCGTGTTTGGTAACCAGATCATTTTAGGCGCTATTTCTTTAGATCTGTTTGCGGTGCTTTTTGGCGGAGCTGTAGCGTTGTTGCCGGTTTTTGCTTCCGAAATTCTGCATGCCGGCCCGCAAGGTTTAGGCTTTCTGCGTGCCGCACCGGCCGTCGGTTCGGTGCTCATGGCCATTTACTTGGCGCACCGGCCAATAAGCGTAAATGCCGGCAAAAAAATGCTGCTTTGCGTGGCTGGTTTCGGGGTTTGCATCATCCTGTTCGGGCTTTCCAGAAGCTTCTGGTTTTCGTTGGTATTGCTGGCGCTCAGCGGCGTTTTCGATTCTATCAGCGTGATCATTCGTTCCACGCTCATTCATACGTTTACGCCCGAACACATGAAAGGCCGGGTTTCGGCGGTGAATAATATTTTTGTAGGTTCTTCCAACGAGATCGGCGCGTTCGAATCGGGTTTTGCGGCCCGCATTATGGGCGTGGTTCCTTCTGTGGTCTTCGGCGGTGCCATGACCTTATTGGTTGTTGGTATTACTTCCCTGAAAGCTAAAAAACTTCGCGACCTGCAATTGTAAAACGCCATGCTTTGTGGCTGAAAAACTCAAAAACGCTATGGTTTCAGCTCTGAAAAGTCAGGCTACCTGCATCGGCTCATAAAAAAAAATCCCGGTAGCAGCTACCGGGTTTTTTTTTTATGAAAAGAGATTTTTGTGGCTGTCCTTATTTCAGAATTACTTTCTGCACAGCCGTGTAGTCGCCGTTCTTAGCCGATAAGATGTAAATACCTGCGCCGGTTTCCAGTTTCGGTAATTCGAAAGTGGTCTGGTTGTTTGGTATTTCTTTGCTGAACACCATGCGGCCGGTCAGGTCTCGTATTTCAACGGTTACCGGTAAATTACGGTCGGTATGCTGCAGGTTAATGGTACATTTACCGTCTATGCAAGGGTTTGGCACCATAGATACCTTCATAACTTCTACCTTGCTGCCGTTTTTCACCGTTACAATTTTCGAGAATTCAGCTTTCCCATCGAAATCTACCTGTCGCAGACGATAGTAATTGGTACCTTGCTGCGGGCTCCGATCCAGGAAGTCGTAACTTAAATGGTTATTCGAGTTACCGTTACCTTTCACTATACCAATTTTCTCGAAATCCTTGCCGTTCATACTTCGTTCTACTTCAAACCGGTCATTGTTTTTTTCCATGCCCGTGCTCCAGTCAAGCGCAATGCCATCAGGTGTCAGTTTGCCTTTAAAGCTGGTGAGCGTAACTGGTAATGGTACGATCGGCCCGCATTCCGCGCATTCAAAAATGAAAGTATCCTGAACACCGGCATCATTCCTTACCACCACCGTTATCAGCGATCCCGATATCTGGAACGGTGCCGCGACTACTTCAAAGTTGAAAATATCGCGGAGCCCGTTTGCATAACCTACCGTTGAAGGCGCTGCAACAGTTCGGGTAAACCGTAGCGGGCTGGCATTAGAAACATCGTAGCTGTAGAAAGGTACGTTAACCGGGCTGGTATAACCGGTACCATTCAATGGACTTACAATGGCGCTGGAAGCTTCCATCTGAATAAAATCCACATCGCTGGCAGTTTTGTTAATCAGCGTAAAGTTCAGCGGGTTATTACCACTGGCGTTCGGGCTGAAGAAAGGGAAAAGTAATCTGTAGTTATCGTTTTCCTGTACCAGGCAAGCAGTATCTCCAGGGGCGCCTACGCAATCGTCAACGTCAATTATAACGGTACCAGTTCTTTGCAGCTGCCAAGGCCGGCCAGCTTTTGCCGTTACCTGTATGCTCCGTCCGGAAGGCGCATTTAAGTCGGCATTGTTTACAATGTAGTAATACACTTCAAACCCGCCGTAGCTAAAAGTACCGGCATTAATGGCATTAAAAGCAATGAGCGAGTCGTTGAATTTGTTTACTACGCTGTGGTTGTAGCGGTTCCGGAAAGAAGTGGTCGGGCTTACAGCAGCCGGCGTAGAAGCGCCGTTTCCTGGCAGTTCGAAGGTAGCCTGTTTAAAAGTAGATTCACTGAAATTGGTGATCTTATGTTTTAAAACACTGGTACCGTTGCCAAGGTCGCGGGGAGCATAAAAATCGAAGCGGAAACAATCGTCATAAAAAGTACAGATCGGAATTTCCTGGCAGCCTGGAGGCGGTGCTTCGCAAATGCCCAGTGGATTATTGTCTAAGGTCTGTGCCTGCGTATTGAAGGCGAGTCCGAGGGTTAAGCTTAAAATAAAGCTTATGAGTAAAGATAAGCGTTTCATAGCTGTTAAAAAAAATAAGTTTGTTAAAATTCATAGTTCAGATAAAAGGTAGTTTGTACATAAGTGCCTGGTTGAGAGTGGGGTTGAAAGGCCCGGAGCAGCGCTCCGGGATTTTCAGATATTAAAGTGTGTGCTTAAAAGAATGTGAATTGGTTAAGTTGAATTATTTTAAAATAACTTTCTGTATGGCGGTGTATTGGCCGTTCCTTGCCGATAAGATATAGATGCCTGCGCCGGTTTCCAGTTTCGGTAACTCAAAGGTGGTCTGGTTGTTTGGTATTTCTTTGCTGAATACCATGCGGCCGGTCAGGTCTCGTATTTCAACAGTTACCGGTTGGCTCTGATCTGTATTTTGCAGCTGCACATTACATTTTCCGTCTATGCAAGGGTTTGGCGCCATCATTACTGAGAAAGCACTTGACTTATCAGTATTCTGCACCCAGATGATGTTCGAATATTCGAATTTGCCATCAAAGTCTACCTGTTTCAGGCGGTAGTAATTAGTGCCTTGTTGCGGATGCCGGTCTAAGAAGTTATAGGCGATCGTATTGCTGGAATTGCCGTTCCCTTTCACCATACCTATTTTCTCAAAGTGCTTGCCGTCGGTACTTCGTTCAACTTCGAACCGGTCGTTGTTCTGTTCTGAAGCCGTTTGCCATTTCAGCGAAATTCCACCGGAGCTAACCTGTCCCTTGAAGGATCGCAACGATACCGGAAGCGGAACAATCGTGTCGCAATCAATCACTTCAAATTCTTTGGTAGCAGTTGCAGAGTCGCATTGGTTTGCAACCACAACAGTTATCAGGCCAGGGCCAAAATCGATATCAGGTACTACAGATACTGTATTGGTGCCATTGCCTTCAATAATAGTAGCGTTGGTTACCGACCAGTTGTAAGTAGCGCCAGCCAGAGCCGGAGTGGTAAATACATATGGGTCATCGTTGAAAAGGCAAACTGTATCCGGGCCTGAGATGTTGGCGGTTGGCGGGGTGCAAGGTTGCACACCTAAGCATTCATCAACTTCAATTACTACTGTACCGGTGCGTTGCAGCTGCCAAGGGCGGCCGGCTTTGGCGGTTATGGTAATAAAACGTCCGGAAGCAGCATTAAAATCTGCTGTGTTTACAATATAGTAATACATTTCAAAACCACCGTAGCTGAACGTACCTGCATTAATGGCATTGTAAGCGATCATCGTGTCGTTGAAAGGATTTACCACGCTGTGGTTATAGCGGTTCCTGAACGAGGTGGTAGGAAGTATTGCTGGTGTTCTCGGGCTGCCGGATCCTGGTAATTCGAAAGCCGCTTGTTTAAAAGTAGATTCGCTGAAGTTGGTGATCTTGTGCTTTAAAACAGTTGTTCCGTCTGGGCGGTTTACCGGCTGATAAAAGTCGAAGCGGAAACAATCGTCATAATATGTACAGATCGGAATTTCCTGGCATCCGGGAGGAGGCAATTCGCAAATGCCATACGGGTTTGGATTATTGCCTGGGAGGATCTGGGCATAACTATTAAAAGGAAGTTCAAGGATTAAGCTTATAATAAAGCTTATGAGTAAAGATAAACGTGTCATAATAGTAGAAATTAAGTTTGTTAACATGCATAGCTCTTAAAATTGATAGCTTGTGTATAAGTGCCTGGTCGAGAGCGGGGTTGAAAGGCCCGGAACAACGCTCCGGGATTTTCTGTGGTAAAGTGGGAGATGAAAGAATTATTACATTATTACTTTTAGTGCATTATTACTTTCTGATGCGTTGCGTATCTGCCGTTTCTGGCAGAGAGTATATAAATTCCGCCGCCGCGAACCGATTTCGGTAATTCGAATGACGTCTGATCGCCTGGAATCTGTTTGCTGAATACAGTTTTTCCGGCCAGGTCCTGCAGTTCAATCGTGATCGGGGTGTTGGTTTCGGAGTTCTGTAAGCGAACGGTGCAATTTTCGCCGTGGCAAGGGTTGGGTACCAGCATTACCGTCAGCGGATTCGTTCTTCCTCCCTCATTATTCACCGAAATGATCCGGGAATATTCGTGGGCGCCGTTAAAGTCAATTTGTTTCAGCCGGTAGTAATTCAGGCCTTTATTTGCTGTGCCGTCCAGGTAATTGTAATTGATCTGATTGCTCGAATTACCATTGCCTTTTATTATGGCTATCTTTTCAAAGTTCCGGCCATTCGCGCTGCGTTCAATTTCAAACCGGTCGTTGTCTTTTTCCGATGCTGTGGTCCAGTTCAGGGCAATACCTTCCGATGTGTTTTTGCCTTTAAAGTTGATCAGCTCTACCGGCAGGGTAACTATTATGGCGCAGAGGCCTGCTTCAAGTTCCAGGGTTTCAGTTACGCTGCCCGCCGTTACTGCTATTGATAACAAGCCCCCGGAATTCAGCAGATCATCCATATTAATGGTCAGAATGAAATCTTCTTCGTTTCCATTAATAAAACCGGCTGTGTTCACGGCGTTGAACGTTACATTCGATACGGCATCATTTATTGCATTCCAGGTATAATTACCTTCAGCATAGGCGCCGCTGGAAGGACCAAGAATCGGGAGCGGATTAGGGCCCAGGGTAATATCAACCACGCTTACAGGTGTATTTGTTAAGTTGATAATTCTTACTGGTACCTGGAAATTGCCGCTCGCATCGTTTTCAAATTCCTCTGGTATCTGGGCTATAAAGTTGCTGGTGCTGTCTGCGGTACATACTTCTTCCGGCTCCGGTGCTTCACACACAAAGTCAATATCGGCACAGTAAACCGGCGGTAAAGTTTGGTGTGGTTCCGGGTGCTTATTACTAAGTTCTACGCATATCTGCGGAATAACCGTATTGGCTGGTGAGCTCAGGCGGGCGTATTCCGCATCCGAAACCCTGAACCGCACAATTTCCGACTGATACACATCGAAATCCAGCACATTGTGGTTATTTCGTTGGTCGAAAACAAACGAACCCTGGTAGTTATTTGGCAGCGGCGGTGTTACCCCACTTAATGGATAACTTGGTATGTTAGGGCCTAACTGGTAATTGTAGCGGAACTGGTAAGGCTGGTTATTGCCGGTATGCACCGGGTTGATGTTCGTGAAAATAATGTCGCCGATCTCCGGCCAGCCGGCACCGCAGGCATTGGTGTTGGTGTTTATATTGTTAATTACTGAAAAGATCAGTTCTTTCTGTTGATTAGGCAGGTCTATTACTTCCAGCAGCCGCGGAAAAACGCAGTCGGTGCTGCTGATCACGGTAGGGCAAGTTTCGCAGGTTCCGGAACCGCCATTGGCAAAATCGAGAACCAGGTTGCCTGCAGGGTCCGTAGCATATGGGTTTCCCGCCGGGCCACTTGCTGTAATGGCGGCATTGGGAGCAACTGTAAAATCGGTTACTAAGGTGCCTTTTACGAAGTAAACTTCAAATTTACAGGTCGGTATAAGTACCAGTTGCTGGTTAGAATTGCCTTGAACCGGTTTGGTAGCATTGTAAAAATTACTCTGGTAATCGTAAATGGTGCGTTTACCGGTTACAGAATCTACAGTATAAGAAACCAGGGTGTAACGGTTGCCGGCTTTATTTATGTTGAAGTTCAGATCTACATAAGAACCGGGCGTTACAAAAGGGTGCATTTTATTGTGCGGTTGCGGCCCGGCCATTTTTCCGTTCACTTTCACCCAGATCTTTTTATCCGGATCGTCCAGGTTGCCTTTTGCTACCGGATTTTTGCCAAAAATAGGGGCTCCGTTGGTAGGAAAGTGCGTAAACTGGGCCTGGGTTTTTCCGGTGCTAATCAGAAGGCAGGTAATCAGGAGTAATTTCAGGTAAGTAAAGGTTGTTTTCATAGTAATAGTTACAAATAGTGCGATTCATAGTGGCAATGTTAAAGTAGAGCAAGGAAGGCATGGCAAACCATGCATCGGAAGTTGAATTGATGATCTGAATCGGAAGGGAAGGGTATTTGTACTTAAGAGCGCTGTTTGTAATCTTTACTATCCTGGGCAGAACATCTCTAGCGGAAATATTTTGACCATATTTAGTAGTTGAAATTAGAATAAGAATATTTTTAAATTATATTCCTGATATTGTGCGTTGCTAATATTTATGTTTATTTTAAAATTTACATTGTGATATTCTTATTGTATTTAACGATTGGGTAAAAAAATTGGTAGTTTGTAGATTAAGTAATTGTGCTGAAGTATAAGAAGAACTCCGGTTAATAATATGTCTGTGTTGGAAAAATTCAATTTGTTGTTTCTTTGTTAAGCCTGAATTTGGAAAATACTGTTTATTGGATATTATTAATTCAGGCCAAAGCCGGGTTTTCTGATATGCTTTTAATAATGAAGACAGCTTTGTCCGATTATTTTTACATCCCGCTGCTTATCGGTAATTTTACCCGAACCTTTCCGGCTTCATTCGGTAATTTCAAAACGGTAGGCTTTCAGGCGCAAAAACTGCTTAGTGAAACGCTATGGTTTCAGGCTGAAAAAGTGCCTTCCAAAACGGTAGGCTTTTCACCCGGAAAACTTCGGAAAAAACGCTATCGTTTTAACCTGAAAAACTGCTTGCAAAACGGTATGGAAAACGCCGCAAAAACTCAGCGTAAAAACGCTAGGCTTTCGGCACGAAAAAGTACCCGGAAACGTTAAGAACAACTATGGCAAAAGCAAAAGCATCAGCTTCAGAAAAAGCTGCTAAAAATACTTCCGCAAAAACAAAAACTACTGCTACCAAAGCGCCAAAAGCTGATATTACTTCGCCGGAAGTGATGGAAGAAATGGAAGGCATTGAAAGTTTAGACCCGCGGGAATACATTATTATAAAGCGCGCCCGCGTGCACAACCTCAAAAACCTGAGCGTCGCAATTCCCCGCAATAAATTCATCGTCATAACCGGCCTTTCCGGATCCGGAAAATCTTCCCTAGCGTTCGATACGCTTTATGCGGAAGGCCAGCGGATGTACGTCGAAAGCTTAAGTTCTTATGCCCGACAGTTTTTGGGCAGAATGGATAAGCCCGATGTAGATTATATAAAAGGCATCAGCCCGGCTATTGCCATCGAGCAGAAAGTAAACATCAAAAATAACCGCTCTACCGTTGGCACCAGCACCGAAATTTACGATTACCTGAAACTGCTTTACGCCCGCATCGGCCAGACCTTTTCGCCGGTTTCCGGCAAGCAGGTGCGCAAAGACAGTGTTTCCGACGTGGTAGATTTTATCTTCAGTTTGCCCGAAGGCAGCCGCGTAATGATCTTAGCGCCGCTTCCTTTAGACCGCCAGCGCGACCTGAAACGCGAACTCGAACTGCTGCTGCAGAAAGGTTATGCCAGAATTGTGGTAGACGAAGAAGTGGTTTTCATTGAAGATGCCCTGGAAAACGCTATGCCCAAGGCCGGAAAAAGTATCTACATTTTAGTAGACCGCGCCGTAATTCAACCCAACGACGAAGACCTGCAGTTTCGCATTGCCGATTCCGTACAAACCGCTTTCTTCGAAGGCCACTCCGAATGCCACGTACGCACCGACGAAAAGAACCACGTTTTCAACGACCGTTTTGAACTCGACGGTATTGTTTTCGAAGAACCGAACGTCAACTTTTTCAGCTTCAATAATTCCTACGGCGCCTGTCCGCGTTGCGAAGGTTTTGGCTCTGTGTTGGGCATCGACGAAGACCTAGTAATTCCCGATAAAAGCCTGACAGTTTACGAAGGTGCCATTGCTCCGTGGCGTTCAGATAAAATGAATGAAGAATTCCAGCAGCCGCTCATCAAGAACGGCATTCGCTTCGATTTTCCTATTCACCGGCCATACAACGAACTTTCCGAAAAAGAACAGCAACTGCTTTGGACCGGTAATAAATATTTCCGCGGCCTCGATGCGTTTTTCAAACACGTAGAAGCGCAAAGCTATAAAATTCAGTATCGCGTAATGATGAGCCGTTACCGCGGCCGCACCGTTTGTCCCGATTGTCGGGGAACGCGTCTGCGCAAAGATGCCGGCTACGTGAAAGTGAACGGCGTAAACATTATGGACCTGGTGCTGAAACCGATAACCGAAACCCTCGATTTCTTCGAAAATGTTCAGCTTACCGAACACGAAACCCGCGTAGCCGAACGCCTGGTGCTGGAAATTACCAAACGCCTCAGCTATTTAAAACGCGTTGGCCTGGGCTACCTTACGTTGAACCGACTTTCCAACACCCTTTCCGGCGGCGAAAGCCAGCGCATTAACCTGGCAACTTCGCTCGGTTCGGCGCTGGTAGGCTCGATGTACATCCTGGACGAACCAAGCATCGGCCTGCACCCGCGCGATGGCGAGCAATTAATTGGCGTATTAAAAAGCCTGCAAAAACTGGGCAACACGGTAATTGTGGTGGAGCACGACGAAAAAATGATGGAGATCGCCGACCAGATCATCGATATTGGTCCGGAAGCGGGCACGGGCGGCGGAAATCTGATGTTCCAGGGCACGTACCCGGAAATTCTGAAAGATTCCAGCACCTACACTGGTAAATATTTAAGCGGAAAAATGGGGTTGCCGGTGCCGCCAACGCGCCGCAAAGCCCGCAACTTTATCGAGATTACCGGCGCCCGCGAAAATAACCTGAAGAACGTAAGCGTGAATTTCCCGCTGGGCGTAATGACGGTGGTAACAGGTGTTTCCGGCTCCGGAAAATCGACTTTGATCAAGCGCATTCTGCATCCGGCTTTGCAGAAACACCTCGGCGGCCATTCCGATATTATCGGCAAGTTCGATAAGATCGGCGGGGCAACGAACAAGATTTCGCACGTGGAATTTGTGGACCAGAACCCGATCGGAAAATCGTCGCGCTCCAACCCGGTAACCTACGTGAAAGCCTACGACGCCATCCGGGCGCTTTTTGCCGACCAGCCGCTGGCCAAAGCCCGCGGTTTCAAGCCATCGCATTTCTCGTTCAACATTGAAGGCGGCCGCTGCGAAGTATGTCAGGGTGAAGGTCAGGTGAAGATCGAAATGCAGTTTATGGCTGATATTTACCTGACCTGCGAAAGCTGCCACGGCCAGAAATTCAAGCAGGACATTCTGGATATCAAGTTTCAGGAAAAGAGCATTTCCGACGTGCTGGATATGACCATTGCCGACAGCATTTCCTTCTTTAAAGACCAGCCAAAAGTAGCCGAAAAACTGAAGCCGCTCGACGATGTGGGCCTAGGCTACATTCGCCTGGGGCAATCGAGCAACACGCTTTCCGGCGGCGAGGCGCAGCGGGTAAAACTGGCTTCTTTCCTCACCAAAGGCGCCACCACGCACAACGAGAACGTACTTTTCATCTTCGACGAACCCAGCACCGGCCTCCACTTCCACGACATCAGCAAACTGCTTTCCGCCATCAACGCCCTTATCGATAAAGGCAATTCCGTAGTCATCATCGAGCACAATATGGACATCGTAAAATCCGCCGACTGGATCATCGATATGGGTCCCGAAGGTGGGATTAATGGTGGTTATTTACTGTTTGAAGGCACCCCAGAAGATATGGTGAAGCTGGATGATAATTACACCGCGCAGTATTTGAAGGAGAAGTTGTAGGGGAGAGAAGAATTTTTTAACTAATTTGAACTTTCAGTAAGGCTTTTTTGTATTCCTGATTCATTCCCAAATCGTTCTTTGTTCGCTACTCTAAGGATGTGGCAATTTATAAGAACAAGGCTAAAAAGTTGAAGCAATTGGTTAGCCAAATTGGGGAGAATAAATTTATTGGGTGGTTAATTAAAACTGTAATAATTGAATTGTTTAAGTATTTAATCATAGATTAATAACAAGTTTAATTAAGTGCAAAATTTGAAGGTGGTTGCTGATGTATATTAGCAACCACCTTTTTTTCTTTAAATTTTTAGAGTATCTGGATACTTAAAATATTGTTTTTCTGAACATTTATTTAAAATACTATATTTGGGACAGACATATTTAAATCTTTATGGATAAATATTTTCTTGAGGTTCAAAATGAACAATTCCTTGAAGGGTATAACTTTTTTATCGAAGGTGAATATCGAGAAGCAATAAATTGCTTTAATAAACTTATAAGTAAGGAGAAACCGTCAGCCTTTTATTATTATTGGAGAGGGCAAGCTCATTATTCGGCTAATTTGATTGATCTTGCAAAATGGGATTACTTAAAAGCATTAGAACAAGACGCAGATCAACCAATAATTTATTTTTCTGCAGGCCTAATTTTTTATTATCGTAAATCTTTCGATTTAGCAGAGGAGTGGATGAAAAATTCAATAAGAAGTTTGGATGATAATGCCCCTATCTTTGGTAATGCTGTTTTTGATGCATCTGGACCATATTTATATTTAGGTAATATCTTTTGTTTTAAAAAAGATATTAATCTTGCTTATGCCTGCTATAAAAAAGCTATCCAATTGAATAATGATTGTTTATATGCTGTGTTTAATTTAGCAATTTTATATTGGGCAGAAGAAAAGTTTGATGATGCTTTAGTAGTGCTTGATCAAGCGATTTCACTTGGATCAGATACCGCAGTTTTTTTGTATTCTTTTATTAAGAAAAAGAGCAAAACTGTAATGGGGCGTCCTGCAATAGATTTTATTGTTACTGGATTTGAAGAGTAATATAATATCTTGATGCAAGAACTTCTGCAAGAGCAGCAAACCTTCGAAAAGCTCGATTATTCCGAAAAGAAACTCAACGGCCGGGAGTTCATCGATTGCACCTTTAAGCACTGCAACTTCGCCAACGCCGACCTGTCGCGCAACGAGTTCACCGATTGCCGCTTCGAAGACTGCAACCTGAGCATGGCCAAATTCGCCAACGCCAAACTCAACAACGTTCGGTTCCAGAACTGCAAACTCATCGGGGTAAGTTTTGCAAGTTGCAACGATTTTCTATTCGAAGTCAACTTTCAAAATTGCACCTTAGACCTCACCGATTTCTACAAAAAGAAACTCAAGAAAACCACCTTCCAGGATTGCAGTATCAAAGAAGCCAACTTCGCCGAAGCCGACCTCACCGAAGCCAGATTCCAGCACTGCGACCTCCACCAAACCACCTTCGACCGCACCAACCTCGAAAAAGCTGACTTCACCACCGCCTACAATTACAGCTTCGATCCGGAGATCAACCGCATCAAAAAAGCAAAGTTCTCAATCAATGGCTTACCCGGTTTGCTGGAGAAATACGGTATCGTTATCAAGTAAAAAAGCCGTGAGAAGATAAGTCGCCCTTTGGAGGAGGTAGGGGGAGGATTTTTCTATTACAAAAGCAAATTCAAAGCCGTCATCTCGACGTCAGGAGAGATCTCCGGAATAAAGTAGAAAGCCAGGATAGAAACTACTGCTAACTTGATGAGATCTCTCCCTGCGGTCGAGATGACGGAAAAAGGAAGCTAAAAGCTAAATATTAAAATGCCAAATCCCGAAAACAAACCCACCATTCCCTGCTATAAATGCGGCACCGGATTATTGTGTGGTGCAGTAAATGGCGATGCCATCTGCTGGTGCGATAGTTTGCCCAATATTATGCCTTTGAACGAAGATGCTACCAGTTGCTATTGCAAAAGCTGTCTGGAAAAAGAGCTTCAAAAGAAAGATGCAAAAAACTGACAACTATCATCTCTCTTTATTTGGACTAATTCTAAATTGAGCGTATCTTTGCAGCAGATTCATTTTTAAAGCAACATTACTGCTCCAAAATATGGGAACCGCTGCCAATACTTTATCAGAAATTTTCCGGACCGAATTCGGCGCTGTTTTTCAATGCAACCGCTATAACGTTTACTGGATCGAGTTTGCCGGCGGTTTTTCTTCTTTTAAGCCTACCGATTTCCTGCACCTGAAACAAAGCCTCGAAGCCATAGACGTTAAAGAAATGGCGGAGAACCCGGCGCGTTTTGCCGATGTGGTCGTTTTAAATCCGCTTTGTTCTGATCGCGTTTTTGTGCTGACTTTAACCGATGTCCTGAATTTTCGGGAATTGCTGCAGGGCGCCAAAGCCATGATCGAGCTGAACAGCATTATTTATGAAAGCCTGCACGCGATGGCAGTTTAATTTAGACATAAGTATCAAGACTTCTTTCTGATCAATATTCCAAGGTCTGTGGCGCACAGACTTTTTTTATTTCCTTATTTTCAAATTCCCACATCTTCAAATTTCAAATCTAAAGAGGTAATTTAGACCAATTCCGTATTAAGCTCATTTCTGCTGTAAGAGTAACCAATTCTTAAAATATCAGTTAAATTTAAGTCAGGCATAAGCAATTATTCCTGACTTTTTTATTTAAAACCGATACCGTTATGAAAGACTTACTCCGGCTTAAAACTTCCCTTACCGAAGAAATAGAAACGCTATTAAACGAACAGATAAAAGTAGAAGCACATTCCTCGGCCGTTTACCTGGCCATGGCTTCCTGGTGCGACCGCAACGGTTTCGATTGCAGCGCCAAATATTTCCAGAAACAATCTGGCGAAGAACGTGAGCACATGCTGAAACTTTTTAACTATGTTTCTGACCTGGGTGGCCGTGCCATTTCCCCGGAAATTACCGGCATTCCGCAGGAATTTGAATCCTTCCGAAGCGTATTTGAGCAAGCTTTGCAGCAGGAAATTTACGTTACGCAACAATTCAACCGCATGGCTTCCAAATGCATGAAAGCCAACGATTTTATCACGTTCCAGTTTATTCAGTGGTTCCTGAACGAACAGATCGAAGAGGAATATGTAGCCCGTCGTGCGCTGGAATTGTTTGATGTAATTGGCGAAGAAGGAACCGGCCGTTACGAGATCGATAAGCGCATTCCGCACATTCATTACGAGAAATAGATTTTAATTTGAAGATGTGGAAATTTGAAAATGATTTCCGCAGAAAAGCAAAAAGGTAGCGCAGGGTTTAAACTCTGCGCTACCTTTTTTTTTAAATATTTTAATTTATCTGGTCATCCCGAACGAAGTTGAGGCAACTTATAAAGCCAGCATCATAATACGGCCTCATAAGTTTCCTCTTGAACTACGTTCGCAATCTTCGCGCTACCTCGCGCTCAATTGTGCTCGGAATGACGTTTTGAATTCGCCGTTATTGGTGTTTTCACCAACAACGGCGAATTGGCTTTTCTTTCAAGGCTGATCTTCTTTTTTGCCCGCATTTAAAATATGCTGCTGAAATAAGTTCTGCACTTTGTATTCGCTTACTTCATAAAGCCACAAATTCTGCGGCTGAATACAAATTACCGGCGCCAGTTTGCAGCGGTCGGTGCAGTCGGTTTTGATAATCTCTACATCGTTTTTGAGGCCGAAATCTTTGCAGAGTTGGCGGAAAGCTTTGCCTGTGTCTTTGCCGCCGCGCTTTTTGCATTTATCGCCGGTGCAAACGTAAATTACCTGTTTCGGAATTTTGTATTCTCTACCCATTTCGGAATTTTGGAGTTAGTATTTTTTGTACGCAGGATTGAAAATATAGCTGCCTGTAATCAAACAGAATTGAAAGCATCGGGCACTTTTTAGGCTGGAAACCATAGCGTTTTTCAGGAAAAGTTAATCAGCAATCTATTGCGAAAAAAGTGCTCCCATGAAACAGGGTAGGATTTAGGCGGGGTTTTAGGCTTTCCGGGGTAAAATTCTTAACTATGCACCACGAAAAAACGCTTTCAAAAATAGACTATAAACGCATGAGAAGACAAATTGTAGCCGGAAACTGGAAAATGAACAAAACGTATCCGGAGGCTTTAGCTTTGGTAACCGAAATTGCTACCGATCTGCAGAATAATCCGGCCAATGGCGTGGAAGTAATTGTAGCGCCGCCGTTCCCGTTTTTAGCGGCCGTTAACGAAAACAAAGGTGCGAACATTCAGCTTTCGGCGCAGAATTGCCATCAAAAAGAAAGCGGCGCGTTTACCGGCGAAGTTTCGGCAACGATGTTAAAATCAGTTGGTTGTGAATATGTGATCTTAGGCCACAGCGAGCGTCGCCAGTATTTTCAGGAAGATAACCAATTGCTGGAGCAGAAACTGAAAGCTGCTTTGGCGGCCGACTTAAAACCAATTTTCTGCTGCGGCGAATCTTTAGAACAACGCGAGCAGGAGATTCATTTCGATTTCATTGCGCAGCAGTTAAAAGAAGGATTATTCCATTTAAGCAACGAAGAATTCGACCAGGTAATTATTGCTTACGAACCGATCTGGGCCATTGGCACCGGCCGCACGGCCAGCTCTGAGCAAGCCCAAGAAATGCACGAATTCATCCGCGAACAGGTTTCCCGCGCTTACGATGCTGAAGCTGCTTCTAAAACGCCGATTCTCTACGGTGGTAGCTGCAACGCGCAGAATGCCAAAGAGTTATTTGCCTGCAAAGATGTGGACGGTGGTTTAATTGGTGGCGCCGCTTTAAAATCAGCAGATTTCTTAACGATTATCCGTTCGTTCTAAAAACGGTAGGCTTTTGAGCCTGAAAACTCATAATATAAGAAAAGCGCAGCGTATAAATGTTGCGCTTTTTCTTATTCAAAACGGTAGGGTTTTGGGCTTGGAAAGTCCGGATGCTATGACTGTTAAAGCGCTACTACCAGCATTCTGGAGGTTTTGGTTATGGCAAGTTTTTTAGTCAAACACTGATATTTTCGTCCAAGAAAAATGAACCTGCTCTTTATGTTAGTTCTGCGTGAGCCGCTTTAAAAAAGCTAGAATCTTTGCGGTAAACATAACATTCAGGTAATTTTTTAACAAAACCAAAGCGATTGCGCGAAACCAACCGACTGATTTATATTATTTTCCCACAGATTTTCGTTAATTTTAAGGTTTAAGACTGCTAAATGCGAATTCTGTATATTTTAATTTTCCTGCTTTGGGCGTTTCCGGCGGCATCTGTTTCGGCCGAAACGACTTTTTTACCCGAAAAGCCTACCGTTTTGCCGCCCGATTTCTGCCGCATTTACGGCTCGGTATATTTTGAGCGCGACCCGCGCAAACAGGCCGGAACGCAGTTTACCATTTACGAAGAAACCGAAGAGGCTTTTGCCAACCTGGTGGTTTATAAAGAAGATAACAAGCTTTTTGCCGATGCGCCCGGCTTGTGGTACCCCGCGCCGAACCGCGATTTCGCCGATTTCGTGGTGTTCGTTTCGCCAAACCGCAACCTGGCCGATTTCGGCGTTTATTTTACCAAAACCCGGTCTTTTGCCGGTTGTAAAGATTAGATTTATTTAAATGGATTTTATTGAAGTTGCCGTTCAGGCGCCCCAGGATTTTGCCGATATTTTAACTGCCGAACTCAGCGAAATTGGTTACGATACGTTCATGGACACCGATTCCGGTTTCAACGCTTACATTACTGAAGACATTTTCAGCGAAACCGATTTGCAGGAAGTAGTAGCGAAATACGCCGCCATGGCTGAAATTTCCTACCAGACCAGCAAAATTGAAAAGCAGAACTGGAACGAAGAGTGGGAGAAGAATTTCGAACCCCTGATCATTGGCAACGAAGTTTCCGTACGTGCTTCCTTTCACCCGCAGCCGGAAAACGTGCAGTACGACATCGTGATCAATCCGAAAATGACCTTCGGCACCGGCCACCACGAAACCACCACGCTCATGATCGAGAACCAGCTCACGGTAGATCATAAAGGCAAGCGGGTTTTGGATATGGGTACCGGCACCGGTATTCTGGCTATTATGGCTTGTAAACTGGGTGCCAGCGAGGTAGTGGGCGTGGAAGTAGAAGACTGGAGCGTAGAAAATGCCCGCGAAAACGCAGAACTGAACAACTGCCCGAACATTTTGGTGCATTTCGGCGATGTAAAAGTGGTAGAAAACGATGCGCCTTATGATGTGGTGCTGGCCAATATTAACCGCAACGTACTGCTGGCCGATTTGGCTGCTTACACCAAACTGCTGAAAAGCGGCGGTCCGTTGGTTTTAAGCGGTTTTTACATCGAAGATCTGCCTGCTCTGAAAGAAGAAGCTACGCGTTGCGGCCTGGTTTTTGAGACCAACCGCGAGAAAAACAACTGGGTTTCGGCTATTTTCCGGAAACCGCTTATGTAATCTGAATATCCTTTTATGAGGTCTTTTTTACTTTTTTGCTTTTTCTTTTTTAGCCTGGTAACCACGTTTGCCCAAACGCCGAAGTTCTCTGAAGATCCGGATCTTTTTATCGGGGAAGTTCAGACAATGATGGTGCCAACCCGTAACGATCGCGCTATACAGGTTGCTTCCATGCTCGATATGGCCTGGAAAAGCGGCCTGATAAGCCCTGAACAGAAAACCCGCGTTATAAAATTCGCGAAAGGCTTGCAGGCAAAAAAGTATAAACCTTATCCGCACTTTGTAAATTATTTTGGTGCCATTGGAAGCGCCGTAAACGTGCACAGCCTTACCGGCAAGGAACTGGATAAGGTTATGAACGTGATCGATGAAACGTATCAGAAAGAAGATCCGAAATCGGTAGAAACGTTTATGGCTACGGCCTACCGTTTTTTAGATACCAAAGCTTTATACCGCACCAGAACCAATGCCCTGCGCGTGATCGGGGGTACTTTTTCTTTTGAATACCGCTACGGCAACGAAGTAGATGAACCTGAGCCCGTAAAAACGGTACCAAAACCAGCTCCAAAACCCAAAGCAGAACCAAAGAAAACTGCTAAAAAGACCGAGAAAAAGAAAAGCAACGACGGCTGGGACGACTGGTCGGGCTGGGATGACACCGAAACCACTGCCAAAACCGAAGACGACGGCTGGGGTACAGCTCCGGAACCGGAAGTTGTGCCGGAAGAAAGCAGCATGCGTACCAGTTATTTAACCGAAGAAGTTCCCGTTGTTAAAGGCCCGGCCATTGTAATTAAAGACGCCGATATTTACATGGTTAGCCAGTTCGATTCGGTAACCATTTACAAAACCAGCGGGGTCGTTTCTTTGCTTTCAAACAAGTTTGTGGGTAAAGGCGGTCATTTCGATTGGGATATCAATGGCAATCCGGCTTCGGTAGAGCTCAAAAAATATAATTTCGACGTTACCAAGCCTGAGTTCAAAGCCGAAGGCGCCACGCTTACTTATAACGCTACTTTAGAAGAACCCATTGAGGGTGTTTTTGAATATAAAGCCAAGCGCCGCGTTATTAACGTAGATTATGGCTATCCGCGTTTTGCCTCTTTTACCAATGATGCCAAGCTTAAAAATTTAGGCGAAAACCTGGCTTATCGTGGTGGGTTTACGTTGCAGGGCGCTAAAATTATGAGTGCCGCCTTAGATAACAGCTTTTCTTATCTGGTAGCCAAATATAACGGCGAAAAGAAATTCAAGTCGTATTCGCGCAACTACATTCTCGGCGATACCTTAATTTCGGCGGAACGCGCGGGCATTACTATTTACCAGGAAAAAGATTCCATTACTCATCCGGGTATGGAATTCAAGTTTTCGCGGGAACGGAACATGCTGAAAATGATGGAAAACAATAACAGCGCGCTGAAAGAAATTCCGTTCCTAGATTCATATCATAAAATGGAAATTACCGCCGACCTGCTGATCTGGAATCTGGCCGAGCCGCAAATGGTATTTTCCATCATCACAGCTAAAGAAATGGTGCCGGCCCAGATCGAATCGGCCGATTATTTTTCCGATAAGCGTTACCAGCAACTGAAAGGTATTTCGAGTTTCCACCCGCTGCAAATGTTGGTGGGCTATTCGCAACGCAAAAAAACCGATAAATTCTACGCCGTAGATGTAGCCCAGGATTTAAAAATAAAGGAAGCTACGCTCAAAAAATCGATGGCGGCTATGGCGCGGCTGGGTTACATAGAATACAACAGTACTACCGGTTATATCATTCTGAAGCCCAAAGCAATACATTACGTAAATGCGCACCGCGATAAAAAAGACTTCGACCATATTTCCATTAAGTCTTATTCCGGCGCCGGTAAAAATGCGACGTTCGATATGGGCAGCAAGGAACTGGTGCTGCGGGGCGTAAAGCAATTTGCCTTTAATGCCGATTCTGGGGCGATTATTGCCGTGCCGGATAGCGGTATTGTGCGGGTGCGGAAAAACCGGGACATGGAATTTGCCGGGCGCGTTACCACGCCAAACTTCATTTTTAAAGGTTCCGGTTTCAAATTCAGCTACAACGATTACTGGATCGATATGACCAAGATCGACTCGCTGATCTTCCGGACCAGAAAAGGCAAAAAAGGCGCGAAAGAGAAAGTAGATATTAAAGGTGCCGATGTGAACAGCGCCGCCGCCGAACGCATAGCCCAGGAAAAAGCCCAGGCCGCTGCCGATTCGTTGGCCCAGATTTCTGCGCCGGATGATTTCCCGGAAGATGATTCGGTTCGGATACAAAAATTGCAGGCCGCTAAAGCCGCTAAAAAGCTGGCCAAGCAAAAAAAGAAGGAAGAAAAGAAAAAAGCCCGCGAAATAGCCAAAGCTAAGAAAGCTAAAAAGAAAAAGCCGCAGCTCGATGAATGGGGCGATCCGATTATTGAGGAAGAAGCCGTGGCCGACGAAACGACCGGCGAGCCAAAACCGGTCGTGAAAAAGAAACCGAAAGTAAGTACCGAAAAAGCCCTTACCGGCCTGAACGGAAAGCTCTATCTGAATAAACCGAATAACAAATCGGGTCGCAAAAAAATACCGGGCTACCCGATGTTCGATGCTTCTACCGGTGCGGTGGTGTATTTCAACAAACCTGACGTACTTGATGGAGCCTACGACAGCAGCGTGTACTTTACCATTCCGCCGTTCAAGCTCGATAGTATTGGCAGCGCCAGCCAAAGTGCTGTAAACTTTAAAGGTACGTTTCATTCCGGCAATATTTTCCCGCCAATAGAAACGCGTCTGACGGTTATGCCGGATCAGAGTCTGGGTTTTGAATACCAGATGCCGGAGGAAGGTATGCCGGTTTATGGTGGCAAAGGAAAAGCCACGGGCAAGATCACGCTGAACGAAAATGGTCTTCAGGCCAACGGCTCCATCAATTATCTGGCTTCCACGCTGAAATCCGATACGTTTACGTTCTACCTCGATTCGGTAACGACCAAGCGTGGTATTTCCGGGGCCATTGCGGCGAATAAAACCGGAATTTTCCCGGATGCTGTTATAGGCCATTATGAAATGAACTGGCATGTGAGCGCCGATAGCCTGGCCCTGAACAAACCGGATTCGCTCTTCAATGAGAAATACATGGATCCGATAAAGCTTTATAACGGGCAGTTTGCTTATAAAGGCCGGGCCGTAATTACACCGGAAGGCCTGAAAGGAAACGGTATGGTTGAGAGCGAAGAAACTAAAATAAAGTCGCCGTATTTCAATTTCCAGGAAACGCACTTTAAGGGGAATAATGCTGTGATGGAGATTAAGTCTGATAATCCGGATAAACCGGCTTTGCTTGCTACCGATGTGCACATGGACTACGATCTGAAAAAAGGCTATGCCGAATTCAGTCCGGAAAGGGTAGGCTTTGCGAGTACAGAACTACCGAATGCGCAGTATAAAACCTCGTTGAGCGGCGGTAAGTGGGATTTCAAGCAGAAGATCGTAACCATGAATGAGCCGGAAGGCAAGGAAGATATTACGAGCTCATTCTTCTATTCTACAAACCCGGATCAGGATACGCTGAAGTTTTATGCCAAAAGCGCTTTCTACGACCTGAATACTAATACCCTGAAAGCAGGCGGAGTCCCTTACATTCGCGCGAACGATGCGCATATTTATCCGGGCGACGGCAACGTGGAAATTACCGAGGGTGCGGACATAAAGGTGTTGCAGAACTCTAAAATTGTGATGGATACGCTTAACCGTTTCCATGAAATGGTGCAGGGCGAAATTGATATCATGTCGCGGAAAGAGTTCCAGGGTTTTGCTACTTTGGAATATAAGAATTCGCAGGGCAAAGCCTTCCCGATCAAGTTTGGCAGTTTTACCCGCGATTCTGTGCTCATAGAAAAAGGCCAGCCTTACGAGTATGTTACCAAAGCAGTGGGCGAGGTAGCAGAAGAAACCCGCATGGAACTACTGCCGAAAATTCTGTATAAAGGGGTTGTAAATCTAACGTCGAATAAACAATTGCTCGATTTTGACGGGGAAATGAAACTTGCATTCGGCGATGAAGCGGCTTCAGCCTGGTTCCCTTATAAGAATACGGTAAATCCGGATTCTATTCGGGTAACGATCAAAAATATGAAAACCGTGGATGATGTGCCGTTGGTAACCGGTTTGCACGTTTCGGGTAATTCCTCAAAAATTTACAACACGTTTGTGTCTGAGAAAGCCGATGAAACGGACCTGAGCGTTTTTGAAGTGGATGGTTTGCTTTCGTACGATAAATTTAACCGCGAATTTAAGCTCGGCGATGAATCGCGGGCGTACGCCGATTCTTACGAAGGTAATGTGATGCTTTACAACGATTCGTCTAAAGTGGCGAAGTACGAAGGAAAGTTCAACCTGATAAAATCGGAGAGAGATTTTAAACTGGCAACTTCCGGTAGTGCCCGCGCGAATCTGGATAGTAACCGGGTAAACCTGGATGCTTTTATGGCTTTCGATATTAATTTACCGTCGCAGGCCTGGGCGCAGATGGGTACCATGCTGGTAGATAATTCCAGCGGCGCACCGGAGGCAGTTAACAGTGGTAATTCAGCGTTGCTGTTTAAATTAGGCGAATTCCTGGGCAATAAAGGCGTGGAAGATTACATTAACAAAACGAATTCCGGCTATGTGTCTTTCCCGAAAATTTCGCCGAAGCTGATCCATAGCCTGGTGCTGAACGAGGTGAAATTGCGCTGGAGCCAGAAAACGGGTGCCTGGTACAGTGTTGGTCCGATAAGTGTAGCCAACATAGATAAGACCGATGTGAACGTGCAGATGCCGGGCCACATTGAAATTAAACGCAACGGAGAATTTGATGTGGTGAATATTTACCTGGAAGCCAACCCAACTACCTGGTACTATTTCAGCTACTCCGAAAATGTCCTGACTGTAGCTTCTTCCGACGGGAAATTTAACCAGATACTGGCTCCGAAACTTAAACCGGCCGGAACGGTGGCTGCTACCTTTACCCCAATCGCCGGCGAAACTATGGACCGGAACCAGTTTGTGCTGAATTTCCGGAATACGTATCTGGGTGGCAAAGGCGAGCCTCTGGTAGATGCTCCGGCTGTTCAGATAAACGAAGAACCGGCCTCTGACCCGGCTACAGAATCGGCTGAAGGAGAGGGCGATGGCACGGAACCGGCAGCCGGTAAGAAAAAGAAGAAAGAAAAGAAGAAAAAGCCACAGGTTGATGAGTATGGCTATCCGATTGAAGATGAACCGGTAGCCGATACACCGCCGGCTGAAGCTCCTCCGGCCGATGCACCACCAGCAGATGCGCCGGTTGCGGATACTCCGGCTGAAGAAGCCCCTGCAGAAGAGGCACCGGCCAAGAAGAAGAAAAAGGAGAAAGTAAAAGTTAAAGAAGAAGAACAAATAGACGCTCCGGCAGAAGAAGCACCGGCTGATACTCCTGCTGAGCCAGCCGCGGAACCAGAGCCAGAGGCGAAGCCGGAGAAAAAGAAAAAAGAGAAAAAGAAAAAGCCGAAGCTTGATGAATTTGGCGAACCGATAGAAGAAGATACCGAAGCAGACATAGCCCCGTAATTACGGGGCTATGCCTTTTTATAGCCGGTTGCAAAAGCAGAAACGTATATATATGGCAATGGCCCGTGAGTTTTTCAGTCCGAAACCATAGCGTTTTTGGAGTTAGGGAAACAAGATTGTAAACCTGCCGGGCTTTTTATTTATCTTTGACGTTTACTAAATTACCGGATTGATTTTTACGGGTACTTTTATCGGCTGATAACGTACCATTTTTTTTGAATTTCTGAATACACTATGAATCTTCTCCTGATTGGGATATTTGCGTTGGTTGCTTATTTAGTAGGAGCAGTGCCTACCGCTTTATGGGTTGGTAAGGCTTATTACGGAATTGATATCCGGGAACACGGCAGCGGCAACTCCGGGGCTACCAATACCTTTCGGGTGCTGGGTAAAAAACCGGGAACCATCGTTATGCTAGTCGATATTTTTAAAGGCTGGACCGCAACTTCGCTGGTAGGTTTCTTGGTGATCTTCAATGCTATTCCGGCCGAAAATGTAGTGCCTTTTCAGTTGCTTTATGGCTTTCTGGCAGTTTTAGGGCATGTTTTTCCGGTTTATGCCGGATTTAAAGGCGGAAAAGGTGTGGCAACTTTGCTGGGTATGGTGCTGGCTATTCAAACCGAAGCCGCCTTGGTTTGCCTGGGCATTTTTATAGTAGTGCTGCTTATTTCAAAATACGTTTCGCTGGGTTCTATGCTAGCCGCGCTTGCGTTTCCGTTGCTTATGCTATTGCCATGGTTCCGGCCAGAACACTCTACAACTCTTTTGGTTAGCTTTGGGGTTATTGTAGCGGTGCTGGTTATTTTTACGCACCGCAAAAATATTTCCCGCCTGATACATGGTAACGAAAGCAGGGCCAATATCCGGTTCTGGTAACATTACACCCGCTGAAATTATTTAAAAAGCCTTCCTTTAATGCAGGGGAAGGCTTTTTTATGTAGTATTTAACTTCCTGCATTTCAGATCCGGTTTTTAACGCCGGAGTATTTGAATGATGCTGATTTAAGAAGTTTCGCTTTTTTCTTAGCGGGATCAAGGATTATTAGATTAACGTATTTGCAGGATTTCTAAGCGTGTTAGCCTTACTTTTTGGGGTCAAAACGATAGCGTTTTAAGCAGAAATGGGAAAGGTAGCATTGATTAAATTCCTTAAGAATTCAACAGACCTTCGTGCGGTTTGATGGTTTGATTGAAACAAAAATGGTATGCTTTTAAACAGAAAAACTGAAGTTGACCAGCGTTTTGGAGCATAAAAAAGGCCGCCCCAGATGGAACGGCCATTTTTTGCGTAGATGTTCGTTTAAAACTATTTGTTAACGTTCTGACCCTTTGAAATGTTTTATCTGGTTCTACATTCTGTTTAAAAACAAGTTTTGCGCTTAAAACAGTTTGTGCATTTGCAAATACTGGAATAACCTCGTACTTTTAGAGGCGAAAAACAGCTTATTTATTAATAATTCATCTTTACTTATGAAAAAAATTTTTACTCTGCTGCTAGCCATGGTTGCAGCCAGTGGAACAATTCTGGCTCAGAATTCGGGTGGCCCGGATGCTTATGGTTACACATGGAAAGATAACACCGCTGCAGGTGGTCCGACTTATAACTGGATCAATATTATTGGTAAAACCGGTACAACGCAAATTACCGGTTTAGGCGATGATAACTCAGTAGGTATGATTCCATTGGGTTTCACCATGAAGTATTACTGGGTAGATGTAAACAGCATTAAGATCGGTTCTAACGGCTGGATATCTTTCAGCAATGTTGGTAATATTGCGCACGGCTTCCCTAACATTCCACAGGGTGGTTCAGGCTCTAACTTTGTTGCTCCTTTCCTGGCTGACCTTACTTTAGAGGCTGCTGCTGGCGCTACAAACCCAGGCAGCGTTTATATGTACACAAATAACGTAGATACTGCAATCGTTTCTTACGTTAACGTACCTTTCTGGCAATCTGCTGCCCCGGAATATATCGGTTCAAACACATTCCAGGTAATTTTTACCAAAGCCGATAACGGTATTAAATTCCAGTACAATACCATGAACCCGGTAATTCCGAACCTGACTGCTAACTTTAACGATGCGGTAGTTGGTATCGAAAACATAACTGAAACCATTGGTCTTCAGGTTATGGCAGATCAGATGCCAACCAGCAACACTGCTATCAAATTCGAGCGTCCGGCTAACTCTACTTACCAGGTTTCCGATGTGAAAGCTAACTGGGTAAACAATAGCCAGAACGGTGCTTTTACTGCATTAAAAGGCCAGGCAATGAACCTTACTGCCAACGTGGCGAACGTAGGTAACGTGAATATTGCCAGCCCGATCTCTTCCCGTCTTACAATTACTAAACCAGGTAACGGAACTTACAACCAAACTGTAAGCTTGCCTAAATTACGCGTAGGAACTGATACTGCTCATACATTTGCAACTCCGTTCACACCTAATATCGACGGTACTTATTCTATTCAGCATAACGTTACGCTTACCGGTGACGTTAACTCCTCTAACAACCTGAATGTTACAGAACTTGTAGTGGTAGATACTGTTGGCAGACAAGAAGTTGCTCTGAGCTACAACAATGCTTCGCCGGAAGGTTTAACCAGCTTTGGTGCAGCGGTGTTCTACCCAATGCCATTCTTCCCGACTGAAGTACGTTCTATTGATTTTGATGTGCTTGGCGATCAAGGTGCAACTGTAGCTGATAACGGCTTTATTGTACGTATTTACGGCGAAAGCGCTACCGGTGGCTTAGGTGCTCTTTTATTCGATACTACTCTGGCAGCTGCCGATGTGTTACTGAACACGAACAACCTGATCGAGATTCCGCAGAAACAATATTACATGATCACCAGCGGTGGTGTATATGTAATGGTTATTCCGGATGTTCCTGCCGGTGTTGACCAAAATGCGTTCCTGTTAGTAGACGAAGAACCTCCGTTCTCTTTCCGTACTTTTGAAGTTCAGAATGGTACGCTTACGCAATACCGTACTGCCGATACAGAAGATTTCATGATCAATATCAGCATCGGTACAAAAATTCTGTCGCCAATGGGCGTATCGAAAGATCGTAACAGCGTGGTTGGTTTAAGCAACATCTATCCAAACCCTGCTTCAAACAGCGCTACTTTAACGTTCGATCTGAAACAGCCGGTTGCTGTAGAACTTACTGTAACTAACATTATTGGTGCAAAAGTTAAAACCCTGAACCTGGGTAAACAAACTGCTGGCTCACACGAAGCGAAACTGAACATCAGCGATCTGAATGCCGGTGTTTATATCTGCACGCTGAAAGCTGGTGAAACAGTTGTAACCAAGCGTCTGGTTGTAACCAAGTAATCTCATTTTATAATGCTTTAAAAAGCCGCTCTGAAATTATTTCAGGCGGCTTTTTTCTTTTAATTTTAGCACATTAAAAAAGACTGAACTATGAACGATTTCCTGACCCAGAATAAAGACCGTTTCCTGAATGAATTGTTAGATCTGCTGCGCCTGCCAAGCGTGAGTGCCGATCCGAAATTCAAAGACGATGTGATAGCCACGGCTCAATTCCTGAAAGAGAAACTGGAAGCAGCCGGCGCCGATAAGGTTGAACTTTGCCAGACAGCAGGTTACCCGATCCTTTACGGCGAAAAGATGGTTGATCCGAAATTGCCTACGGTTCTGGTTTATGGCCATTATGATGTACAACCCGCAGACCCTTATGAGCTCTGGGATTCGCCGCCGTTTGAACCGGTAATTAAGAACGAAAAGATTTACGCCCGCGGCGCCTGCGACGATAAAGGCCAGATGTACATGCACTTCAAAGCCTTTGAGATGATGATGAGGGAAAATAAACTGGCCTGCAACGTTAAATTCATGATAGAGGGCGAGGAAGAAGTGGGTTCTGAAAACCTGGGCACCTTCGTAAAAAACAACAAGAAAAAACTGAAAGCCGATGTAATTCTAATTTCCGATACCGGCATAATTGCCAACGATACGCCGTCTATTACCTCAGGTTTGCGCGGTTTAAGTTACCTGGAAGTAGAAGTTACCGGCCCGAACCGCGACCTGCATTCCGGTTTATACGGCGGCGCGGTAGCGAATCCAATCAATATTCTTTGCAAAATGATCGCCAGTCTGCACGACGAAAACAACCACATTACTATTCCCGGTTTTTACGACAATGTAGATGAACTTTCTAAAGAAGAACGTGCTGAAATGGCCAAAGCGCCTTTCGATCTGGAGAAATACAAAAAAGCCTTAGACTTGGGTGATATTCATGGCGAAGCTGGTTATTCTACTTTGGAAAGAACTTCGATCCGGCCAACGCTGGATGTGAATGGTATCTGGGGCGGTTATACCGGCGAAGGCGCTAAAACGGTAATTGCTTCAAAGGCTTTTGCTAAAATTTCCATGCGTTTGGTGCCGCACCAGACCTCCGAAGAAATAACCGAAAAATTCCAGAAGCACTTCGAAAGTATTGCCCCGAAAAGTGTAAAAGTGCTGGTGAAACCCCACCACGGCGGCGAGCCGGTAGTTACGCCAACCAACTCGGTTGCCTACCAGGCCGCCAGTAAAGCCTACGAAACCACGTTCGGCAAAAAGCCAATTCCGGTACGCAGCGGCGGCAGCATTCCCATTGTAGCCATGTTTAAATCGGAATTGGGTATTGATTCTGTGATGATGGGTTTTGGCCTTGATTCGGATGCGATCCATTCGCCGAATGAAAGCTACGGGTTATTCAACTATTTTAAAGGCATTGAAACGATCCCGTATTTCTACCAATATTATGCGGAAATGAGTTCCGGGAAGTAAATTTTGCTTCGGCAACATTTCTGAAAGTCTGTATCGTTTTGGTACAGACTTTTTTGCTTTAAAAGTATAGCGTTTTTTGCTGTCATCCTGAGCGTTAGCGAAGGACCTTGTTGGCGGGCAGCAGTTTTTCAGCTAAAAAGCATACCGTTTTTGAAACACCTTTTCTGCTAAACATCTAGCTTCTTGCTTTCATCGACAATTTTCTCCCTCAAGCCGGGTGGCTTCGTTTCTGCGTTCGCGTCTCACCCTTTCCTAGCCGCACGCGGCTTTTCTGACGAAACCGGAAAGTGCGGAGGCCGCGCACGCAGAAACTGGGATCACTCACCTTCGTAATCAGCTTCTTTTTAGTTTAGCTTTCTCAGATAACGTGATTTTCAAGCTACGCTGCGCTGGCGAAATGCGTGAGGTAAAGTCCTTCCATGTTTTTAGGGAGGGATTTAGGTGGGGCTTTTGAAATCTTTTCAATCCCTAAATCTAATAAATCCCAGTTCAGACAATTGTCCTGAAAATCCTTTAATCCTGAAAATCCTGATTCAAAACGCTATGTTTTTCAACGCAAAAACTCGTGTATATCTTTCAGCTTCATTTAACGTATAGCATAAAAACTATATTTATTTGTTATCTTAAGAGCTATTCTTTTGCATGAAAAAAGCTACTGTTTTAATAACCGGCGCTTCTGGCGGTATTGGTGAAGAATTAGCCCGCATCTTTGCCAGAAACGGTTTCGATCTGGTGTTGGTAGCCCGTAATGAGGATAAACTGCAGCAGCTTGCCAAGGAATTTTCAACGCAATTTCACACGACAAATACAGTTTTGCCCACCGATCTGGTACAACCATCAGCTCCACAGCAACTCTTCGAAACCCTGAAAACTAAAAATATTCCGGTGCAGATTCTGGTGAATAATGCTGGTTTTGGAGAATATGGCTATTTTGAAGAAATTAGTTTGCAGCGCCAGCTCGATATGATGCAATTGAATATGACGGTTGTGGTGTATTTAAGTAAGCTTTTCCTCGATCAGCTGCCAAAAAATACGGAAGGAAAAATACTGAACGTCGCTTCTACGGCAGCTTTTCAGCCGGGGCCTTTAATGGCGGTTTATTATGCAACCAAAGCATTTGTACTGTCGTTTTCGGAAGCTATTGCCAACGAACTGAAGGCGCGGCGCGTAACCGTAACGGCCTTGTGCCCCGGACCAACAGAAACCGGTTTTGAGCAGCAGGCTAATTTAGGCGGCTCCGATCTTTTTGCGGGAAATATTGCTTCGCCTCAGGAAGTTGCCGAAGCCGGTTACGAAGGCCTGATGGCCGGAAAAACAGTAGTGATTCCCGGAATAAAGAATAAAGCATTGGCGCTGAGCAGCCGCTTTGCACCACGAGATTTGGTAACCAGAATAGTGCGCTACATGCAGGAAAAAAGATGAAACCATACCTACGACCTGAACCCCCGATTACCGGCCTGGAAGATATTAATTATCGTATTTCCAGCTTTATTAATACGTTTACCACCATCTTGTATGTGGCGCTGGCCATGGCCGTAGGAGGCGTGATCATGAAATTTCTGCAGATAAACGGCGGAAGTTATGTGTTCATTTTTTCCATTATTATCCTCACGCTTATTTTCCTGGTGCAGATCGGGTTATCTTTCTTTTTTATTGTAAGCCACGTAAAACTAGCCTTGCTGGGTGCTTTCGGAAGTTTGGCTTTGGGCTTGGGTTTCCTGGCTATTTTATTCCGGTATCAGGGTTGGTTGGGCTGGCAGATCATGTATTTTATTGCGCTGCCTATTTTCCTGATCACGGCTTTTTTTCTGGGCAAATACCGTTCCCGGCACGAGAAACTGCACCATAACCAGCTTCGATTCCTGAACCGGAATTTGCTATATCCTTACGTATTAGCCTTTATTTTAGGCATTGCTTCGTTCGTGATCGATTTCCGGGATCGGGAACCCAATCGCAATATAATTCTGGAAAATGCCCCGCCGGAAACAATAGATTCGATCCGGTGAAAAACTCAGTTACAGCTTTGATCCGATAAAACCAGCCTGGAAACATCGAAGCCTTTTTCTTTAATGCCGGCCACTATTTTATTATAAAGCGCCTGGTCCATTTGCTTTTGCCGGCTCAGGATCCAGAGATATTCTCGGTTAGGTGCGCCAACGACTGCGTAGCTGTAATCGGGGGCCAGGTCTATGATCCAGTAATCGCCTTTAAAAGGCCAGAAGAATTGCACTTTCAGTTTAGCGTTTGTTCTTTCGTCTTTCACAAACGCTTTTCCCATTGCTACCTCTAATTCTCCGGTTGCGCTATTTTTCCGGCAGCTGTTCTTTACTTCCACGTAGCCTTCTGGGTGCATTTTATATTCGGCTTTGGTGCAATGGCAGCCTTTCTGAAAGCGCTGCGGGAAAGCCGAAATCTCGTACCAGGTGCCCATATATTTTTGCAGATCTACATAAGCCACCGTTTTCAGCGGTTCGTTTTGCGGCCGGAAAGCCATAAAAGATAATCCACCAGCCAACGCTGCGATGCCTAAAAGTATTTTCGTTTGTTTTCTCATAGTTTTTGGGGCTAAAAGCATAGCGTTTTTAATGCAAAGCGGGAAGCCCTTACAGGTATTTTTCCATCTGGTAATGTTGAATACTACCGAAAAGCAAATGTGTTTTTTTTACCACTTTGTACCCGTAGCGTTTATAAAAATTTACGGCTAGTTCGCGGGCTTGCAGCGTTATGTATTTACAACCGGCATCGCGGGCTTTATCTTCCAGGTAATGCAGCAGATATTTTCCTAAGCCCTGGTTTTGAAGATCTTCCCGGATAGCCATAAATCGTAACTGACCTTCTTCTTCGTTTTCGAAATGCAAACGGCAAACGCCGGCCGCGCGGTTTTCAGGGTCCAGCAGCATGGCGTGAATGGCCCGGTCATCATCTGAAGCGCGTTCGGTGCCGGGTGGTTGCTGCCAGGGTGCCCGCAAAACATCGTAACGCAACTGGTAATACTGTTCAAAATCTGCTTCGGTGGCCGGCTCAATTATTCTCATGGAAAACGGTAGGGTTTTGGGGCGAAAAACTGAATTGTTAGCCTAAAATACTAACTTTACCGCTTCATATACGTGTAAGTTTTTCTGTCAGCCTAAACTTTTTAACTATGCCTTCCTTCGACATTGTAAGCAAAGTAGATCCGCAAACTTTAGATAACGCCCTGAACACGGTAAACCGTGAAATTCAGAACCGCTACGATTTCCGCGACACCAAAGGCAGCATCGATTTCGACAAAAAGACCAACATTATTCTGGTTACTACCGAAAATACCATGCGCCTCGGCCAGATTGAAGATATTATCATCAGCAAATTCGTGAAGCAGAATATAGATGCTACCGCGCTCGATTTTACGAACGAAGAATATGCTTCCGGGCCGATGATCAAGAAAGAAATTAAAGTACGCGCCGGCCTCGATAAAGAAGTTTCGAAGAAAATAGTAAAGATCATTAAAGATCAGAAACTGAAAGTTCAGCCCGCCATCATGGACGACCAGATTCGCGTAACCGGCAAAAAAATTGACGATCTGCAGGAAGCTATCGGTGCCCTTCGCAAAGCCGACATCGGCCAGCCTTTGCAGTTTGTGAATATGAAGTCTTAATGTTTAATGATTAATGAATTATGTTTAATTGATTACGCCGATGTAAGCCAATTCAGAACCGGGTTGCACCCGAAACTTTGTAACCTGGGAGCTGTAATGCAGCCTGCCTTATTTTCCAATTTATTATTATTCATTAGAAATTAATCATTAAACAAACATGTTCGAAATTTTTGCCGAACCAGCCACCTGGATCAGTTTGCTCACGCTTACGCTCATGGAGATTGTGCTGGGTATTGACAATATTATTTTCATTTCCATAGTAGCCGGGAAGTTGCCGGTTGAGCAGCAAGGCAAAGCCCGAACCATCGGGTTAATGTGCGCCTTGGTTTTCCGGGTAATTCTGTTGCTTTTTATATCGCACATCGTGGCTATGAAAGATCCGCTGTTCACGCTCGATCTGCCGTTTATAGAAAATGACTTTGGCGTAACCGGCCGCGACCTGATCTTGTTTGCCGGCGGTTTGTTCCTGATTGCTAAAAGTACCACCGAAATTCATGGTAAGCTGGAAGGCGAAGAGGAAGAACACAACGTGAAAAAAGTAGCACAGAGCCTGGGGAAAGTGATTTTCCAGATCGTACTCATCGATATCGTTTTCTCGTTCGATTCTATTTTAACCGCCGTAGGACTGGTAGAGCACGTAACCATTATGATTATTGCGGTAATTCTTTCCATGGGCGTGATGCTGGCCTTTTCTAAAGCCATTTCCAATTTTGTAAACGATCACCCAACCATTAAAATGCTGGCGCTTTCGTTCCTGATCATGATCGGTTTCATGCTGGTTTTAGAAGCGCTGCACCAGCATGTGCCGAAGGGGTACGTTTACTTTGCAATGGCTTTCTCGCTGGCCGTAGAACTCCTGAACATGCGTCTGCGCAAGAAAACCAAACCAGTAGAACTCCGCGATTCTATCGACCTGGATTAAAACTGACCTTTAGAATAAAAGAAAGCCCGATGCAGCAATCTGTATCGGGCTTTCTTTGCTCCACTAGCTAATGCAGGCAGCAACGAAATTTGTTTTGTGCAGGTTTAAAACGCTATCCTTTTTTATTCTGAAAGTCGAATTATCTGCATTTCCTTAACCTCATTCTGTGGCTTAACCTCGGTGTGTGGCGCACAGACCGAAGCACTACAACTAAAAGGCTTTGGTTATTACAACTTTATAAAACGCTGGAATTTTGTCTCGTGAAGTCAACCTATAAAACGTAAATCCAAAAACGTCAATCAATCATTTTACTTACCAGATCCCAAACCACAATTCCCAGCGCCACCGAAATATTCAGCGAATGCTTGGTGCCAAACTGTGGGATTTCCAAAACTGTATCCGCCAGAGCCAGCGCATTTTCTTCCACGCCAAAAACTTCGTTCCCGAACACCAGCGCATATTTCTGCCCTTTTTCCGGCTGAAACGCTTTTAAAGAAATGCTGTTAGAAACCTGTTCTACCGCCAGAATTTTAAACCCTTCGGCTTTCAATTTTTCCAGCAAATGCGGCGTTTCCGCTGCATGGTCCCAATCCACGGAATCAGTTGCACCTAAAGCCGTTTTATTTATTTCCTTATTCGGTGGCGTACCGGTGATGCCGCACAGATAAATTTTCTCAACCGCAAAAGCATCGCCGGTCCTGAAAGCCGAACCCACGTTATTCAAACTCCGCACATTATCCAGCACCAGCACGATCGGCGTTTTCTGCTTTTGCTTAAATTCCTCCACCGAATCGCGGTTCAATTCATCCATCGAAAGTTTGTGCCCAGGTTCTTCAGTCATTTTATTATTTATTGCTAATGGTTGATTGTTTTTACGTATTCCCGAAAAGTCCCCCTTTGGAGGGGGTAGGGCCATATTATTGCGTCATCCCGACGTCAGGAGGGATCTCCAAAAGTTAGTAGTAACTTTCAAGCTAGCTCAACTACCTTCCTCAAGAGATTTGGCTATGCCGAACTTCGTTTCTCCTCGCGTCGAAATCATAAGATAACGTAAAAATACTCCCCCAACCCCCTCCAAAGGGGGACTGATCGGGATATCCGCTTTAATACTTTAAAATTATTCCGCTCTTCCGGATTTGTAATCCGGAAGCACCGAGCTGCGGATTTGCAATCCGCCTTCTTTACAGAAATTCCCTTTCCCGCCTTAAAATTACCTGAAATGCCCGTATCTTGCATCTCCGTTTCTGAAAACGCTATCATTTTTGCCAAAGAAACTGTAGAGACGCAAAACTTTGTGTCTTTCCTAAAGAAATAGATTATTAGTATGAAAGTTGCCGCCGAAGCCCCCGTAACGCCCTTAATGAAACAATACAACGCCATCAAAGCCCAGCATCCGGGCGCGTTGCTCTTGTTCCGCGTAGGCGATTTCTACGAAACCTTCGGTGAAGACGCGGTTAAAGCCAGCAAGATATTAGACATTGTACTCACCAAACGCGGGGCCGGCTCGGCTTCTGAAACGGCATTAGCGGGCTTTCCGCACCATTCTCTGGATAACTATTTGCCCAAGCTAGTACGTGCCGGCGAACGCGTAGCCATCTGCGACCAGCTCGAAGATCCGAAAGGTGTAAAAGGCATTGTAAAACGCGGTATTACCGAACTCGTAACGCCCGGCGTTTCCTTCAACGATCAGGTTTTAGAGCGCCGCAGCAACAATTATTTAGCCGCCATCCACTTCGGAAAGCAGGAAAACGGTATCTCTTTTCTCGATATTTCCACCGGCGAATTCATTACGGCGCAGGGCGACCTGAACTACATCGGCAAACTTATTTCCAGCTTTTCCCCCGCCGAAATTCTGTATTGCAAGCACGCCAAAGCCGATTTCATCGAAAACTTCAGCAACGATTATTGTTCGTACGCTTTAGATGAATGGGTTTTCAGCTACGATTATACTTACGAAACCTTAACGCGCCATTTCGGCACCACTTCGCTTAAAGGTTTTGGTATCGAAAACCTGAAGGAAGGCATTATTGCAGCCGGTGCGGTATTGCATTATTTGGCCGAAACCAAACATTCCGAAGTTCGCCACATTGCCACCATTTCGCGCCTGGAAGAAGATAAATACGTCTGGCTCGATCGTTTCACAGTGCGCAATTTAGAACTCATTCAGCCCCAACATACCGAAGGCGTGCCGTTTATCCAGGTTTTAGACCAGACCGTAACCCCAATGGGAGCGAGGCTGCTGAAAAAATGGGTGGTTTTGCCTTTGAAAGAAAGTGCCCAGATCAGAAGACGGTTAGATACGGTGGAAGCTTTGACGCAAAATCCGGATCTGTTGCAGGAAATTGTGCAGAACCTGAAACAGATCAACGACCTCGAACGTCTTATTTCCAAGGTTGCGGTAAAGCGTATCAATCCCCGGGAAATGCTGCAATTGGCGCGTGCACTGGAAGCGTTACTGCCGATAAAAGAAGCCCTAGTAGGCAGCGAAATTCCGGCTTTAAGCAAACTCGGCGGACAATTGATTGAGTGCGAAGAAATTCGGGAGGAAATAAAAACCAAACTGAAACCCGAAGCGCCGATGCTCACCAACCAAGGCAACATGATCCAGAACGGCATTCACGCCGAGCTCGATGAATTGCGCGCCATTGCGTTTTCCGGGAAAGATTATTTGCTTCAGTTGCAGCAGCGCGAAGTAAAAAATACCGGTATTACTTCGCTTAAAATTGCCTACAACAAGGTTTTTGGGTACTATTTAGAAGTTAGTAACGCGCACAAAGATAAAGTGCCGCAGGAATGGATCCGGAAACAGACCTTGGTAAATGCCGAGCGCTACATAACCGAGGAGCTGAAAACCTACGAAGAAAAGATCCTGAACGCCGAAGACCGGATCTTTGCCATCGAATTTCAGCTTTACAACGAAATTGTGCTTACGGCACAGGATTATGTGATGCAGATTCAGCAAAACGCTAAAGCATTGGCAGTTATAGATTGCTTAAGTTCTTTCGCGCAAACGGCAATTAAGCAGCAGTACGTAAAGCCGGAAGTGAATGACAGCAAAGTGCTGAACATTAAAAAAGGGCGCCATCCGGTTATTGAAAAGCAATTGCCGCCCGGTGAAAGCTATATTCCGAACGATATTTTCCTGGATACCGAAGAGCAGCAGATCATTATTATTACTGGTCCGAACATGGCGGGTAAAAGTGCCTTGCTCCGTCAAACGGCCTTGATCGTACTTATGGCGCAGATCGGTTCTTTCGTGCCCGCCGAAGCGGCTGAAGTGGGCATTATCGATAAAATTTTCACCCGCGTAGGCGCTTCCGATAACCTGAGCAAAGGCGAAAGTACGTTCATGGTAGAAATGACCGAAACGGCCAGCATCCTGAATAATCTTTCTGACAGAAGCTTGGTTTTGATGGATGAAATTGGTCGTGGCACGAGCACATACGATGGTATTTCCATTGCCTGGGCAATTGTAGAGCACTTACACAACAACCCGAAAGCGAAGGGCAAAACGCTTTTTGCTACCCACTACCACGAACTAAACCAGCTTGCCGAAGATCTGCCGCGCGTGAAAAATTTCAACGTAAGCGTGCGCGAAGCCGGCGGTAAAATTCTGTTTATGCGGAAGTTAGTAGAAGGCGGTAGTGCGCATAGTTTCGGTATTCACGTGGCACAAATGGCGGGCATGCCGAACAGCGTAGTGTTGCGCGCCAACGAAATTATGCACCACCTGGAGCAAGAAAAAGTTGCGCATCCGGACGAAAATGAAAAACTGCAATCTGTTCCCAAGGCTAATATCCAACTTAGTATGTTCGAACCCGCCGATCCAGCTTTGGAACGCATCCGGGAACAATTGCAGCAGATAGATGTGAACGGTTTAACGCCGGTAGAAGCCTTGCTGAAACTGAACGAACTGCAACTGATTCTGAAAAGCAAAAAGCAACCAGTGGCGTAAAACGGTAGGGTTTTAGGTCTGAAAAGTCCGAAGTAAACCTGTGAAGTTTCTGAAACCTCACAGGTTTTTTTATAAATTTAAAACGCTATGCTTTTGCCCTGAAAAACTGGCAGCACCAGGCAAATTTGTGAGGAATAAAAAATTATGCCTGAAAATCAGGATTTAATGGTTTTTGGAAAAGATTTTTTAGAAACATACTTGACAAGTTTAAATAAATTGTATTACCTTTGTATCACAATTCGCCGCTAAGGTTGATTGAAACGCGAAAGTAGCTCAGTTGGTAGAGCGCGACCTTGCCAAGGTCGAGGTCGCGGGTTCGAACCCCGTCTTTCGCTCAAAAAAACGTTCTTTAAAGATAATAACCGAATAGGTTAACTAAATGCGAAAGTAGCTCAGTTGGTAGAGCGCGACCTTGCCAAGGTCGAGGTCGCGGGTTCGAACCCCGTCTTTCGCTCCAAGAGCAAGGCGTTGCGCAAGTAACGTCTTTGTTTTTTGATATAGTCCGAAGGCTTCCACTTTCGACTATAGGCCGGGATGGTGAAACTGGTAGACACGCAAGACTTAAAATCTTGTGAGCGCAAGCTTGTGCGGGTTCAAGTCCCGCTCCTGGTACCACACAAAAAGCCCCTTAAACAGCACGTTTAAGGGGCTTTTTATATTATGCACAAATGTGCTTGCTTCCATTATTAGCCAGCCGGTAAATTTACGTCTTCCCCCGATCTACTTTTTGGGCCTGATAGCATAGCGTTTTGCGGCGGCATCTGGTTATTCTTCAATTCCCGAAATACAATTCTTGCACGGCTGTAAATTCTGCATGCCAAAGCTTTTTTCAGGAATATGCTGTTTCTTTTAATTTTAATTGTGTTTTAAAGAAAGTGCGTAAAGCAAGTTTTGTTTCACAGAACAGGCGAAATTTTGCTGATAAATGGCAATGTTTTTGCCGCCTTAATTGGCAAAACCTGACAAATTAATTTGTAAATTACGATTGCATATTTAGTTTGTCCTTTCCGGATTAAATGGAGCAATCTTTAGAAAATTTACTTTCCTTAAAAACAATACCTGATGAAGCAACCTCGCGGGAGCATACGTTATTTTTTGATGAGGAACATGATTGCGTAATTTCGGAATGGCAGGGTTTCGTTTCTAAACAGCTTTTGATCACAGGTGCTATTCAGGGGCTTCACTTGCTGAAACAACACAACTGCACCAATATGCTGATCGATCAGCGACGGGTTCATGGTACCTGGGCTGATCTCAGCGATTGGCAACAATACATCTGGCTGCCTAATGCGTTGCAGGCTGGTTTAAAGAAATATGCGCTGGTTGCAACTTTCGGCAGTTATTCAGCTCTTACTATGGAGGGTTCTTTTGAAAGGCTCGGCGATAAGCTGGAAATAATGCTTTTCTCCGATCTGGATGAAGCTAAAAACTGGCTCGCTGGTTTGTAAGTCTTACTTTTTCCTTTCAGAAAGCAGTTTTTACCCCTAAAATCCTACCGTTTTTTTACTTTCTGTTGAAATCTCAGTCGGAAAACGCTAAAACTTTGCCCGGGCTAAAGCCGCAATGAGCAGAATTACCGGCAACGGCGAAATAACCATCTCGATCAGACGGCGGCAAAGTTTATAAGCCCAGTCGGCATCCGGGAGCATTTTTCCGGTTAAGATGAGCGTGGTGCAGGCCATGAAAATGAAAAAATAAAAGCCGGCCGCGATCAGCGATTTCCAGTTTTTGTTAAAATATACGTGCAGAAACAGAAAGCTCAGCGCTGTATAAAGCAAGCCATAGGTGAGCATGGTTGGCCAGCTGCGCATGGTTACCAGCGAAGAAACTTCCGCCTGCGACTGATTGAGCAAGGAAAACCAACCCAAGCTGGTGAAAACGAAATAGTAAAGCCTGTCTAGATAAAGATAGATATAATCGGTAAAAACCCCGGTGAAAAATAGTAGGGTAAAGAGGCCGAAAAGTAAAGCCTTACGCAGCGCATTGCCAGGAACGGCAAAATTGCGGGCTTCAGGCTGAAATAGTAGCAGTATCCGGTTTCGCATATCTTTTTATCCAAAGCATCCAGAAACCGAAAATACAGGCGTAAACCACAAACGCAAACGTATATTTATGGTTGAACTCCAGCGTATGCCGGCTATGGAAACTGTTAAGCGCCAGTGCCATAATACGCAGTACATTCAGCAGGTAGATCAGGAAAATACCCACGGGCACGTAAAATAATTTTGCTTTCCATGGGCCGGGATACGCTATGATAAACCCGGCAAAAAGTGCAAAAAGCACCATGCCGTTGCACGGATTTCCAACCAGCACAACGGGATACGTATTAATGAAAAGCGTAGTATCGCTGTGACTGGCCTGGTAACCAAATAAACGCAAGCCATAATCACTTAAAAAAACTTCCTGTTCCGAAAGCCAGGTATCTAAACGACCGTCAGGGAAAAGCCAGAGATCGTAGCACAGATACCAGACTGCATAAAGAGCCAGAGCAGTACCGAGGAACCGAATAATTTGCTGAGAATTGTCCATAAACTGATGTTTCCGGTGAGTTTCCGGAAGCCGAAGGTGATACAAAGGCTTGCTGGCTCAGCATGAAAAAGCAACCTGTTACAATTGCTTTTTCATGCCTGCAGCTAATTCTGAATTAACGGGCTTTGCGGCGGTCGCGGAGTTTTTTGAGGCCATATGCAACGCCGCCTGCTACCAGCAAACTGGCCCCGCCATCTATCGGGATCTCGGCCGGAGGTGGTTCTGTCGGGGTTGGTCCTCCATCGTCCGGCGGACCCTGGGCATACACTTTTACCATGCCGGCAAACAAGCATATTCCCGTAATTAAGGTGAACTTTTTAAACAGTTTCAGCGGGTTTTTCATCTGTTTTACCTATCGTTTTATTCAATTACAATTTTTCTGGTTACTGGTCCGGCACCGGTTTCCAGGCGCAGCGTGTAAACGCCGGCTGCCAGTTTATGCAACCTGATGGTTTCCTGGATGTGCTGATTGTTTTCTGCTTTCAGGCTTTGCTGCCATACCTGCTGCCCAATCGCGTTAAATAGTTTGGCTTCGGTAACGGCTTCGTTAAAGGCCGGCATGCTGATAGTAAATATACCATTATTCGGGTTCGGATAAACCAAAACTTCGGTAGCCAGATCTATTGCATATATGCCAGTGGTAGTTGCCGGACCAAAGCGCAGGAAGAAACGACCGGTCAGATCGGTTTGCGTGGTGGTAAACTGATAACTGCTTTGTTGACGCAGGTTATGCAGCGTTCCGGTAGTGCGATCTTCCAGGAAAATGTCCTGGTTAACTTTGAAATTCAGGATCTGATCGGCGGTAATGGTGAAGCTGCCGGCTTGTGGCACGCGGCCACCCAACGGAATAACAGTGCCCGGAATAGTGGTTGGTAAACCGTTTATCGAAAGAATATCATTTCCGGCTACGGAGTAGAAGCTGGCTACATTCCCGGAGTTCGGCAGTTTAAAAGCATCGTACTCACTATCGAAGCTGGCTGTTGCTCCTTGCTGGAAATATACGTGTAGTTGATCGCCTATTCCGGCATTGTCCAGTACCGAAAGCGAAACGATCGGTCTGGTTTCGGTGCGCGACTGCCGGTACATGGCCGGGTTTTCATACGTGGTTACGCGGGCGCTGTTATTGAAAGTAAATGTCGGCGAACCGGAATTTACCCGCACAAAGAATGCCTGCATTACCGCTATTAATTCTGTGCCAGGAGTACCTACACCGTTTACGTAGCTTGTATAAGAGCCGGAATATTGGCCGGTTGAACGGAAAACGTAAACCGCATTATCTACGCCCGGCGGAATTGTAACCTGATCCCAGTCTATTGGGGCCGGATACGGGTTGCCCAGTAAATGCCAGCCCGATTTAGCAGTGCTGCCACGGGTGAGCGTTCCGGCCGAAATACTGCCGTTATTTAGTGTTCCGCTAACATCTACAGTTGTTGGTATTGTGTTCACGGTAAAGCCTCTGCCCGGAGGCATTGGGTCGCTTAATGAATTCGGAGATTCCCAGCCAAAGGTGAAGTCCGGATTAGTGGCCGTTAAGCGGGTTTCGTTGTAACGGAAAACCGTTGGGAATGGTCTGGTAGTGCCCGGAGTAGGGTTTGTATTGTAAGCCGGATTAACCACCATATTTACTCCCGGATCGTTCAGCTGGCCAATAGTAGCATTGGTAACCGGCGATGAGAAATGGCGGTAGCCCGGCCCAGAGTTTATACCCGGATTTATATAGCGTTGTACGGTAGTGGTGCCATTTACAACCCCTCCGTTATTTACTACCATGGCATGGTTGCCCGTTTGCGATAACAGCGTGAATGTTTGGTTGTTGGTGTTTAAGTTCGCATTCAGGGTCAGTAATTCTTTTATGCTCACCGGCCCTCCTAAAGTAACAGGACCGCCGCCGGTAGTAAGATTCCGGAAAATAGTAGTAACGCCAGATTTACCTACAGTTTGTGCGGTTGTGTTACTGGTAGGGAATACCAAGGAACCATCGCCGTTGCTGTTGAACGTACCGTTGTTGGCAAATGTGCCGCTAACTGTTAAAACGCCGGAAGTTAACGTAAGCGTAGCGCCGTTATCAATGGTCAGATTGCGGGTGCTGGCTGCTGCTGAAATTACCGGCTGAAATAATGTAAGCGCCGGAATGGTTACATCGGTGGTGCTGGTAGGAATGGTATTGTTACACCAGTTAGAAGCCGTATGCCAGTCAGTGGATGTAGTTCCTAACCAGGTACCGGCTGTGCAAGGAAGAAGCGTGGTGGTGAAACTAGCCGGGCCTGCAGTAGGGCTATTGCCACCAGTACAATTCTTGGTAACATAAAAATCGTAGGTTACCCCCGGAAGCAGATTGCTTGCATTGTATGGCGAACCCGTTAAACCGCTTACAATGGTACCATTTCCCGGTGTAAAACCACTCGGTCCGTATTCAAGCGTGTACGTGCCGGTAGAGCCGGTTGCACTTGGCGTAAAATTCAGAGTGGCAGTTGTGGAGCCAATATTCGAGGCGTTCAGATTGGTTGGCGCGTCGCATACTACCGGTTGGGTATTGGTAGTAGTAAAGTTTTCCGGGCCAACACGGCTGCTGGTAACGCCGCTGCCGCAGTTTTTGGTAACGTAGAACTGGTAGCTGGTATTGGCAGTAAGGTTGCTAACCGAAGCTGGTGAATTGCTTACGTTCACTACTGTTCCGGTGCCCGGAGTAAAGCCCGTTAATCCATATTCTACATCGTAAGTACCGGTTCCGGCGCTTGGTGTAAAAGCAAGATCCGCAGTAGTATTGGTAATATTCGTGGCTGTCAGGTTGGTTGGGACGTTGCAGGTAACCGGCGCTGCGGTAGTAGTGAAGCTGGCCGGTCCGGCGGTTGTGCTGTTTCCGATGCTTCCGCCGCAATTTTTAGTTACGTAGAACTGGTAAGCAGTGCTAGGACTTAGGCCGCTGATATTCCGGGGCGAAGTAGTTACGTTCGTAATAATGGTACCGGTTCCGGGCGTAAAACCCGAAGGACCATATTCGATGGTATAAGTACCGCTTGCGCCGGTAGTACTGGCCGTAAAATTCAGGTCGGCCGAAGAAGAAGTTACATTGGTAGCTGTTAAACCGGTTGGAGCATCGCAGGTTTGCGCGGCTGCCGAAGTAGTGAATTGTGCCCGCACGAAGCCACTGTTGCCACTTGCCCCGCAATTTTTCTGCACCGTAAAATCATAAGTAGTATTTGGGCTCAACCCGCTTACGTTATAAGGCGGACCAGAAACAGTTGTACCGGTTCCGTTGGCAAAACCAGCCAGGCCATATTGAACAGTATAAGTGCCGGTTGCACCGGTGGTGCTTCCGGTGAAATTAAGCGTAGCGGAGTTGGCTGTAACGTTTGTAGCGGTTAAGTTCGTTGGAGCATCGCAGGTTTGTGGCGCCGACGAAGTAGTGAAAGTTCCGCTTGGGCTGTTCGCGCTGGTTACCCCGTTGCTGCAAAGCGTTCTGACTACAAAAGTATATGTCGTGCCAGCTGTTAAGCCAGTAAGGTTTGCCGGCGAGCTGTTTGTTGTTGCAGTTGTTGTTCCGGCCGGGAAAGTTGAACTAGGTCCGTATTCAATGGTATAGGAAGTTCCCGCATCGCCACCGCTAAAAGTAACCTGAGCTGTAGTCTGGCCTGTACCGGCGCCGCTAACGGTGGTAGGCGCCGCGCAGGTTGCTGCCGTAGTTGTAAAGTTGGCTGGCCCGGCAGTTGTACTATTACCAATGCTTCCGCCGCAATTTTTAGTTACGTAGAACTGGTAAGCAGTGCTAGGGCTTAGGCCGCTGACATTCCGGGGAGAAGTAGTTACGTTCGTAATAATGGTACCGGTTCCGGGTGTAAAACCCGAAGGACCATATTCAATGGTATAAGTACCGCTTGCGCCGGTAGTACTGGCCGTAAAATTCAGGTCGGCCGAAGAAGAAGTTACATTGGTAGCCGTTAAACCGGTTGGGGCATCGCAGGTTTGTGGGGCACTGCCAAAAGTTAATTGAATATTAGGTCGGAAAGTTGAAGTAAAAGGAAAATCCAGAAAGCCGTTCGGGTCTCCAGATGCGTTGGTGCCGGGCGGTACATCATCGCGTTGCCAGTATAGAAAACGGGTGGCTCCAATATTCGTGAACCTGAAATCTTTGGCTGTAGGATTTCCTGATTCCAGTCCGGTAGGTGCCCCGCTTGTATTAGTTGTATTGGTGGCTACTATTACCTCCAGGTTTGAAGCAGTGGTATAGGTAAAAGGCGTTGTAAGTGTAATGGTAACCCAGGTATTTGGTACTAATAGGGCGGTAGTGATATTCCCACTCCAGACCAAGGTAGCACCACTTATTTCATTTGGGGCAAATTCGTTGCCGGTAAACGTTGTGCTGGCTGTATTTTTTAAGTAGATCTGCGTTGGCACGGAACCTGCAGGGCTGTTGGTTGCTTCTAAAAACCAGCCAATAGCTGTAATAGTACCCGAGGTTCCGATCTCGGAGCCCAGGTAAATGCCGGCAGATCTTTCATAACTAAAGGTGTTGCCAAATGGTTGATGCGTTAAATTTGCATCGTTTGGTTCATCATCTCCGGTTCCTACTTGAGTCTGAGCCTGCAAAGAAAGTGCACAAACCAGATTTAAGAACAAAAAGCATAGCGTTTTTACAACCAGACCATTTTTGCAGAAGTGATTGCGTAGTAATTTTGCCATAGATGCATTAAAAACTTGTATTCAGTTTAATATAGGTTTGGCTTGTGGCCTTTCAAGTACTGCCGTAATATTGCGGCCGCCGAGTATAGTGAAATTTAAATATTTGTAAACCTTCCAGACCTTTTTATACCTAAAATACCACGGTTAGTTGCATAATATCCTAAACCTTTTTCCGAAAACATAAAAATTACGGTTCCAGGCGGATTTTTAGGCAGAATAAATACCTTTGAGAATTGACCATTATTTTACCAGAATCTATGAAAGGAATAACTTCTGTTTTGTTACTGATACTTTCCAACCTCTTTATGACCTTTGCCTGGTACGGGCATTTGCAGTTCAAAAAAATAAGTTGGCTGCACGGCGTTGGTTTAATTGGCGTAATTATGATCAGTTGGGGTTTGGCGTTTTTTGAGTACATTTTTCAGGTGCCAGCCAACCGCATCGGTTTCCGCGAAAACGGCGGCCCGTTCTCGCTTTTTGAGTTGAAAATTATTCAGGAAGTGGTTTCGCTTACGGTTTTTACGCTGGTGGCCGTTTACATTTTCCGCACCGACAAGCTGGCCTGGAACCACGTAGTCGGGTTTCTGTTCATGACGCTGGCCGTGTTCTTCATCTTTAAAAAATGGTAGGGTTTCGGCAGAAAAAAGTAAATTAGCGTTTAGATAACCGGCAATTCGGGCTGAAAGGTCGAAAATTTTTGCCCGACAGAAGCGTTTCATAAAAGAAAACGTTTGCCAAACGAGCATCGAACTATCTAATCTCGAAAATACGAACATCGCATTCATGGAAACTGAAGAAATCTCGTACGAAGAACGCATCCGCGAACATCAGATTAAAATAAAACAGGTTTTTGCCGAAGTAGGGAAGATCGTGGTTGGCCAGCAATACATGGTAAACCGGTTGCTCATCGGGCTTTTTACCGGCGGCCATATTTTGCTCGAAGGCGTGCCTGGCCTGGCCAAAACGCTTACCGTAAACACGCTTTCCCGGGTGTTAGACCTGAATTTTCAGCGCATCCAGTTCACCCCCGATCTGCTGCCATCTGACTTGATTGGCACGATGATCTACAACCAGGCTTCCTCGGCGTTCGAAGTAAAAAAAGGCCCGATCTTCTCCAACATGATCCTGGCCGATGAAATAAACCGTTCGCCGGCCAAAGTGCAAAGCGCGCTGCTGGAAGCCATGCAGGAAAAACAGGTTACCATTGGCGAAACGACTTACCGCTTAGACTTGCCGTTTTTAGTGCTAGCCACCCAAAACCCGGTAGAGCAGGAGGGAACCTACCCGCTACCTGAAGCGCAGGTTGACCGCTTTATGATGAAAGTTTACATAGACTATCTGAAAAAAGCCGACGAGCTGGAAGTGATGCGCCGTATGAGCAATATGGGCTATAAAAATCAGGTAAACCAAGTGCTTTCCAAGCAGGATATCTTCGATATCCGGAGCGAAATAAACCAGGTGCAGATTTCCGAAATGCTCGAAAAATACATCATCGAACTGGTTTTTGCCAGCCGCCGTCCTTCCGAATACGACTTGGCCGAATTTGCAAACTACATTCAGTTCGGAGTTTCGCCGCGCGCCAGTATTGCCCTGAATTTAGCCGCCAAAGCCGTAGCCTTTTTCGACGAACGCGATTACGTGCTACCCGAAGACATTAAGGAAGTAGCCGCTGATGTTATGAATCACCGCATCATCCTGAACTACGAAGCCGAAGCCGACGGTGTAAAAACCAAAGATTTTGTGGAAGCGATTTTACGGAAAGTACCGATCAGCTAGGGTATATTATTGAGTTCATTTTGCTAAAACGCTATACCAAAAGCCTGCTAAACTCTGCTTCCGGAGCGGTTTCGCTGCCGCAACTTATTACTATGAGCGGCGAAAAACTGTTTTTGCCGGTGTATCATTTGGTATGCAACCAGGCACCGCCGCATATCAAACACCTCTACCAAACCCGAAACGAAAATCTTTTTCGCCAGGATCTCGACTTTCTCTTAAAGCACTTCGAGCCCCTGACTTTTGAAGCTCTAAACGCTACCGTTTTGAACGGAAAAAGTCTGCAAAAGCCCGGCTTCTTCATCACTTTCGACGATGGTTTGCGGGAAATTTACGATGTAGTTGTACCCATTCTGAAGGAGAAAGGCGTGCCCGCCGCGTTCTTCCTCAATTCCGCTTTTCACGACAATCAGGCGCTTTTTTACCGGTATCAAGCCAGTGTTTTAATTGAGAAACTGCAGCAAAAAACGGTATCGGAAAACGCTAAAAAACTCATAGCCAAGCTGCTGCTGGAGAAACAATTATTGAAAGAAGGCGATCTGAAAAACAGTTTGCTGAACATTAATTTCAATTCCAAAGAAGTATTGCCGGAAATTGCTGCAATGCTGGAAGTCGATTTTCAGGAATACCTGCAAACGCAAAAGCCATATTTAACAACCGCACAAGTAAACGAACTGATCCAGCAAGGTTTTTACATCGGCGCGCATTCGCATTCGCACCCCGAATATCGCACGGTTTCGCTGGATGAACAATTGCAGCAAACCTTTACGAGCGTGGATTTTATCAAGCAGAAATTCAACTTGCCTTACCGTTGGTTTGCGTTTCCGTTCACTGATGAAGGCGTTTCCCGAAAGTTTTTCGAGGAAATTTACCGAAATCAAAAAGTGCAGTTAAGTTTCGGTTCGGCGGGTTTAAAGCACGATAGTTTTGGGCAGCATTTGCAGCGTTTTCCGATGGAAGGTACGCAGCAGAGCGCCGAAGAATTGATCAAAACCGAATACTTGTATTATCTTGCCAAAGCGCCGTTCGGGAAAAACAAAATAACGCGCCGCTGATATGGAATTACGCGAATTTACGCCCCAGACTTTACGCCCGTTTTTAGATTCGGAGGAGTACAAAACCATGCCGGTCGTGCCCATTTCGCGGCACCGCGCGCTTTCGCATATCAATAATCCGCGCGTGACTGAAGACGATGTAATTCTGGTTTTAGCGATGGTGGAAGGCAAAATGGCGGGTTACCTGGGCGTGTTTGCCGACTATATTTTCCTGAACGGACAAAAAGATAAAGCCGGCTGGCTCAGCTGCATGTGGGTGGACCCCGAAGTCCGCGGACAAGGCATTGCCAAAAAACTGCTGACTCGGGTGCTGGAACGCTGGGATAATCGCATTTTAGTTACCGAATTCACGCCCGCCGCCAAAGGTTTATACGACCGCTCCAATCAGTTTCAGGACCTGAAAATTTCCGAAGGCCTGCGAGGCTTTTTGCGCTTCAATCTAGACGAATTGCTGCCTAAGAAATTCCCGGTACTGGAAAAAATCAAATGGCTCATCAGCCTGAAAAACTGGGCGTTGAACGTGCAGAACGATGTGCGCCTGAGTATGTGGGAACCTTCGAAAGGAACCAGGAATTACCGCGTAGAAACGATAGGGAAAATCGACGAAAAACTCGCGGAATTCATCTCAGAAAAACAGCAAAACCAATTAGAAAAACGCGGCGCCGAAGACCTGAACTGGATGCTGCAAAATCCTTGGCTTTTACAACTTTCGGAAGATGATGGCACCGGCAAAAAGTATCATTTCTCGGCTTTCGATAAACGTTTCGAATTCCGGCCGTTGCAAATTTCAAATACTGAAAACCAGGTAGTTGCTTTTGTGATTTTAGCCATTCGCGGTAACGATTTGAAAGTGCCGTATCTGTACGCAGAAGCCGGAAACATGCGGACCGTAGCTGAAATTATTATTCAGTTAATGATGAAAGAAAAGCTGAATACCATCACAGTTTTTCACCCGGAATTGGTAGCGGTTTTCAAGCAAAATCCGAAACCGTTTATTTATTTGCATCCGCTCAAACGACACTACATTATCTCGAAGAAATTTGCGGAATTATTAAGCAAGCAAGCAGAAGTGAAGATTCAGGATGGCGACGCGGATTGTGCGTTTACGTAAGCTTTTTGTCTTTGGCACAAGTGACGCCTGTGGCTTAACACTTGTGCCAGCGAAAACTGTGTAATTACTTCTTCCGAAGTAACTTTTTCAATTCCTGAAAATCTGTCTTTCCCGGCAAAAGTTGTGTGAAAGAAAACCCGCTTTCTTTCCTGAATTTCCAGTATAAAAATGTAAAAGCCGCTAAATAGGAAAGAGTAGAAGCCATTCCGGCGCCTACAAAACCCAACTTCGGAATGAGCAGCCAGCAGGCCGGAACCGTTAAAAGCAAACCAGAAAACGAAGCCCAGTTATTGATGGAATATTTCCCACGGCCAGCAAAATAATGACTAAAAATCGTGCTCGTGCCAATAGCAATAATGCCTAACCCCAACGACCAGATCACGGTATTTACGCTGCCAAATTCCTCCCCGAAAATAAGCTGAAAAACTACCGGCGGGAGCAAAGCTAAAACCAAAACGGCGGTAAAAGTTACCAGAAAACTCAGGCGCGCTAACTTGATGGTCAGTTGTTTGGCGGCTTCCGGATCTTCAGTGTTAACCAGCTTGGCATATTGTACCAGCGCTAAACTGCGGCCCACCATCCAGATCGCTTCCGATAAGGACACGCCCACTGAAAAAATGCCTACTGCTTTAGAATCGGTTAAGGTGTTCAGAAAATAATAGCCGAGGCGGTAGTTCAGAAAGGTAATGATGTTGGAAAGTTGAGCGGTACTACCGAACTTGAATAAGTGCAAAATGTTTTGCTGAAATCCGGTGAAATCGGGTCGGTCGGGGAGGAGTAAAATAGCTATGAAGCTGAGCGTGAAGGTGAAGCCGTAAGCCCAGTACAAAGCCGTGAAATAAAACGCTATGGTTTGCTGCTTAAAAACTAAAAACCCGGTTGCTAAAACTACAATTAGCAGCAACGTTTGCAGGAAACTCAGGTAGTTGAAAAGCTTTACTTTTTCCTTGCCAACCAGTACCGTTGTGTTCACGGTAAACAAAGCCAGCAGCAACGAAAGTCCGAATAAATGAATGGCAAATTCCGGCGGAACCTGATCTAAAAAATACAGCAAAACCGTTACCAATCCGGAAACCAGCACCGACCACACATAAGCCGGAAGCAGCAATTGGTAAATGTTGGTACGTGGCGTTAAATAAGCCAAACCAGTGCCACCCAGCAAGCCCGTAAACAAAATGACCAGCGCTAAATTTGCCCCGAATATCCCGATCTCGCCCCGGCCGGAAGCGCCCAAAACCTGTGCCGTAAGCATCACGATTAGGAAATTGAGGCCGGCAATGCCTACCCGCGAAGTAAAGGTGTGCAGGATCTTAGCGAGCATCTTCGGGTTTTTCGGTGGAAAGTAATACCGTTTCGTAGAGCGCGGCAAACTGTTTTCCTACGGCATCAAAACTGTAATTTTTTACGGCAAATTTGCGCAGCTTTTCTTTCGGGAAAGCCTCCGGATTTTGCAGCACAAACCGCAAGGCTTCCAATAAATTTTCTTCGTTGCCGGGTTCAATCAAAATGCCTTGTTCTTTAGTAAAAACTTCCGGTACGCCGCCAACCTTACTGGCAATTACGGGCGTTCCGCTGGCCAGCGCTTCAATTAAAACTACCCCGAAGGTTTCGTAGAAACTGGGCAGTACAAAAACATCGGCTTTTCGCATAAATTCCGCTACTTCTTCCGCCTCTTTTTTGCCTTCAAAGAATACTGTTTTGTTAAGTAAACCCATTTCCTGCGCCAGATCTTTTAGCATTTGCTCCGAAGGGCCAAACCCAATAATGTGCAATTCAAGGTCCGGAAATTCTGGAAGCAGTTTGTGAAAAGCTTTAATTAAACCGCTCTGGTTTTTGGCGCGATCGTTCAGAATGGCCACGTTCAGCAATTCCTTTTTCGGCTTCAAAACGATAGGGTTTTCGGGGTAAAAAGTCGCGGTATCTACCACATTCGGAATAACGGTATAGTTCCGGTTCCGAAAACCCAGATTCTGCATGGCATTTTTCAGATCTTCCGAAACGGTATTTACAGCGGCCGCTTTTTTAACTACCAGCTGGGTAAGTTTTTTCCGGAGCCGGCTTATTTTATGTGCATTTTGCGGCAGATATAAGGTCCAGTGTTCGGTAATTATAAACGGCAAACCACTGGTGAAACATTTGAACCAGGCAAACAAACCGGTTCGCAAAAGTACGTGCACGTGCAGCAGATCGGGCCTTCCAAAAAGCCGTTCTACAATGCGATAACCGCGAAAAAGGCAGGCAAAATACAGCAGCAATTTGAGTGGTTTGTCTATAAAATTCAGGCCGGTGATGCGCTTTTTGTAGTAGAAATAAAGCGTGGGAATGCCGTCGTCTTTCTTGTAATCGAACTCGGTCAGGTTAGGGCCAGAAAAATCGTCGGCGTTGGCGTAAAGCACAATTACCTCGGCAAAACCGGAAACCGCACGTGCGTGCTGCTGAATGAAATTACCGTTCTGGTCTGCCTTGCGGTCGGGGTACCATTTGGGTAAAAACAGGATTTTGCGGCGCGGCGTTTCTGGCATTTCAGGTTCTCAGCAAGCTTTCAGAAAATTCAAATATAAGGTTTCTGAACAGTTTTCCGCATCTTACTGCATTATTTCAGACGTTTCATGGCGAAGGTTTGTTTCCGGACCTTGCCATTTTTACTCGCCGAAATTTCAGCCACCAGCGAATCAGGGTTGATCAGTTTGTAAGCAATAACCTGCGGAAAATCGTGTTTCGGGTTTTCGAAAACCAGTTCGGTTTCGGTTACTTTTTTCTGCAAAAATTCTACCGGTTGGTTCTTATTCTGGTTTCTTACTTTGGGAATATAAGCCAGCCCTTCCAGTTTCTGAATCAGCCGGATCGTTTCGAAAACAAGGGTGTCGTTTTTCCGAAGCATGTAACTTTTGCCCGCAAACTCCGTGTCGCTTACTTTTTTCCAGGTTTCGAACATTTTTTCGCTTTTATTCTGCCAGGTCCCGGCCAGCCACGAAGCTTTATCAATGTCTGGGTTCTGAGGATTATTCCAGCTGCAAAGCGCCAACATAAATGTAAACGTCAGCATGCTTATAGGTTTTAATTTCATTGGTTATTATTTGTTTTAAGTCTTTATAGTGTGCAGGCTGTCGATTTTTTTTTATTCTGAATTTTAGCAACCGGCAGCCAGTTCAAAGATACGGTTTTCGTGTAGCTTTCCGGAACTGAAAAACGATAGGGTTTGAAGGCGAAAAAGTCTTAATCGCGGATGAAATGGATTTCGGGTTTGGGCGGATTTATCGAGGGCAACAAAAATCTGGGTAATCCCAAATTCGTAAAATCCTTGATTCAGATTGCCCGAAAACGTAAAAAGCCCCGCCTTGCAGCGGAGCTTTTACCAGATGCGCAGGAGACTAAGCTGCGCGGCCGGAAGCTGTACACTAAAGTTTTCACCCTGTTTTAATGTACAATGTTTTTAATGAGTTAATAGTCAGTGTTTTGCGGGTCGAAATTCGCCCAGCCGGCAGTCCAGTCGGTTGTTCCGAAAGCGCCTTTATAAGCTACATTTTCGAAGAACGCATCCAGGCCGGTAAAAGAAGCGCCACTTAGGAGAGAAGAACCACTGCCCGGACGGAAATCCGGATTCTGCTGGTTGAAAGCGCCGTTCAGTTTCAGGTCGGCCGCTTCGGCTACTACGCTGTTTCCTTTGCTGGCAGCGTTAAACCAGGTACTTACATCAAACGTGCTGCCGGTTTCGGTAGTCAGGGCTTTGCCGCTTTGCGAACCGGCAATTACTGTATTCTGAATTTTCAGGGTATTGGCCGTAGCGTTTGCTTGCGATTTGGAACCATCTAACAACAAGCCCGTTGGCCAGCCTGCAAAAACTGCGTTGTGCACCTGAATATTGCTGTTCCTCCGGATGTGCATGGCCCGTTTAAAGTTGCTGTTAAAACCGGTAGCCGTAGAAGTTGCCATCGGACCGAATAAGCTCACGTTCGAGAAAATGGCTGAAGTTTTTGGCGAAGCATCTGAGCCTTGCGCATCGCCATCCGATTCAAATCCGTTAGAACCCGAAACGTCTGCCACGGCCGGATTGCTTAAACCCACCACAAATTGCAATTTGCCGGAATAACCGTTATCGGTATCGAACATATCATCCACGGTTTTGTAAGCGATCAGGTGTTTCATATTCACAGTTCCGCCAAACATTTCAAAAGAGTCGTCGCCGTTGTAAGAAACCTGCACGTAATCGATAGTGGTTCCAGCACCTACGCCACCCAAAGTCAGACCGTTAATTTCATTGTCTGGCTGGAAAGCAATGCCACTGAACTCGATGCGCACATAACGGATGATCCCGGAGTTGTCGTTCGCATTCGTTCCGCCGTATTCACGATCCACGCCGCCTTCAATTTTAGCTTTTTCGCTTGGCAAATTGGTTGGAGCAGCACCCAGTACAATTATACCGCCCCAGTCGCCGGCCGCGCGGCTGCCTTTTTGTTGCGCCGAAGTAAATACAATTGGTTTTTGCGCGGTGCCATCGGCCATAATTTTACCGCCTCTTTCAATTACAAGCGTTCCTTTGGTGGTTTTGTCGCCCATAATAACGGTGCCCGGTTCAATAGTAAGCGTTAAGCCCGCAGGAATGTAAACAAAGCCTTTCAGGATATATTTGGTGCCGGCGCGCAGAATTACATTTTTGGTTGCAGAGCCTTGTAAAACTACCCGGCCATTTTCAACCGTTCCGTTCAATCCCGCTTCGTTTGGCGCAACGGCCGCACCGTTCGGATCTACTGCCACTGGTGGTTTCGGATTATCGTCATTGTCGTTACAGCTAACTGTAAAACCTATTACACAGGCCATCAGCATCACATTTAGTAATTTTTTCATTGTTGTTTTTGGTTAAATTGGTTTTGAGTAGATGATTTTGTTTTAAGTTTTCTGATTGTCCCCCTTTGGAGGGGGTAGGGGGAGGACCACTTTTTTGCGACATCTCGACGTCAGGAGAGATCTCCGGAGGAAGGTAGAGTAGCCAGAATAAAATGTACTATTAACTTAATGAGATCCCTCCTATCGTCGGGATGACCTGGTAAAGTAAAATCCTCCCCCAACCCCCTCCAAAGGGGGACTTTTCGGGAATGCGTAATTCTCTTCCCGATATGATTTTTAGAATTTATAGGTCATGCCCAGCGTGGTGTAAGCCCCGCGTTTATAATTCAGAATAGATTTATCGAAGTCGGTGATCTGGCTGTTCTGGTCCCAGTCCTGCACCAGGTTGTAGCGCTGGTTCAGCAGGTCCTGCACGCCGGCCGTAACCTGGAACCGTTCGCCGAAACCTTTAGTAACCGTAAAGTCGATCTGGTGGCGCGGCATTTCGAACACGGTTGGATTGGCGTAGTTTCCTACAATGTAAATGCGCTTGCCCATCACGTTGTAAAGCAGGTTGGCCTGAAATTTCTGTTCGTCGTTCTGGTAATAAAGGCCGGTGTTCACAATGTAAGGCGACTGTCCCATCATCGGTCGGTCCTGGGCTTGGCCGTCGGCTTCTTCGCCCAAAGTAACCTGGCTTTTGATGAGCGAGGCGTTTAGTACCAGACTCAGGTTCTGCACAAATTTGTTTTCAGAAAGGTTGAAGAATGATTTGCGGATCTCCGTTTCCAGGCCGTAGCTCACCGCGCTTTCAGCATTTTTGAAGGTGTAAGAGTTGGCCCCGCTGCTCACAATAAAGAAGTTCTCGATCGGGTTCTGGAAGTGTTTGAAGAAGGTTCCTGCCGAAAGCACTTCCGTAGGGCTGGCGTAGTATTCATAGCGCAGATCGGCGTTGTAAATGGTAGGTGTTTCCAGTTCCGGGTTACCGGTTACTTCAAAGTTGGTGTTGAAATCGTAGTAAGTAAACGGCGCCAGTTCCCGGAATTCCGGACGGTTCAGACTTACGCTGGTACCGGCTCTTAAAAGCTGGTTTTCCGTGAGGTTATAAGAAATATTCAGGCTGGGCAGCAAACGTGTGATCGGGTTGTCTACTTCCACCGGGCCGCTGCTGGTAGCGGTGCTCAAGCGCTGGCGGTTGTATTCCAAACGGGCACCACCGGCTAATAATAATCTTGCTCCGACGGGCACCGAAGTGCTCACATAACCGGCCACCAGGTCGTTCGAAGCTGTGTAAGCATCGCTTGGGTTGGTGCCTTCTTCCAGAATAAAGCCGTTGTTTGGTTTAATGTTTTCCGGGGCGAAGATCTGGTTAAGCGGAAGGTCTAACACGCTCAGGTCCGGGTTGTTGTTGTCGGGGCGGAAAGCGTAGGAAAAGTAGCGGGAAGCAAAATCGCGGTTCTTTTTCTCGGCGTAAAAACCGGTGCGCAGTTTAATGCGGCGGTCATCGGTTGCCAAACTGTCTTTCTGGCCCAAACGATGCTCGGCATCTCCGCTTGCCATGTAGGTATCTTCGTTCAGTTGCGAGAAAAAGCGGCTGGCATCTTTCGGCGTTGGGCCATTCGGAACCACTACTTTAAAGGCATCGGTGCTGCCCATGGCGCGTTGCGTGCGCACTCTTCTGTAATCAGGTTCGTTACGATTGGTGCTGGCAAAACCGGTGGTCCAGGTAAGTGTCGTGTTTTCGTTGTTCAGATCGTGGGTGCCTTGCAACTGACCAGAATAAATGCGGCGGCTTTCGTAGCGTAGTGCGTAATTTTCCTGGTCCTGCTGGTTGCTGCGGTCAAAGCCTTTGCGCACGGTGGTTTGATTGGCGCCCAGCTGGTTAAATAAATTCCGGAACTCGAGTTTATGGTTGTTGCTTAAGCGCGCCGACCAGTTATGAATCACGCCTAATCGTACGCTTTCTGTGCTTTGCAGGTCTTTAAAAGAATATTCGTAGGGGTGGGTCTGGGTTTCCTCGTCGAAGAACAGGAATTTATCGCGGTTGGCTTCCAGCATGGTGCGGGTGTTGCTGTAAGAAACGGCGGTCAGATTGCTGATCTTGGTCGAGCCAATGTTGAACCGGCGGGTCATGCCTAAAGAAGCGCGTAGATCCGGCGCGGCTTTGCTTTGATTGGGCGTCCAGGTATTTTCCAGGGCTTTGCCGGCATCGGCGCGTTGCGCATTCGTCATATCAGCTAGGCTTTCCGGAAACTGGCCCGGCAAGGCTCTTTTACCATTATCGAAACCCAGGAAATCAGTTTTGCTGCCTTGGTATGAATTGAAATTTTTGAAGGTAGTGCCGGCGCGGTAAGAACCTGAAAGACTGAACGTATTGGTGTTTTCGTCGGCGAAATTTTTGGTGTAGACTTTGATCACGCCACCCGCAAATTCACCCGGCAATTCCGGTGAACCGCCTTTAAAAACCATGATGCGGTCAATTACGCTGGTAGGCAGAATATCGAAGGAAAAGGCTTTGGCGTCGGTTTCGGTACTCGGCGTGAGCGCATCGTTCAGCATTACGGTATTGTAGCGTTCGTTCATGCCCCGGATCACGATAAAACGATTATCCATGATCGAAATACCAGGAATGCGTTTTACCGTTTCGGCGGCGTCACGGTCCAGACTTTTGGCAATTTGCTCTCCCGAAACCCCGTTAGCCACAATCTCCGATTTTTTCATTTCGGTTATCAGGCTCATTTCGGTGTTGGTTTGCCGCGTGCCTACAATTGTAACTGCATTCAGCATTTTGCTGTCTTCCTCTATTTTAATGTTCAGCGTGGTGGTTTTTCCGGCTTCAATTTTAATGTTTTCGAGGTTGGTTTGCTTATAGGAAACATAGGTAACCGCGATCTTGTAAATGCCGGGCTCTACTTTAATTGAGAAATTGCCATTATGATCGGTAGAAGCGCCCTTGGTAGAACCGGTTATAAAGACTACCGCGCCAATTACCGGCTCGTTGGAATTTTTATTGGTCACCCGGCCGGTTAGGGTTCCGGAACTTTGCGCAAAAACGGTAGGGGAAAAGCTGAAAAAAGTAAATAGCAAGAGTAAATAAGCTTTCATAATTGGGTGTCGTTTAGTCTCGTTACAAATGTACGGCGACCCGATTATGGCACTGTTAATCCATTATTATCAAACAGTTAAAGAAAAGCCGGTAATATTATTGAATTGTTAAATGAATATTGTGCAGCTGAAATGTAAAACCTTTGCGGTTTTTGGTTGTTGAACGGTAGTTTTGTGCCGCTGTTTATATTATGGTGAAAAGGAAATTTTTAACCTGATTAGTTCCGGGTTTTTTAACCAGAAAGCATACCGTTTTCATGGATTCTATTCTAACTAATTTTCAGGGTGGTTTTCCATTTATTTTTTTCCGGGGCTTTTTGCCTTAACGGAAAATCTCTAATTCTCTCCTGAAAAGAAAGGCCGGAAGAAACGTGAAAACAGGTGTAGCGCTGCTTTTATGCAAAATGCTATCCTTTTAACACTAAAAACCCTGAAACCTGATAATTGTCATTCGGGAATAAAGTTTTTTTTACTGTCTTTCGAATTTTTTCTGTTGTACCTTTGTGGCAAAGTTGTTAATTGTGCTGCTGAAAGAGGTTATTTATTTGGTACAGAAAGATTTCATTCTGGAGTGGAGACAGAAATATGCCTTCAACGGAATGCTATTATATGTGGGCAGTACCGTTTTCATTTGCTACCTCAGCTTCAGCATGCGCTTTAGCGGTTTGCAGGTTCCGGTCTGGAATGCCTTGTACTGGATCATCCTGCTCTTTACGGCCGTTAACGCCATCTCCAAAAGCTTTACCCAGGAAAACCGCGGACGCTTACTTTACTTCTATAGCCTGGTAAGTCCGCAGGGCGTAATTCTGGCCAAAATTGCTTATAACGCAGCTTTAATGCTGGTTTTAGCGCTGCTTTGCTTTTTGTTTTATGCGGTAATCATCGGGAATCCAGTGCAGGATGTTACCATGTTCCTGGTTTCTATCCTACTAGGCGCTTTAGGTTTTGCAACTTCCCTTACCCTGGTTTCCGGCATTGCAGCCAAAGCGGCGAACAGTTCAGCATTAATGGCGGTGCTGAGTTTTCCGGTAATTGCGCCTATGCTTTTAATGCTCATGAAACTTTCCAAAAACGCGATAGATGGCCTGGATCGCTCCGCGAACTTAGATGAATTAGCGGTTTTGGGAGCTATAAATGTAATTGTAATTGCTACTTCCTACATCCTGTTCCCGTTTTTGTGGCGAACTTAATAGTGATGAATGATTAATGAATAATGATTAGTTATTCACAGGAAATTAAAATATTAAATGACATTCGGAGTTCAGAAAAACGAAAAGTAAATCGAAAACGGACAACGAATAACGAACAACGAAAATGAAGAACTGGTGGAAATTTGTAACGGTGGCGCTGCTTCTATATACAGTGGTGGCCGGTTTTCTTTCGGAAGTACCACGTTTGGCCATTCTGAACGAAAGCATCCGAAACCTGTATTTTCACGTGCCGATGTGGTTTGGCATGCTGGCTATTCTGGGCGTTTCGGTAACGTATTCTATTAAATACCTGAGCAACCCTACGCTTCGTAACGATATTATTGCTAAAGAAGCAGCCAACGTCGGCATTCTGTACGGCATTTTAGGTTTGCTTACCGGCATGACCTGGGCTCGCTTTACCTGGGGCGCCTGGTGGGTGAACGATCCGAAACTGAACGGCGCGGCTATTGGCATGCTGATCTATTTTGCTTATTTAGTGCTGCGCAGTTCTTTCGCCGAACAACAACAAAGAGCCCGCATCAGCGCCGTTTACAACATTTTTGCCTTCGTAACTTTAGTGCCTTTGCTGTTTATTTTACCGCGCCTGACGGATTCTTTGCACCCCGGCAACGGCGGTAATCCCGGCTTTGGCGGCTACGATCTGGATGGTAATATGCGCATGGTATTTTATCCGGCCATTTTGGGTTGGATCGGGCTGGGTGTCTGGATCATGACCTTACGGGTGCGCCTCGAAAATCTTAAATTCCGCTTATATGAAAACGCTTAAAAATATTGTTGTCCGTTCGCTGCTCTTTCTGCTGATGGCTTTGGGTATCACGCCGGCTTTCGCGCAAAACCCAAATGAAATTGAGATGGCCGATAAACTCCGCGCCGATGGAAAGATCTACGTGGTAGTAGCTGTATTAACCGTTATGTTGATCGGCCTGCTGATCTTTCTTTTCATGATTGACCGCAAGATCGGCCGCCTGGAAAGACAGACCGGAATAAAATAATAAGTATCAGGTAGCAAGCATCCGGATTTAAAAACGGTAGGGAAATTCCCCTAAAAAGTCCTGAAACCTGAAACGAAGTAAAATTGAGTGAAAAAGTGCCAGCGCTGAATTATCTGCCCGCTTCGGGTGTTCACAGCAAAAGCGCAAAAGTTTAATAAAATGAAAAAGACGCACATAATCGGGATCATTATCATTGCACTGGCTATTGGTATTATCATGACCACTGCCGGCGATGCCAGTACTTACGTTTCATTTTCGGAAGCCAAAGAGTTGGCTGAAGAAGGTAGCTCTAAAAAAGTGCACGTAGTTGGTCGTCTGAAAAAAGATGCTCAGGGCCACATAGTAGGCATGGAATATAACCCGGTTAAAGACCCGAATTATTTCACTTTTATCCTTTCCGATACCAATAAACTGGAGCAGCGCGTTGTTTATTTCAACCCGAAACCACAGGATTTTGAACGTTCCGAACAAGTAGTAATTACCGGCAACATGAAAAACGACGTGTTCGTAGCCGATAAGATCCTCCTGAAATGCCCTTCCAAATACACTGAAAAAGAAGTAAAAGCCGAAGGAAAACCGAAAGCGGCGTCAATTAATTAAAAATTAGAAATTAAAAATTAGAAATGTTCCTGTTAACGGGCATTTCAATTTCTAATTTCTAATTCAGAATTTCTAATTAGAAAAAGTAATGATCAATACATTTATCGGCGATTTAGGGCATTTCAGCGTCATATTGGCGTTCGTGTCGGCAATCGTTTCGGCGCTGGCTTATTTTATGGCGTCTTACCGGCAGCCGCTCGGGCAGGATAAGCTCGACTGGAAATTGCTGGGGCGCGGTGCTTTTTTTGTGCACGTTATTGCAGTTTTAGGCATTATCGGCAGCCTGTTCGAGATTATCTACAGCCACCGCTACGAATACCATTACGCTTGGAGCCATTCTTCCAACCATTTGCCAACCCATTATATGATCTCGTGTTTCTGGGAAGGCCAGGAGGGAAGTTTCCTGCTCTGGATCTTCTGGCACACGGTTTTAGGGCTCCTGCTTATAAAATATAACCGCAAATGGGAAGCGCCTGCTATGGCCGTATTCGCGTTTGTGCAACTTTTCCTTACTTCCATGATCCTGGGTGTGGTGATCGGCGACCTGAAAATTGGTTCTTCGCCGTTCATTCTCATGCGCGACTTCATGACCGATGCACCGGTTTTCAAGCTTGATCCGAACTTTGTACCGAAAGATGGTACCGGCCTGAACCCGCTCTTACAAAACTACTGGATGGTTATTCACCCGCCAACTTTGTTTTTAGGTTTTGCCGCCGCTTTGGTGCCGTTTGCATTTGCTATTGCGGCCCTCTGGAAAGGTGAATATAAAGAATGGCTGAAACCCGCTTTCCCGTGGACCTTATTTGCGGCCATGATCATGGGCGTAGGTATTATCATGGGAGCTTACTGGGCTTACGAAACCCTGAACTTTGGCGGTTACTGGAATTGGGACCCGGTAGAAAATGCCGTATATATTCCGTGGCTGACTTTGATTGCGGCAGCGCATACCATGGTGATCTACAAGCGTAGCAAGTCAGCTTTACGCACCACCTATCTGCTGGTTATTGTTTCATTCCTGCTGGTGCTTTATGCTACGTTCTTAACCCGCAGCGGTATTTTAGGTAACGCTTCCGTTCACTCTTTCACCGACTTAGGTTTATCTGGGCAGCTGTTTACGTATATGGCGGCTTTCGTAGTGCTGGCCGTTGGATTAATTATTTACCGTTGGAAAAACATTCCGGCTACGCAGAAAGAACTTACTACTTACAGTGCTGAACTTTGGGTTTTCATTGGTGCGGCGGTGCTTTGCTTAGGTGCTTTCCAGGTATTGGCTACAACTTCCATTCCGGTTTACAACTCATTTATGGGCTTTATCGGCCTGAAAACCAATGCCGCTTTACCTGCCGACCAGATTGCGCATTATACAAAATTCCAGCTTTGGGTTGGGGTTGCTATTGCAGTGCTTTCGGGCTTTGCCCAGGTAATGTGGTACCGTAAAAACGACAAAGAGAATATCTCGAATGCGTTAGCCATTCCGCTGATTTTAACCTTCCTTTTCAGTGCTTTATTCCTGTTATTAGGAAAGATCGGCTGGATGCCAACGGTTGATATTACGAAAGAGTGGATCTGCGTTATTCTATTGCTGACTTCATTGTTTGCCATTTTTGCGAACCTGAGCATGATGCTTACGCTGATGCAAAAAAAGATATCGCTTTCCGGCGGCGCTATTGCGCACATTGGTATGGCCATGATCCTTTTTGGTATCTTGTATTCAGCAGGTTATTCCAAAGTAGTTTCCGAAAATATGTCGGGCCTGCTTTATTCGCGCGAATTCCCGGATGAAATGAACCGCGACAACGTGCTTTTATGGCGCAATCAGCCAACAGAAATGAGTGGCTACAAGGTTACTTACAAAGGCCAGTTCATTGAAGTAAAAGATGTGCCGGAGTACGTAAACAAACAGATCCTTTTCCCAACCGCCGATCCTTACAAATCGCTGGCCCGGGCTAATATCAAACAGAACGGTAAAGTGTATTTTAAGACCGGCGATACCGTAGAGGTTTATCCGGAAAACACCTATTACCAGGTTGAATACAAACAAAAGGACGGTAAAACCTTTACCTTGTGGCCGCGCGCGCAGGTAAACGAAGAAATGGGCTTGCTCGCTTCGCCGGATATTAAATCGTTTGCCAACCGCGACCTTTATACCCACGTTTCTTCCATTCCGCAGCCCGATGAGGAAAGGGAGTGGAGTGAAAGTAAGGAACACCTGATCGGAATTAAAGATACCATCTTTATTAACGATTATGTGGCGGTGCTTTACGGTCTGGAGAAAACCAATGCTGTACAAGGCATCGATCTGAACTTAGCCGCCGGCGACGTAGCGGTGCAGGCCGATATGAAAGTTTTCGGCGAAGATAAAGAATACCACATTCACCCGGTTTTCGTGATCAAAGACAAACTGGTAGGCCGCATTCCGGACGAAGTAGATGACCTGGGAATCCGGATCACGTTCAACAATATTGATCCGGTAATGAACAAATTCAGCTTTGGTGTAGAAACTACCCAGAAAGATTACATCATTATGAAAGCCATGGAAAAACCGTTCATCAGCATTATGTGGATCGGGGTGTTTGTAATGACGGGTGGTTTTATTATGGCCATTGTACGTAGAAACAAAGAAAGCAAAGCAGATTCTTCCGATGGTAACGACCGTCCGAAAGTAATGGCAAAACAACGCAAAAAGATCGTTGCCTAAAGTGCTGATCTGAATTCATAAAAAAAGCCGCCCGGAAGCAATTCGGGCGGCTTTTTTATTAAATATGGAAACGTTAATTCTTTACTAATCTTCTCCTGAAAATCTTTCCGGTCCGGCTTAACTGTTCAGCTACATAAATGGCTGGCGGTAGCTCACTTACTGAAACGGGTGCAGGGTTTTGAGTGCTAAAATCATAGCGTTTTATCAGTTGCCCACGCAAGTCGTAAAGGTTTAGTTGTCCAGGATTTCCTGAAAGATGAAGCATATCGGTAACCGGGTTTGGATAAAATAGTGGTTCCGCATCTTCGACATTGGTTTTTACTCCCAGTAGTTCATTTACCAGGAAAGTTGTAGTCATAATATCAGCGTAAGCCTGAATGCATTGGTTCCGGTCGGATGATAAGACTGCTCTATAATGCAGGGTGTAGTTTCCGGACGGTATAACGCCTACCTGCAACGTGTCACGCACATGGCCCATGGTCGAAGCCGGTCCTTCGTAATAGCAGGCATTTATAAAGAGCGTGTCGTTTATAAAGGTAGAGGTGTAATTAATTCTATAAGCGGGTTGATAATGCGCAATGATGTGCGTAATAACTTCCATATTATTCCCGCCCAGCTTGCTTTGCCGCACAAAAACGGTATCAATTTGCATCGCAAAACTGGTTACCGGACTTAGCAAACCGAATAAAAGCAGAAAGAGTAAAGCCTTTTTCATACGACAGTTTGTGTTTATCTATAGAAAGTAACTAAATAGAGGTCGCAGGAAAAAGCCGAAGGGTTGCCTGTTGTTGTTATTTAATTCGGCTTCAACTTTCAAATAGTATTGGCAGCTTTAAAACGCTATGCTTTTTGCCTCAAAAACTGCCTTTTTTGCCGCGAAATTCGCAGAAGTTAAGCTATGTCTGCCTGCACTTTCCTGAATGATTCCGATAGCGTTTTTGCCTCCTCAATAACTTCCGCCGGGTAATTATTCAGCTCCAGAATCCGGATGGCGTTGGTGGTTTTCAGGTTGCCGGCTTTGAGTTTATAATCGAACTGAATATTGCCGTTCTCTACCGTTTCGGTGAAATGATAGAGGTTGTAGCTTTCTTGTAAATAATCGGTCAGTTCCAGGTCGTGGGTGGCAATAAAAACCAGGTTGGCTTTCTGGTTCAGGTAGCGGAGAACGGCTTTGCCGGCTGCAACGCGTTCCACGGTATTAGTGCCTTTAAATAACTCGTCGAGCAGAAACAGGTTCGGAAAACCTGTTTGGCTGGCATCGAGCATTTGCTTAATGGACGTAACTTCTTCAAAATAATAGCTTTTTTCACTTAGCAGATCATCGGAGATCCGGATGGCGGAATGAATATTTAAGCGCGGAATTTTGAAACTGCGGGCACAACAAATATTTATTGTTTGCCCCAGAATAGCGTTTATGCCCACGGTCCGGATAAAAGTAGTTTTGCCCGACATGTTGGAGCCGGTAAGCAAAGCCGACCGGTTTTCCAGCTCTATGGAATTTGTAACTGCTTCGGGAATTAACGGGTGAAACATTTCTGTTGCCTGCAGGCGTTTTTCCTGATCATTAGAAAATTGCGGGTGGCAGAAATATGGCAGGCTGTTGCAGAACGCATCGATTGATAAAACGGTATCGATTTCGCCTACAAAAGTAAAAAGCTCCTGCAGTTGCGCCCGGTGGTTCTCCAATTTCTTCAACACATGAAATAAAAGAATCGGCTCGAAGAGGAACAAGGCTTTTACCAGTTCAAAAATAAATTCAAAGGCCTGCCCGATATCGCTTTGCATGCTAGCTTCGAACTTAAAAAAACGCATGCTTTTGCCAAGCTTTTCCACGCAGAGCACTGCTTCTTTAAGTTCATCGGTTGGGCTGAAAGCATTGGTTTTCAGAAGTTTTTTGGTAACCTGATAAAGAATAAGTAACTGCGGAATGGAGGCAGTATATTGAAAAAGGTTGCTCTTGTTCCAGTAATGAATAATGAAATTGCCAGCCAGCAAAATGAGTGGTAAAAGAATGAATTTCGGAAAGAAAACGGTAAGCAAAATGCTTGAAAAACTCAGGCCCGAAAGCACCGGCACCAACCAGAACCATTTCGGTTTCTGTATGTGCTCTTCCTGAAATAAAGCAGCAATGTAATACGCTTCGGGTTTGCGTAGCCGGTAAAGCTCGTTTAAAACCAGCTTTCTCAGCGCCGCATTTTCCCTGAAAATTTTGATCAGTGCTTCAAATCTGTTGCTTCGGGTTTCGTTTGCCGGAATAGTGCGCAAAGTCTTGTACAGGTATTGCTGCCCGACTTTGGAAACCGTACGATCAACAAGCATGAAAATCTCGTCAAGGTCCAGATCGTGGCAGGTTTTATCGGAAATTACCTGCGAGGCATTTTTCTTATCGCTTTTTAAAAAATAGCGTTCTATTTTTCCGAAGTTAAAGCTTTCGGTTTTGGGTTTGTGGCAGTTTTCCAGGAATCGGGCTTTCTCTTTCGATCCGAACATTTGGTTGGGAATAAAATTTCTGTTTTGCTTTCCAATTGTCAGCGATCAAAACAGTTGTTAGACGTAGCTTCTTAAAAAGTAAAGTAAACAAAAAAGGTGTAGCAAACCTGCTACACCTTACTATGCTTTAGCAAAACTGCTAATTTATATAAGTTTTACTTTTACGGCAGTAGGACCTTTCTGACCCATTTCCACCTCAAAAGAAACTTTGTCGTTCTCTTTTATCGGGCTGGTTAACGCGTTCACGTGCACAAAAATGCTTTCCTGCGTATCATGGTCTTTAATAAAACCGTAACCTTTAGAATCGTTAAAGAACGTAACCGTGCCTTTCCGAAGCGTATCTACCGGTTCCAGGTCTTCCTGTTTCGAAACGCTGATCCGGATATCTTCCTGCTTAATTTCCTTCTTTTTCTTCGTCGGATCCGGCGGCGTAGACACAATGTTGCCATCCTCGTCCAGGTACGCCATCATGTCGTCCAGGCTCTTGCCTTTATCGGAATTGGCTCTGCGTTCTTCCTTTTTCGCCTCTTTGTCCTGCTTTTTCTTAGCCCGTTTCTTCTCTTGCTCTTTCTTATTAAATGTTTCCTGCGATCTGCCCATATATTATATAAAATTGATTACCCGTTTACGGCTACGTGCCGATTTTTCTTATTTACGTTCTGATTCGGGTAACGCTATATAAATTTAAGGTTTTTTTATAAGAATGCATTAAAAAATATTTCAAACAAGCGAAAAATAGTCTTCAAAAGCATTATTCAGCCTCCAACCATGCGCAATTAAACAACAAACGCTTTAGAACCGATCATTTTTTTACCAGGCGGGCGCGGCTCAAAACGCCATTTTCAGAAACCGTTTCCAGCAGGTATAAGCCCGGCGGCAGCCAGCTCATTTGCAAATGCGTATCGGTTCCGGAGCGGGCAGGTTGGCTGAAAAGCAATTTGCCGGTAATTTCCCGGATATTGATCTGCCTAAATGCGCCGCGGGCAATGGTAAGCGTTTCCCGTACCGGGTTCGGGTAAAATTGGATTACCGGTGCCGGGCTGAATTCGCTAATGCCTGTCGGATTTTTTACTGAAAACGCTATCGTTTTTTCGAAAAAGCGCGTTGAATCGCATTGCATGGGGTTACTGGAATAATAAGCTCTGAACCGAAGTTTCTGAATATTGGAAGGAACCGTTCCGAGTTGCATCGTGTCGCGCAACAGCATTGGCGCCGTCATCGGGCCGGAAGAATAGCAGGCCGTTACAAAAAGTGTATCGGTTTGTTGTATGGCGGTATATCCAAACCGTATGGCGCCCTGTGTAGGAAGGTAAATATTGGCCACTACTTCCGAAACCTGATTAACGCCGGGGTTGCTGTACTGTACAAAAACGCTATCCAGGGCTTGCGAAGAAGCCGTAAAACAAGTTGCCAGTGTAAGTAATAAACTAAGGAGTAGATTTTTTTTCATCATGCAAGTATTTTAAAGAATCACCAGAAGCGAATTTCTATATACAGGTCGCAGGAAAAAGCTGAAACGTTGCCCGTTGTTTGAAATTTTGTTTTGGTCATTGTCAAAATTTCCTCGTCAGCAAACTTTCCTAAAAAACGCTATCTTTCCGCATGAAAAAACCGGCCTATAAAATTGCGATGCTGGGCGCCGGAAACGTAGCCTGGCATTTGGCACCAGCTTTGGAAGAAGCCGGACATGAAATTATCTGCGTTTACAGCCGAAACTTAGAAAATGCCGAAGCCTTAGCGCAAAACCTGAAAACTGCCCGCGCAACCGATTTCACCGATTTTACTGATTTCCCAGCCGACCTGTATATAATAGCCGTAAAAGATTCGGTGTTGCCGGAATTGCTGCGCGAAGCCGTTTTTCCGGCGGGTAGTTTGGTGGCGCATACATCGGGCACGCAGCCGCTGAGCGTTTTCGAAACGAATAAAAATATCCAGGGAGCAGTTTTTTATCCTTTGCAAACCTTCAGTAAAAATACGCCGGTCAGTTTCCGTAATATTCCGTTCTGCCTCGAAACTGCCCATAAAAACGCTATGGTTTTGCTGCAAAAAACTGCCGAAAGCCTGAGCGAAAAAGTTTACCAGGTTAATTCGGAAGACCGGAAAATATTGCACCTGGCTGCGGTTTTCGCCTGCAATTTTACCAATCATTTATTCGGAATAAGTGCAGAAATTCTGCAGCAGAACCAGCTCCATTTCGAAATGCTGCAGCCTTTGGTGGAGCAAACCGTGCAGAAAGCCTTTGCGCAAAATCCGTTCTCGGTACAAACCGGCCCCGCCATCCGCCACGACGAAAATACCATTCAAACGCAGCTGCAATTCCTGCAAAACAACCCCGGCTACCAGCAAATTTACGAACTGCTTACGCGCAGCATTCAGCAAAAATCCTGAGTTTTTACCTGAAAAACGGTACGGTTTAGGCCCGCAAAACTGCAAAGCAAAAGTGGTTTTGATTAGGGCTGCATGTTGCCTACCTTTGCAGCAGCATTTTAACCTGTAAAATGAAAGCAGTAAATATTACGTTTAAATTTTCCGACGGCAAACCCGACCAGACGCTTACCGGCGTGGAAGGCGAATCGGTGCTGGATGTGGCCCTCGATAATAATATAGAATTGCAACATAACTGCGGGGGTGTTTGCGGTTGCAGCACTTGCCACATTTACGTAGAAGCCGGCATGGACGATCTTCCGGAAATTTCCGATAAAGAAGAAGATTTTATAGACCGCGCCATCGATCCGCGCCTTAATTCCCGCCTGGCTTGTCAGTGCGTAATCCAGGGTAACGAAGATCTGGTAGTAACCATTCCGGATCAGGATTTTCTGGGACACTAAAATTTAAATTGTTTAATTGTTGTTTGCCGATTGTTAATTGAATTTACAATATGGGTCAATCAACAATTAACAACCAACAATCAACAATTCAAAAAAATGGATAATAAGAATTTCGAACCACCAATTAACTGGAACGATTACGAAGATATAGCGCTGGGCCTTTACGAAAAGTTTGGCGACGATTTTACCGAATCGAAGATCTACCGCATTCGCTTTACCGATCTTTTAGAGTGGGTTTTAAGCCTACCGAATTTTGCCGGCACCCGCGAACAAGCCAACGAAGGTCACCTGGAGCAGATCCAGTCGGCGTGGGTTTACGAATGGCGCGATAATCAGTAAACTTTTTGGTTTACGATTTTGGATTTATAATTTTAGAAAGAAGCTCTTTTTTCGAAGTTGAGCTTTTCCTAAATTGAATAATCATGTCAATCAATAATTAAATCAATCGTAAATCGTCATTCGTCAATCGTAAATAAACTATGTCTTCCCGCAAAGCTTTCCCCGATTTCAGCGCTATTACTACGTTCGTTTTTGATGTGGACGGCGTGCTGACCGATGGAACCATGCTGGCTTTTGCCGATGGCGAACAGGTGCGCGCTTTTAATATTAAAGACGGTTACGCCATAAAACATGCCCTGAAACGCGGCTACAAAGTGGCCATTATTTCCGGGCGGAACGAAGTAGGCGTGCGCCGCCGCCTCGAATCGTTAGACGTGGAAGATATATTTCTGGGCGTAGACAACAAGATCGATGTTTTCGAAAATTACCTGTACATGCAGGAAGTGGACCCTGAAAATGTGATCTACATGGGCGACGATATGCCGGACCTGGAAGTGATGCAGCATTGCGGCATTGCTGTTTGCCCTGCTGATGCCGCAACCGATATTCTGGCCGTTTCTGACTATGTAACAAATGCCGGCGGTGGAAATGGGGCAGTTCGGGAGATAATTGAGCTGGTTTTGAAACAGCACCAGGAATGGTAACCCGCTAAAACGAACGGATTACCCGTATTATTTTACTGTTTACCTAAAATAATGAGTAATTAAAAGGGGGAATTGTTGCATTTTTAGAAAAAGTCTATAAATTTACAATCATAACAATTCATCATTCACTTTTTTTATTCATCATTCATTTTTTTTAAGTTTATTTTTTATGAAAACAGGAACAGTAAAATTCTTTAATGAGTCAAAAGGTTACGGCTTCATTACAGACGACAACACCAAAGAAGATTTCTTCGTGCACGTAACGGGTTTAAATGGCGCACAGATTCAGCAGAACGATAAAGTTGAATTCGATACGCAGGAAGGCAAAAAAGGCATCAATGCAATTAACGTGAAACGCGTTTAATTACTCCAGAATATATAATTCATCATCACTACTGCAGAAAGCCGCTCAAAAGAGTGGCTTTCTGTATTTTAAACCCGACGTATTTTTGTAGGTTTGCCAACTAAATGGTTCAATTGTTTAATGGCTAAATGGCTCAGTCAAATTCATCAGCGTAATATTCGCAAGTTCATAAACCCTTTCACCATTCAGCAATTCAACCATTAAGCCATTAAACAATTAAAAATTGCAAAACCTGCTCTCGCTCATCCGCTTTCCGAATCTGCTCATTATGGTGCTAAGCCAGGTTTTGGTGCAGGCTTGCTTACTATTTCCGGAATTGCCTTTAAGTGAAGCCTTGCACCTGAAATTCTGGCTTCTTACGCTTTCTACCGCCTTTATTGGCGCTGCCGGCTATATTATTAACGATTATTACGACATTAAAATAGATGCCATAAACAAACCCGATAAAATTATTGTAGGCCGTGAACTTAGCCGTCGGAAAGCCATGTTCGGGCACCTGGCTTTATCGGCGGCCGGGGTAATTCTTGGCGCTATGCTTTCGTTAAAAGTAGGTTTGGTGAATCTGGGAGCCGTTTTGTTGCTTTGGGGCTATTCTGCCGATCTAAAAAAACGACCGCTTTCCGGCAACATCACCATCGCATTTCTGGCGGCCAGTATGGTGCTGGTGGTTGCGGTGCTCGCCGAAATCGATAACCTGGGTGTGTGGGCGTATGCGGCATTTGCGTTTGTTAGCACCCTGATCCGGGAAATAATTAAAGACCTGGAAGACATGAAAGGCGATGCCGCGCACGGTTGCCGTACGTTGCCCATTGTAGCCGGCATTCAGAAAACCAGGATCGTTTTATACGCCTTGCTCATTTTGTTTTATTCCTTGGTTTTAGCCGCGAGTTTTTATCGGCAAAACGATACCTTTTTTGGTGTGTATCTCGGTCTGGCAGTTTTAGCACCCGGCCTCATGATCGGAGTGCAACTGCGCCGCTCCGACCGCAAACGCCATTTTGCCCGCATCAGCCTGCTTTGCAAATTTATGATGCTTACGGGCACACTTTCCATGCTTTTCTTTCGGTTTTAGAAGCCGTTTTCTAAGTTTAATTTTCTCCTTTTCAGACTGAAGTAATTTTGTTTTGTGTGTGGCAAGTTGTTGATTTTAAAGGTATTGGTGGTTTTAAAATCAGATATTTAAAGTTTTGGAGATTAATAGTAGTTATTTCACCGCCCACGTAATAAACCTTACCTTTCAGAAGCCTTCCAAAAAAAGGAAAACCGGCGCATAACTATTATTGTCATACCTGAATTTCGCTGAAACGCTATGCTTTTTACCCTGAAAACTGCTTTGCTTGCTTTGGTTTTGTGTTGCTGTTTCGGACTGAAAAGCCAGGCTGCGGCAGAAGATACTTTGCAAACAATAAAGCCCAAAAAGAAACTCAGCTTAACGCCATTCCCGGCCTTGTTTTCTTCGCCCGAAACCGGTTTTGGCTTTGGCGCATTGCTCGTTCCGGTCTATAATTTCGGCCACGATTCGCTTACACGCAGCTCTACGGGGCAATTCCTGGTTTATTACACCACCAAAAAACAAACGTCGGCGCAGCTTTCCTATACCATTTATACCAATCATGAGCGTTTTGCAATTCTGGGCGAAACCAATTATTTCGATGCGCCCATTTTCTATTACGGCACCGGCAACCGCAATTCTGAAGCCGATAAAAGTCTGATATCCTATAAGTTGCTGCTCACGCAAAACCGCATTTTAAAACAGCTGAAGCGAAATGTTTTCCTGGGCGGGCAGTTTCAGATCATTAGTGTTGGTAAAGCCGAATTTAACGCCGAAGAAAGTTTGCTTGACGAACGTCCGGCGGAAGAATTGAATGGTTATACGGCCGTTGGTTTGGGTCCAGCTTTTTTGTTCGACAGCCGCGATAATTCCATAAATGCATACCATGGAAGTTACGTGGAAATCGGTAGCTTTCTGAACGGAAAAAGTCTGGGCAGCGAATTCAATTTCACCCGCAATACCGTAGATGTGCGCAAATATTTTCCGCTTTCCGATAAACAGGTTTTTGCGATTCAGGCCAAAGGAATTTTTGAAACCGGCGACGTGCCTTACCGCGAACTGGCCTATTTCGGCGGCCACCGCAACCTGCGCGGTTTTTACGAAGGCCGCTACCGCGACAAGCAACTCCTGCAAACCCAGGCCGAATACCGCCTGCATTTTGCCAAACGCCACGGCGCGGTTTTATTTGCCGGCCTTGGCGAAGTAGGAGAGAAGCTAAACGATTTTGAACTGGCGAACAGTAAATTTGGCTACGGCATTGGTTACCGTTTCATGCTGAATACCAAAGACAAAGTGAATATCCGGATCGATTATGCTATTAAAGGTAGTTATGAAGCGTTTGCCGGCGGCATGGGTGGTTTGTATTTTGCGATTGGGGAGACATTTTGATGTTACCGACTTTTTCGGGTTAAAAGCATAGCGTTTTTGCCAGACAGAATCATAAATCGCAATTAAACCGCTATATTTGTGCTTGTCTTTTCATGCTATGGCAGACACGCAAATCAAGAACATTGTCCTTTTCGCCTCCGGTTCCGGAAGCAATGCCCAGCGCATTTTAGAATACTTCCAGGATCACCCAAATATCCGCGTCGCGGCCCTTTTTTCCAACAATCCGGAAGCTTACGCTTTAAAACGTGCCGAGAATTTTAACGTGCCAGCCTTTACGTTTACCCGCGCTGAATTCAAAGACGGAACGGTGCTGGAAAAAGTAAAAAGCTTTAACCCGGAATTAATCGTGCTGGCCGGTTTCCTGTGGCTCATGCCGGAAGGTTTCGTAAAGGAGTTTCACAATAAGATCATTAACATTCATCCGGCTTTGCTTCCGAAGTTTGGCGGCAAAGGTATGTACGGTCATCACGTACACGCCGCCGTAGTAGCCGCCCAGGAGGCCGAATCTGGAATCACAATTCATTACGTAAACGAGAATTTCGACGAAGGCGAAGCTATTTTGCAGGAACGCTGCGCGGTGAGGCCGGGAGATACGCCGGAAGAAGTGGCTGCGCGCGTATTGGAGTTAGAACACAAACATTTTGCGCCCACCATTGAAAAACTCCTGAATGGTTAAATTGTTGAATGGCTGAACGGTTGAAAAACCTTCGGCCATTTTTGATTTTAAAAGTATTGAAATAAAGCGCGCTGATCCGGATTTATAAATCTGTATCTTACCTGTAGCTGGTCTATTGATCCGCGAGATCGAATCACAGCTACGGGGATTGATAAACCCGTGGCAGGTTGCTTCCGGATGAAAACATCCGGAAGAGCGGAAAAGAGCGGAAACTTAAAGAAAAATTCTGTAGCGTAGGGTTTAAACTCTATGCTACGGAATATAAGAAATAGCACATTAGCCCATTAAACAATTAGCACATTATACCAATGAATCATCCTGTTAAAATTAAATCTGCGCTGGTTTCGGTTTATTACAAAGACAAACTCGAGCCGCTTGTTCATTTTCTGAAAGCGCAGGGCGTGCAGTTTTACTCTACCGGCGGCACCCAGACTTTCCTGGAAGAGCAGGGCGCCAGCGTTACGGCCGTAGAAAACCTCACCGATTATCCGGCTATTTTTGGCGGTCGCGTGAAAACGCTGCACCCGAAAGTTTTTGGTGGCATTCTGCACCGCCGCGATAACGATTCGGATAAAGACGAAGTGGCGAAGTACGAGATTCCAACCTTCGATCTGGTAATTGTAGACCTGTATCCGTTCGAAGAAACCGTAGCGTCTGGCGCGGCTGAGCAGGATATTATCGAGAAGATCGACATCGGCGGAATTTCGTTGATCCGCGCAGCAGCCAAGAATTTTAACGATGTGGTAATTCTTTCTTCCAAAGACCAGTACACCGAATTGCTGGAGATCCTGGAAAAACAGAACGGCGAAACTTCTTTGGAAGATCGTAAGAAATTCGCGGCCAAAGCGTTCAATACTTCTTCGCACTACGATACGCACATTTTCAATTACCTGAACGGCGCGGCGGCCAACGAACCGGCTTTCAAACAAAGCATCAAGCAGGCTACGCCGCTGCGTTACGGCGAAAATCCTCACCAATCGGCTACGTTCTTCGGCGATCTGGAAGCACTTTTCGAGCAACTGAACGGCAAGCAATTGTCTTACAACAACCTGGTAGACGTAGATGCTGCCGTTGCCATTATGGCGGAATTTAACGATAAACCGGCTTTTGCCATTCTGAAACACACCAATGCCTGCGGCGTGGCCGTAGCCGATTCGCCGAAACAAGCGTACCTGAATGCCCTTTCCTGCGATCCGGTTTCAGCGTTTGGCGGGGTGATCATTTCGAACAAAGCCATCGATCTGGAAACTGCGGAAGAACTGAACAAACTTTTCTTTGAAGTTTTAATCGCGCCGGAATTTGCGGCCGATGCTTTGGAATTATTGAAGTCTAAAAAGAACCGCATCTTGCTGAAACAGAACGAGGTTGAACTTTCCAAAAAGCAATTTAAAACCCTGCTGAACGGCGTAATTGAGCAAGACAAAGACCTGCAAACCGAAACCGAAGCTGATTTCAAACCAGTAACGAACCGCGTTGCTACAGATGAAGAAAAACGTGCTTTGGTTTTCGCTGCCAAAGTTTGCAAGCACACCAAAAGCAATACCATCGTTTTAGCGAAAGAAAACCAGCTTCTAGCCAGTGGCGTAGGCCAGACTTCCCGCGTAGATGCGCTTCGCCAGGCCATCGAAAAAGCAAAAAGCTTCGGCTTCGATCTGAATGGCGCCGTTATGGCTTCCGATGCGTTCTTCCCGTTCCCGGACTGCGTGGAAATTGCAGACCAGGCCGGCATTGTAGCCGTAGTTCAGCCAGGCGGTTCCATCAAAGACCAGGATAGTATAGACTACTGCAACGCACACAACATGGCTATGGTAATGACTGGCGTGCGCCACTTCAAACACTAATATTGCTGAATTTCCATTGTTCAAACCTCACAGGTCTTCAAGACTTGTGAGGTTTTTTTGCATTCAAAACGCTATGGTTTTTACCATAAAAAGTCGAAGCCAAGTCTTAAGTTTTTACCTGTGAGTTTTTCAGCCCGAAACCATAGCGTTTTAGATCTGACTCAAGCACCAATATCCGCTATTTCGTTGATTTTCAGTTTCCGGCACTGAATTTGTTGCGCCCGACTGCGCCGTGAAATTGCACCGTAAAATCCAGGATTAAGTTAACAAGAGATAGTGCGTTGCGCTCAAAAATTAGCCCTGCGATATTTCCTTTAAATTGTTTAATTTCGCGTTCGGATAAGTGCGGGAATACGGTTTTGAGCCGGAGCGGACACTTTTAAAAAACCACTGTAAATGGGATTATTTAATTTTCTTACCAGCGATATAGCAATAGATTTGGGTACGGCCAATACCCTCATCATTCATAACGATAAAATTGTAGTCGACGAGCCTTCTATTATTGCCGTAGACCGCACCACTAATAAAGTGCTTGCCATCGGTCGTCAGGCTATGCAGATGCACGAAAAAACCCACGACAATATCAAAACCATTCGTCCTTTAAAAGACGGGGTAATTGCCGATTTTCACGCGGCGGAGCACATGATCCGCGGCATGATCAAGATGATCGATACGGGTAGTCGTTTGTTCCAGCCTTCGCACCGCATGGTTATTTGCATTCCGAGTGGCATTACCGAGGTGGAAAAACGGGCGGTTCGTGACTCGGCAGAGCACGCCGGCGCCAAGGAAGTTTGGATGATCCAGGAACCGATGGCCGCAGCTATTGGTATTGGCATTGACGTTGAGCAACCGATCGGTTCCATGATCGTGGATATCGGAGGTGGTACTACTGAAATTGCGGTTATTGCGCTTTCGGGTATTGTTTGCGACCAGTCTATCCGCGTGGCCGGCGATGTTTTCAACAAAGATATTCTGGACCACATGCGCCGCCAGCATAATCTGCTTATCGGAGAGCGTTCAGCAGAAAAAATCAAGATTGAAGTTGGTGCGGCTATTACTGACTTAGAAAATCCACCGGCTGACTACGAAATTCGTGGCCGCGACTTAATGACGGGTATTCCGAAAGTTATTAAAGTTACGTACCAGGAAATTGCCATTGCTTTAGATAAATCAGTTTCTAAAATTGAGGAAGCCGTGCTGAAAGCCCTGGAAATTGCCCCACCAGAACTTTCGGCGGATATTTACGATAACGGTATTCACTTAACGGGTGGTGGCGCGTTGCTGCGCGGTTTCGATCGTCGTCTTTCAGCTAAAACCAAACTGCCGATCCACATTGCGGAAGATCCGTTGCGTGCGGTTGTGCGCGGTACCGGTGCAGCCATTAAAAATATAGAAGGTTTCAGAAACGTACTGCTGAATTAAGCAGCTTTAAATGCGGAATTTAATCCAGTTTATATACCGTTTCCGGGCTTTTCTGGTATTCCTGATCCTTGAAGCTGTAAGTATTTACCTTTTGGTGCAGAATAATTCGTACCAGAACGCAGCTTTTTACAATTCAGCGAATACCTACGTGGGCAAAGTGCTGGAAATGCAAAGCAACGTAACCGATTATTTCCACTTAGTTACAGTAAACGAAAGTCTGGTGAAGGAAAATGCGCATTTGAAAGAAGCACTTTTCCGTGAACGCAAAATTGCCGGCGATACTTTACTGACCCGAATCGATAGCGTTATGACGCTGCGCGATACGCTGAACCGTCCGTTGCCGGTACCTTTCAAATTTACGGGTGCGAAGGTGATCAACAATTCAGTGCGGCGTACCAATAATTACTTTACGCTGAACATTGGTAGTTTGCAGGGCGTGCAGCCGGGCATGGGTGTGGTAGCCCCGGAAGGTATTGCGGGGCGGGTAAAAGCGGTTTCTGCTAATTATGCCACGGTAACCTCACTGCTGCATTCGCAAACTTTAATTTCGGGCAAGCTTACCCGCGATGGCACCTTTGGCACCGTAAAATGGGAAACCGGCGACGATGCCCATACTGCAACCTTAAATTATATTCCGCTGCACGTAAAAGTATTTAGAGGCGATACCGTTGTTTCTTCAGGCTACAATGCATTGTTTCCGGAGGGCATCATGATCGGGAAGGTGGTTTCGGTGAAGAAAGAAGCCGATAAAAGTTTCTTTACCATTAAAGTGAGGCTGGCGGTAGATTTTACCAAGCTTGGTTTTGTGTACGTGGTGAAGAATGTGAGTCAGGCTGAACGCGATTCCCTGGAAATGCCATTGCGGAAGAAAGGAGAAGAAGATGAATAAGCTTGGGTTAAGCCATTTGCTGCAATTCTTTATTTTTATTGCCTTGCAGGTTTTCCTGGTAAAATACCTGGTGCTGTTCGATACGGGTTTTTGCTATATTTATATAGCGTTTTTGCTATTTCTGCCCATTCAGCTGTCGCCGGTTATTTTGCTGCTCATGGGTTTTACCACCGGCATTACGGTAGATACTTTTTACGATACCGCGGGAATTCATGCGGGGTCTTGTGTGTTATTGGCTTATGTACGGCCATATGTGCTGCGGTTTTTAACGCCGCGCGACGAATACGATGCCAACGACTCGGTGAATGTAAGACTAATGGGCTGGGGCTGGTTTATTACTTATAGCCTCATTCTGATCTTCCTGCACCATTTGCTGCTCTTCTTTTTAGAACTGGGCGGCTTGAAAGTAGTAGGGTTTACGCTCTTAAAAGTCGTGGCTAGTACTTTGTATACATTTATGGTTGTAGTAATTTTGCAATTATTGTTTTTCTCTGCGCGCCGCGTGGCCCGATGAAGTACTTAGAAGACCGGAAATACGTTATACAGGCCATTTTTATTGTTGTGGCCGCCATCTATGCGCTGAAGCTTTTTTACATTCAGGTTATCGACAATAAGTATAAACTTGCTGCCGAGAACAATGCTATTCAGAAAAATATCCAGTACCCGTTCCGGGGGCTGATCTACGACCGTGATGGCCGACTGCTGGTACAGAACATGCCGGTTTACGACCTGATGGTGGTGCCCAAAGAAGCTAAAAATCCCGATACCTTACATTTCTGCAAGACTTTTGGCATAACGGTAGAAGAATTTCGCGAAAAGATCAAGACTGCCAAAACCTATTCTTACGTAAAGCCATCGCCGTTTTTAACCCGCCTTTCGCCGCAGGAATTTGCTTCCATTCAGGAATATCTCCCCGATTTTCCGGGTTTTTTCATTAATGCGCGTACCGTTCGGGGCTATACCCATCAAAGTCTGGCACATGCCTTGGGTTACATTGGGGAAATTAGTCCGGCCAAACTGGAGAAACCGGAATATGCCGGTTATTTGCCCGGCGATTATCTGGGTATTAGCGGCATAGAATCGGAGTATGAAAAATACCTGATGGGCAAGCGCGGCGTGAAATACAAAATGGTAAACGTGCGCGGCATCGACAAAGGCCCTTTCCGCGATGGCGAATACGATACGCTCTCGGTAGCCGGCGAAAACCTGGTGAGCACCATAGACCTTGAATTGCAACAGTACGGCGAAAAGCTGATGAAAGGCAAAGTAGGTTCGGTGGTGGCTATTGAACCCGCTACCGGCGAAATTCTGGCTTACGTTTCAGCGCCTGGCTACGATCCAAGTTTACTGACCGGTAAGGAATTCGGGAGAAATTATACCAAATTACAGCGCGATTCCTTAAAAACGCTTTTCAACCGGCCGATCATGGCAACGTACCCGCCGGGTTCGATCTTTAAACTGGTGCAGGCTTTGGTAGCCATGCAGGATGGTATCATTACGCCCAATACCGGTTTTCCGTGTAACCAGAACCTGGTAAAATGTTCGCACGGCCACGAAGCGCCCACTAATTTAAGAATTGCCATTAAACATTCCTGCAACCCCTATTTTTACCAGGTTTTCCGCAACGAAATTAACCAGGGCAAATCGCGGAATATTTTTGTGGATAGCCGGATTGGGTTGGATCATTGGCGGGAGCAGGTTTTAACGTTTGGTTTCGGCGATAAGCTGGGGATCGATCTGCCAAATGAGAAGAAAGGAATTGTAGCTTCTTCCAAACTTTATAATAAATATTACGGCGAAAACCGCTGGAAATTCTCGAACTTCTATTCGGTAAGTATCGGGCAAGGGGAAATGGGGGTTACGCCGCTGCAAATGGCTAATTTAATGGCTATTATGGCGAATCGTGGCTTTTATTATACCCCGCACATCATTCGTTCGGTTGGTGAAAAAGGGAAGCCGTTGCCTAAATATTCGCAGAAGCATTATACTTCCGTAGATCAGAAATATTTTGAACCGGTGCTGGATGGCATGGAAGATGTGGTAGCCCGCGGAACTGGTATTTATGCAAAATTAGCGCACGTTGGGATAACTGTTTTAGGTAAAACCGGAACGGCCGAAAACCCGCACGGCGATGACCACGCCGTTTTCGTAGCTTTTGCGCCGCGCGAAAATCCGAAAATTGCCATTGCAGTTTATATTGAGAATGCTGGTTTCGGCGCGATCTCCTCTGCACCGCTGGCCGGCTTAATGATCGAAAAATACCTGACCGATACCATTTCCAAGCCGCGGCAAGGCTGGGAAGACTGGGTGTTGGCCGGAAAATTCAAACCTAAAAAGAAACACTAATGGCCCTGACCCGATCTTCGAAACTCCGGCAGAGCCTTGACTGGCCAACGGTGTTCTTATATTTTTTAATGGTTGGCTTAGGCTGGCTAAACGTGTACGCGGCCGTTTACAGCCCCGACAACGTGATCAATATTTTCAGCTGGGATATAAATTCCGGCAAGCAGCTGGCTTGGATCGGTACTTCGGTACTTCTCATAATTGTAATTCTGGTAATAGATTACAAGGCTTACGATTCGCTGGCTTATATTATTTACGGCGGCATGATATTGCTTTTGCTGGCAACTCTTATTCTGGCTAACCCGATCAAAGGTTCCCGAAGTTGGCTGGAATTGGGAGCGGTGCGTTTACAACCCGCTGAATTTGCGAAGTTTGCTACTGCACTGGCGGTTTCCAAATTCCTGAGTAGCGTAAACTTACGGCAGCAAAACTGGCAGGATCACGCCAAACTTGTTTTCCTGACTTTGCTTCCGCCTTTCATTATTTTGTTGCAGAACGAAACGGGGTCGGCGCTGGTTTTCGGGGCTTTCCTGTTAGCTTATTTCCGCGAAGGCATGTCGCCGCTGATCCTGATCGTGGGTACCGTAGCGGTTGCGCTGTTTATTTCTACGCTGCTTTTTCCCAAACTTTATCTGATCCTGGTAATAACGGTGGGGCTTGGTTTATGGCTTTGGGCGAATCAACGAATCCTGATGCGGAAGTGGCCGATGATTCTGATGATCTATGGCGCGGCTATCGGGATGATCTTCAGCGTAGACTTTTTTGTGAATAATGTGTTGCAGGAGCACCAGCAGAACCGGATCAAAGCGCTTATCAGTCCGGAAGCGGACCCGCGGGGCTTTGGCTGGAATGTAACGCAAAGTAAAATCGCTATCGGCTCGGGTGGTTTCACAGGCAAAGGTTTTCTGGAAGGTACACAAACCAAATTCGATTTTGTGCCGGAGCAAAGCACCGACTTCATTTTCTGCACCATCGGCGAGGAGCATGGCTGGGTAGGAAGTGTGGTGGTAATTGGTTTGTTTATGCTGCTGCTAACCCGTATTGTGAAAATTGCGGAGCGTCAGAAATCGGTTTTCGGAAGGACTTACGGTTACTGCGTGGCTTCTATCATTTTCTTTCACTTCCTAGTAAATGTGGGTATGACCATTGGTTTGGCGCCGGTTGTGGGTATTCCGTTGCCGTTCTTCAGCTATGGCGGCTCTTCGCTGTGGTCATTCACAACTTTGCTGTTCATTTTGCTGGCTATAGACGCGAACCGCAAGCAAGACTTAACCCGTTAGTTTTTTGCTCGTTTTGCCTACCATTTTCGAATATTATTACCTCGGCGACCGCCACACCGATGAAGCTTTGCGCCAGGCAAAATGCCGCGCCGTGCGCAGACCCGATGGGAAATGTATAAGGGGTAAGAATGGCAGTATGCTGGTGGAGTTTGCTAATGGGAGGAAGATGGTGGTTGTGGGGAGGTTGTTGCGGAGATTAAAGTAATGGGGTTTTAATAGTTTTTAGGCTGAAAAGTATAGCGTTTTTTTGTCTTTCCCGTCATCTCGACGTGAGGAGAAATCTCTTCGGGTTGGAGTATTGTTTGCTATTGTGTTTTTAGGCTTGAAAGCATACCATTTTTGTCATCCTGAACGCTAGCGAAGGACCTCATCGGCGGGCTGCAGTTTTTGGGCTACAAAGGATAGCGCTTTTGAAATACCTTTTCTGCTAAACATCTGACTTCTCACTTTCATCGGCAATTTATTCCCTCAAGCCGGGCGGGCTTCGTTTCTGCGTTCGCGGCTGCAACCTTACCTGCCCTTCCGGGCTGGCTAAAGCCACCGGTAAGCTTGGAGGCCGCTCTCACAGAAACTGGTATCATTCCCCTTCGTAGTTAGCTTCTTTTATTTTAGCTTTCTTAATTAACGTGATTTTCGCGCGACGCTGCACTGGCGATATTGTGAGATTGAAATGTAAATGGTTCTAAATTCATTGTCGCCTGCTTTAGCTGACGGATTTAATGCTCCCCGCCTGGATAGGAGGGGTTTGGGTGGTTGATTTGCTCTGCTACTTACTTTTGAGGTGGAAGCCTGATTCAAACCAAATCCTGACCATCCCCAAAATCCTAAAAATCGTGTTCAAAGGCAAAATTCATTGCCGTTTGCAGGAGCAGATAAATTGAATTGCCACGCCTTTTAAGGCGTGGAGCACCAAAATCCATTAATCCTTAAATCTGACAAATCCCAATTCAGACAAACAAACCTATCCATAAAAAGAAACGGCTTCCTGTTTTAGAAAGCCGTTTCTTTTTATGTTATTCGTTATTTCTTATGTTTATTTCGTTGCTGATTCGATTTTTTGATGTAGGCCATGTGCTTTTTGCGGTCTTTGTTGCGGCTTTGTCTGAGTTTGGCGGTTTGTTTGCTCAGTTTGCGGGGCTTCATTTTCAGGGTAGTGGCATTCTTTGAATTTCCATCGCGGTCGCGGTCAGCAATGTTGGCAGTGGCGGTAAGGCCGGCGGCGTTAACTACAATAATTAACATGTAAATTATCCAGCGTTTCATTTTATTACTCCTTTCGTTTAGTGAATATTTAAAGGTTAAGCTGCTGAGAATGAACTGTAAATAGAGCAGCCTGACACTTTTAATTTTACGGGAGCTTCTGAAAAACGGAGTTGTACTTTTGCGATAAGAGTTTTGTGCCTGGAAAAGATAGCGTTTCTTAAATGTAAATATGCGGGCAAAAGAAAACCCGGTTCTAATCCTGAACCGGGTTTTTAAGCTTAAAAGCATAGCGTTTTAGCAAACTTTGAACTACGCGAATTTGCGTTCTATCAGGCGCAGCAGTTTGTTCAGGTGTTCTTCTTTTTTCACCCAGTTGTGTTTGGCCGCCAGCTCTTCCAGTAAAAAATGCTTCGCCGATTCGGCATCTGGTTTTGCGTCCAGGATCTGGATGGCTTCGTAGTATTCCAGGTTTTCGCCGTTAAAAAGTTCGTTTATGAAAGAAAAGCGCTGATTAATAGAAATAGATTCTTTCAGGCTTTCAATTTTACGGGTGTCTTTGTCGGCTAAGTTCGGCGTTTCCGGTTTCTTCAGCGTTTCGTTCAGGTTAGGCTTTTCGGTTTTGAATTTCTCGTAAAGCTTTACGTCTGGCTGGCTGGCTGGCGAAGGAGTGGCTGTGGTAACCGGCGGCATGGTTGCTGCCGGCGCCGGAATAGGTTGGGCAAGCGGTTGTATTGGCTCTGACTTTGGAAAAGAAGCCGGTCCGGTCGGGCCGGAAGCCGGAACTGTTGCTTTCTCAAAAACCGCATTGGTATCGGCCGCCGGAATATTATGCATCGGGCCGGAAGCCGGTTCCGGAGCGGCAGTGAAAGCTGTTTTTTCCGGAGCAGGGCTGGTTGAGGTAAATGCCGGCGCAACAGCTTTCTCCAGAATATCCTGTTTCGAGATGGGAAGCAGCGTGTTGAGTTGTTCCAGCAAGGCATCGGCAGGAGTGAGGTCGCGGTAATGCGCCTGCGTATAAAGCCGGAATTTCTGAAGCACCGCGGCTTTATCTAATGTTTGTGGTGGCAGCGTTTGCAGGAATTCGCTGAAATGCGTTTTGTTCAGGTCGAGGTATTTTATGTGGTCCTGCAATTTAGCCGGCGTAACTTCTTCCTGCACCTGCAAAAACTTCTCGTCGAAGCTTGTGCCCGGGTGCAGCACCAGGGTAAAAGTATCCAGGATGGCTTTCTGCAAAAGCGGCTCAAAGTGCGGGCGACGAATGAGGATCTTGCGCGAAAGCACGTTCATGAATTGCTTCAGGCTCGTTTTTACTTCTTCGTCTTCGAAATCGAAATACGGACTTTTCAGGTTAGCCATTTCGCGATTCCAGCTAATGAGCAGCTCTTTTATCACGAAAAGGTTAATTTGCTTAACCGGCGAAAACGTGATGAGTTGCTGGCCGTTGATGGTTTCGTGGTTTGCGAAATACCGGTCGCAAAGAAGTTTTGCGAGGTTGCGGCTGTACTGTTCCAGGCTTAATGTATTATATTTGTCTTCCATTACGATAGCTTCTGCGGGTAAAGATAAAAAAATATGGCAAATTTCACGGTGCAAAACCTGGCTAACCTCCGGGTTAACGTAAGCCCGCCGCAAACGGTTTTAAGCGCCATTCAGGCTACCGGCACCGACTGGATGCACGCCTGCGGAGCCAAAGGCCGTTGCACCACCTGCCGCATGCAGGTTTTAAGTGGCATGCAAAACCTGAGCCCCGAAACCGCCGCCGAATTAAAATACCGCGAAGCCGGCCGCCTGAAACCCACCGAACGCCTGACTTGCCAGTGTACGGTGCTGCAGGGCGAAGTTTCGGTTCGGGTGCCGAAAGCAACGCAATTGCCGCACCAAAAATACACGGGTTAATTGATTGAGAGATCAGAAAGGTTGGAGGTCGCTGCGTAGCGCTTTCAGTGCAGAAGAAAAGTCCCCCTTTGGAGGGGGTAGGGGGAGGATTTTTACGCATTTCTGATTTATTTTTCTGATAACGTGAAAATCCTCCCCCCAACCCCCTCCAAAGGGGGACAGCACATTAGCACATTAAAAAATTAGCACATTAAAAAATGTTCATAGAACCCCGCGTTGGAAACTCCACGCACATACACCGCCGCGGCTGGATAGAAGTGATCTGCGGCTCCATGTTTTCGGGCAAAACCGAAGAACTGATCCGAAGATTGAACCGCGCGAAGATTGCGAAACAGAAAGTAGAGATCTTTAAACCGGCCATCGATACGCGTTACCATGTGGAAGATGTGGTTTCGCATAATGCCAATGCTATTCGTTCTACGCCGGTAAGTTTTGCGCACGATATGTTGCTTTTAGGCTCTAGCTGCGATGTGGTAGGCATAGATGAAGCCCAGTTTTTTGACGAAGGCCTGGTAGACGTGTGCGTGCAGCTGGCCAACAGCGGCATAAGGGTTATTGCGGCAGGTCTTGATATGGATTATCTGGGCAAACCGTTCGGGCCGATGCCGGCTTTAATGGGCGTGGCCGAATACGTTACCAAAGTGCACGCGGTTTGCATGCAGTGTGGCGATATTGCTTCTTATTCGTTCCGGAACGCGGCTTCGGCGCAGAAAATTTTGTTAGGTGAAACCGATAGTTACGAAGCCCGCTGCCGCCATTGTTTTCTGGAAGGCATGAAAGGGAAGTCGTGAGTTTTGGCGTGTAAAACGCTACCGTTTTGAGGGGGAAAACCCGAAGGAATAAGAAAAGCCGCTCTGGAAAATTTCCGGGCGGCTTTTTTAGTTTTCAGGGCGAAAAGGATATAGTTTTATGCAGAGAAAAAATGAAGCCAATCTTTTATGTTATAGCTCAGGCAACGGTTTCAGGTTTTAATCCGACTATATTTATGTTGGCTAAACACTTTTAATAATGGCTTCATACTTTATTCCTTTTAATATTTGCTTTCCTAAAACCGGCAAGCAAATATTAAGAATCGTGTTATTTTTATTCTGCGTGCCTCTTTATGCCCAAGAGAAGCAAGGCGCCAACTGGTTGTTTGGGGGTGGCCAAGGTAGTTCTGGAGTCCCAGGAGTTCATCTTGATTTTAGTGCTTCTAAGTTACAACCCCAGCCTTTTATAAATAACCATCCTGGTACAGTAGGGGTTGCCACCATAAGCGATAAAAATGGCGAATTGCTTTTTTTCAGCAGTATTGGAAATGTAGCAACCCGACAAAAAGTAAACAATAAATATCAGCAAATGCCCAATGGTGATATTTTTAAAGCAGGAATTTCATATATGGGTACTTATGCAGAATTAATCATGCAAAACCCGCAGGACAGGCAGCGCTATTATATATTTCTTAATACCTTTTTCGATGAATTACAGGTGGCTGAAATAGACATGCGGCTGAACAACAGCTTTGGCGATGTAGTGCCGAATTCCTTAAAGTTACTGAGCACGCAGGTTGGCAGAGGCATGGCTGCTATGTTGCACCAAAACAACCGCGATTACTGGCTATTATCAATGAATTTTAGCGGGGATAGTTTGCTGGCATTCCCGGTCAATGCTAACGGCATCGGGGCACCAATAGTTTCGGCAATCAATAAAAAGCTATGGGCGGGCGGCAGGCTTAAAAGCTCCCCCAACAGCGAAATGCTGGTAGTATCGGGCAAGCAAAGCGTAGAAATATTTGGCTTTAACCGGCAAACGGGCAACGTATCGGCGCTTCACAGTTTAATTATACCTGATTCAGCTAAACAACAAGCTTTTTCCTTTTCCTTTTCCCCGAATAGTACTAAATTATATGTCGGAACGATGAGTAAGGTTAGTTCAAATGCTTCATACGCGCTTTTGCAATATGACTTGGCAGCCGGAAATAGTCCGCAAATCCAACAATCTGTAACCACTATTTATCATCCTTCATTCATTGGCTTTGGTCAAATACAAATATGGGACATGCAACTTGCCATGGATGGGAAAATCTACGCGGTAAGAGAGGATTCCACCAATACGCCACCACCATATTATCTGAGCCAGATCAGCTACCCGGATCAAAAAGGGATAGCTTGCGGTTTTAAGCTGAATACCATTCCTATCACTAGTATTGTAACAAGCCTTCCAGCCTTAAACCAAACGCTCTTCCGTAACGCGGGAATCTTGCAGGCACAGGCCAGCCGTGATACCATTTGCTACGGCGATTCGGTGCAGCTTTCGGCTTATGGCGCCGGAGCAGAGCGTTTCCGCTGGGAGCCTGCCAACGGTTTAACTGCGCCCAACGATACGCTGGCTAATCCGGTAGTCTGGCCAACAGCTACTACCACGTACCGGGTTATAGCTTCTTCGCCTTTTCGCACCGATACGGCTTTTGTAAAAGTGGTGGTGCGGTCTAATGCTGAACTGAAGGTAAGCGGCCCGGAGCAGGTTTACAGGTTTGCTGAAGATCAGGAATACCGGGTTTCCGGGCAAACTACCGGCAATGATTTGCACTGGCAGGTTTCCGGTGGTGAGATCGTTTCTGGGCAAGGCACCAACCGCATCCGGGTAAACTGGGGCGAAACTGCTGAAGCAACCGTAACGGTATTAGAAACTAATAAGGAAACCTGTGATTATGGAGCAACTTTAAAAGTAGAAATTGCCGGTTCGCTGCCGCCGGTTTTCTACAACATCATCACGCCCAACGCAGACCATAAAAACGATGCTTTTGTGATCGGGAACCTGAAAGGATACCCGGAAAATGAACTGGTTATCTACAACCGCTGGGGTGTGGAAGTTTTCCGGAGCCGCGATTATAAAAACGATTGGAAAGCTGAAAACCTAAGCAGTGGTGTTTACTATTACCGTTTTCAATCCGGCAAGCAAACCTGGAAGGGCTGGGTAGAAGTAGCGAAGTAGTTGTTAGTAAATAAAAAAAAGTCCCCCTTTGGAGGGGGTAGGGGGGAGGAATACACATTTCTGATCAACTATTGTAAAATCAGGTAATGTAAAAATCCTCCCCCCAGCCCCCTCCAAAGGGGGACAAAAATTCACCTTGATTTTTCATCCTAAAACGGTAGCGTTTTCAGAATAAAAACCCAATCCCCATATTTTAAAAATTGTAATATTCCGCTAAAGTTGAAAAGGAATTGCCTTCGCATTCCCTTCGGGGTAGGTTCGGTGCTCCTTGGGTGTTGTTGGGTGCTCCGAGCATAAAAAAAGGGCATTGCTGCCCTTTTGAATAATTGTACAAAACATAGTTTATAGCGTTCGGGTTTCTTTGCTCCTGTTGCCCGGCATATCCAGCGCCTGCACCGTAATTTTGTCGCCTACCTGCCGGAATACGATCGCCCCGCCAAGCGTACCGCTCAGCCCCTGGGTAATAATGTTCTTTTTTACGGTTGCCATATTATTTTAAGTTTGTTTTGGTAGCGAAACGCATTTTGTTGTTTTATGTTTTAATATTAAATGAATTTATTTATTATGCGGAGTAGCGTACCCTAGTTTTGCTGTTTGCCGGTTGGCTCTCTGGTTTTATTTCCATTAATAGACCTGCTGTTGATAATGCATAACCCGGAAGGGTGAGATTTAGATTCTTTGCCCGGAGCCTTGATCAACCCTCGACTTTTTTCCGTAATTTCGATACCGTTTTAGGGCGTTTTTAGAATACTGGCGGTGGCAGGCACTAAATGCAGCCCGGCACCGTTAACAAAACGAAAGCCCGGATTTTAATATGAAGCACTTCGTACGTTTTTTATTCTTAGGTCTCTTCCTGCAGTTTATTGTTTTCCCCGTGCGGGCGCAATCGTCCGGTACGGGTATTGGCGATTGGCGCGTTTATGTGCCGAACCATAACGCTAAAACGGTAGTTGCGGCCGGCCCTAAAATTTACTGCGCCACCGAAAAAGGCCTTTTCTATTTCGATAAGGAATTCAACAGCCTGGAAGTGCTTTCTAAAGTGAACGGCCTGCACGATATGGGCGTAAGCACCATGAATTTCGACAGTGTAACCAATACGCTGGTAATTGCTTACGAAAACACCAACCTAGACCTGATCCGCGGGGAAGAAATAATCAACATCAACGATATTCTGCGCAAATCGCTGCCCGGCGAAAAGCTCATCTATAACATCTACTTCAAAGACAAACTGGCTTATTTATCCTGTGCGTTCGGTTTGGTGGTGCTCGATCTACAGAAACTGGAAATAAAAGACAGCTATATGCTGCGCAACCAGGCCGGCGTTACGCTGAAGGTTTACGCCAGCACCATTCTGAATAACCAGCTTTTTATTGCCACTTCCGGCGGTATTATGCGGGCCGATAATTACCGGACCGTAAACCTCAACGACCTGAAGAACTGGAAAACCTACGGCACTGCCGATAACCTGCCTGCTATAAGCCCCGATAATATTCGGACGCTGGCAACTTTTAAAAATGCCGTTTACGCCGGCGTTAACAGTTATGGGGTTTATAAATTAGAGAACGGAACCTGGAATAAAACCAAAGCCGATACCTGGTTAGGTTCGTTGATAAAACAGTTGGTTCCGCGTAAAAGTGTGTTGCTGGTCTGCACCGATTATAACGTGCGCTTCTTAAGTGAAAACAACGAAATTGTAGGCTACCTGGCCGATGGGCTTATGAATAAACCACAAGCCGTAGCCCAGGACCGCACCGGTGAATTCTGGGTGGCTGATTTCAACAATGGTTTGGTACGAACCATTCACCAGTCGTATTCAAATCTTTTTCCTTCCGGTCCCGCCGATATCAGTACGTTCAAAATTCTGGCCGATGCGCAATCGGTAGTGGTGCTTGCGGGTGGTTACCGTGGGCCGGGCCAGCTTAGTTCCGGTTTGGGTTTTTACGAGTTTAAGAACGGAACCTGGGAAAATTATAATTTCAACCGCTTTAAAGATCCCGCCAAATATCCTGACATTCTGGACCTGAGCGCCGTGGCACGCAACCCGGTAAACGGTAAATTATATATGGGTAGTTTTGGTTATGGGGTGCTGGAATGGAATGGTCCCGGCGATTTTAAAGTGCTGGGCGCTGATGTGTTGAGCAGTTCAGTAGCGGCTGGTAATCCGGCTTATAACACATACCTGCGCGTTACAGATATTGCTGCCGATCCGGAAGGCAATATGTGGGTAATCAATCCTTCCGATTTTTCGGGTTTGCCGGGTTTGCACATGCTGCGCCCCGACGGAACCTGGCGAACATTTAATCTGCAGAATACCTCCGAAGGTACCAGTTTCAGCACATCCAATACTTTCGAAAAGATCGTGATAGACGATAGCGGGTATAAATGGATCACGATCCGGCCGCGAAACGGCAACGGGTTGGTGGTTTATGATGATGTGAATAATCGTTTCCGGTTTCTGAACAAAAGTGCAACGGGCGGGAATCTTCCGGGTAACGAAGTGCATAGCATTGCGAAAGACATGGACGGCGATATCTGGATAGGAACGGAAAACGGTATCGGGATTTTTTACGATCCGGAACTCGCTTTTGCTTCTACTAAAAATATTTCGGCTTCGGTGCCCGTTTTCGGTAACCGGGCTTTGCTGGAAGAACAAATTGTAACGGTAATTACTGTAGATGGTGCGAACCGCAAATGGGTTGGTACCGAAAATGGGGTATGGCTTTTCAACGAAGACGGCGATAAAGTTATTCTGAATTTCACGACGAACAACAGCCCGCTTCCTTCAAATAAAATAACCGATATTGCCGTAAACCATGCCACCGGCGACGTTTTTATTGGTACGGAAGCTGGCTTGGTTTCTTACCGGGCCGGCGCTACCATTACTACCGAAGCCCTGAATTGTGCCAACGTTTTCCCAAACCCGGTACGGCCCGGTTTTGCCGGACAAATTGCTATTTCGGGTATTGCCAATAATGCCATTGTAAAAATTACCGATGTAACCGGCAACCTGGTTTTCGAGACCAAAGCGCTGGGTGGAACGGCTATCTGGAACGGGCGCGATATTAACGGGCAGCACGTACGTTCGGGCGTTTACATGGTTTTAAGCAGTAACCCCGAAGGCGGTGAAACCTGCGTGAGCAAAGTAGCCGTACTGGAATAGATGTTAGTAAAGACCCGCGGCATTGTCCTGAATTTTATCCGTTACCGGGAAACGTCTATTATTGCGCGCATTTACACCGAGCAGTTGGGTTTGCAAACCTACATTGTGAACAGCGTCCGTAAAAAAGGTCCAGGTACCCGCATTGCGCTTTTTCAGCCGCTAACTTTGCTCGAAATGGTGGTTTACAAGTCGGGAAGTGGAGGCATTACGCGCATTTCAGAATACAAATGTGCGCATCCGTTCCACAGCTTGCATTACGATATCCGCAAAAGCAGCGTGGCTTTGTTCCTTTCCGAAATTATTTCAGCTTCGGTAAAAGAGGAGGAAGAAAATCCGCCGTTGTTCAAATTTCTGTACCAATCTATTGTTGCATTCGATAACCTGGAAACTGGTTTTGAGAATTTTCACCTCGCGTTTTTAATGCAATTGGCGCATTATTTAGGGTTTGGAGCGCATAACGCCACCGAAATTACCAATCAGGTTGCTTTTGCTCCTCCTACCGGCCATGTTTCGCAGCCATCGGTTATGCATTTTCAGATGTTTGAAGGCATGCTGGATGAATTGATGGAAAATCCGCAGGAAGCTCTGGTGCCAAACGGAAGAGTGCGGAAAGAGCTTCTGAATATTCTGATCCGGTTTTACCAGTTGCATGTAGACCGGTTAGGTGAAATTAAATCGCTTCACGTACTTTCGGATGTGCTTTCAGATTAAGAAAAACGGTATGGTTTTAAGCCAAAAAAGTCGGTCTGCATGTTGCGGACCGACTTTTTTGGTGTTTTAGGATAGCGTTTTAGGTTACTTAACTTCTTCTATTCTCATCCGGAAAATAAGATCGGTGTTGGGCGGAATGCGGTAGCCGTTATTTGCAGAAAACGGATCTGGTACGCCGTGTGCACCGTAAGCTAAACGCGCCGGGATCATAACTTCCACTTCTTCGCCGGCGCGCATTAGAAGCAGCATTTCGTCCCAACCGGCAATTACTTCGCCGGTTCCAGCTTTAATTTTAATGGGTTTCTGGCCTTCGGAAGTGTCAAAAACGTTTCCGTTTGCAAACCGGCCGGTGTAATGCACCGTTACTTTGGCGCCTTGGCTTACTTGCGGACCTTTGCCCTTTTGCAAAACTGTGTAACGCAAACCCGAAGCTGTTTGGAGTGTGTCGGGTTTGGCAGAAGCAAGCGTGGCGCTAAAAAGGAAGCAGATTAACCAGCCGAAGTATTTCATATAAGTTTGTTCTGAAAAATTAGTTGATGATCTGCAATACCGTTACATCAAAAACCAGTACAGCATTGGGAGGAATGGAACCGCTGCTGCCGCCAGGGCCATAAGCCAAGCCCGAAGGAATATAAAAGCGCATCGTTTCGCCTTCGGTCATGAGTTGCAGGCCTTCGGTCCAGCCTTTAATTACGCCGGTTTTGCCAATGGTTAGCGTAAAAGGCGAATTTTTATCGTAAGAGCTATCAAATTTGCTGCCGTTCAGGAAACGACCGATGTAATGCACTTTTACGGTATTGCCATATTTTACCTGCGCGCCGGTTCCTGGTTTCTGGCTGGCGTAGTAAATGCCCGATTCGGTGCGTTGGGCCTGGCGCATGGAGCTGTCTTTGGCGAGCCATTCCTTTATCAGCGCTTCATCATCGGCGGCTTGTTTTACCGGGTCGTGCACGTTCAGCACTTCTTTCTGGCAGGCCGATACTGACCAAATAAGCGCTACAAGCAGGAAAGTTCTGCTTAACACGGTTTTAAAAGTTATGGTTTTGTTTAAAAATGTAACAAACATAAAGAATAACGAAACTAAAAATTAAAGCAACCAAAGTTGCAAATGCATGAATAAAAAAACAGCAACTCCCGATCTGAAAGTTGCTGTTTTAAATTTAACAAATGTCAGGGAATTTCCCTAAAAAACTATTTAATATCTACCAGTTCTACCTCGAAACGCAGCGATGCATCGGCTGGAATATTAGCGCCAGCACCTTGCTGGCCGTAAGCCAACGTAGAAGGAATAAGCAGTGTAGCTTTAGCGCCTTTGTTCAGTAACGCAATGCCTTCATCCCAACCGCGGATAACCATACCCTGGCCGATCTGGAATTCGAAAGGAACACCGGTTTTAGCCGAAGAATCGAACTCTTTGCCATCGAAGGTAGTGCCACGGTAGTTTACCGCTACGATCTGACCTGGTTTTGGCGTTGGGCCAGTGCCTTTCTGCGTGATAATGTAATACAAGCCTGATGGCGTTTTCTGCGCGGTCAGGTTTTGCTCTTTCAGGTATTTCTGAATGTTCTCGTCGTCAACGGCAATTTGCTTTTCAGCGTGCGCCTGCATTTCCTTCATTTTTTCTTCCTGCATTTTCTGCTGCTCGGCCATTGCCTGCTCTTTGCTCTGTAGTTTTTCGGCTACAATATGGAAAGTAAGTTTGCTGCCTTTTTTAATGAACGGAGGCAGCGGCTGCTGGTAAGATTTTGTAAACAACGTATCGGCGCTGATCTTGAAAACGGCGCTGTCGCCAGGCTTCAACATTAATAAAGCACCTTCCAGGCTACCTTTGTATGGCGCAGCATTCATCAGAGCCATTGCAGGTTGCTTAGAAGTATAGGTGCTGAACAATACCGAATCTTTATCGTTCTTCACCACTTGCTGCATGGTAAGTACCTGGCCAATAATGGTAGTATCTAAAGCAGGGTTCTCTTTCGGCTCATATTTACCGTCTTTGCCTTTAGAGAAGATCATATATTCCAGGCTGCCTTCACCTTGCGTGAATTCACCTTTTTTAACTTTATCCTGGCAAGATTGCATCAGGAACATACCGGCTAATACCGGCACTAAAAATTTAGCTTTGTTTAGCATGATTGGGTTATAGTTTGAAATCTTTTATGCAGAATGAATGAGTTGTTCGCGGTATTGCGGCAACAGGCTTTCGAATTTGGCCACGGTTGCTTCCAGGCTATCGTGAGAAATGCCGCCGGCTGCGTTGTGGTGACCGCCACCGTTAAAATGCGCTCTCGAAAATTCGTTTACCGAAAAATCGCCTACGCTGCGGAACGAAATTTTTACGGCCTGGCCGCGGTCTATTAATAAAGCTGCAAACACAATGCCTTCAATAGAAAGCGCAAAATTTACCAGTCCTTCGGTATCGCCGGTCCGGGAATCGTATTCTTTTAGTTCTTCCTGGCTGATGGCAATGTAGGCGGTATTGTATTCGGGGTGTACTACCAGCTTGTCTTTCAGGGCGTAACCTAAAAAGCGCAGCCGGGTAAGGGTGTGATTATCGTAAATTAAGCGGTGCACGCGGGCGGTATTCGCGCCGGCTGCAATCAGTTCGGCAATAATTAAATGCACATTACGTGACGTGCTCGGGTGGCGGAACGAACCGGTATCGGTCATGATGCCGGCATACAGACATTCACCAATTCCGGCATCTATCAAGGCTTCGTCGCCCAGATTCCGGATAACTTCGAAAATTAATTCGGCAGTGGCGGCAGCGCGGGTATCGGAGATGGTGATCTGCGCGAAATCTTCCGGGTGCATGTGGTGGTCGATCATCACTTTTACCGCCGGTGAATTGCGTACCATTTCGCCCATTTCGTTTATGCGGCTAAGGGCCGAAAAATCGAGGCAGAAAAGGACTTCGGTTTCGTTGATCAGATGACGCACGCGGGCATCGGTTTTTTCGTCGTACACCAGCACTTCGTCGTTGCCGGGCATCCAGTTCAGGAAAGCGGGGTAATCGGAAGGGGTAACTACTATTACGTGGTGGCCCTTCTTTTTTAAATAGCCCGCCAGACCCAGGCTCGAACCCAGTGCATCGGCATCGGGTTTGTGGTGCGTGGTGATCAGAATATTCTTTGGGGTGGCCAGCAGTTCGCGGAGCGCCGTTATTTCTTGCATTTCCTTCATAAAGCCTTTCAGGCCAAAATAAACCGCAAAATTCTGCATAAATAAAATGGAAAACAAATAATTAGAGATAAGTATCAGGATGCAAGACTTAAGACTTTTTTAGCCCGAAAGCATAGCGTTTTTGTCTGAACAGGATTTTCAGGATTTATTTGATTTACAGGATTTTTGGAAATGCATTGCCGTCTGCTTTAGCTGACGGTTTTCTGGAATGTAAAGAACTCGTTTCGATTGTTTGAAAGTTTGAAATTCGCAAGTTTGGCTTTTTGAGCTCAAAAGCATAGCGTTTTGTTTTTCCGGGCTTTTGAGGCAAGAGAATTCCGGGCAGATAAGCAGATTTCCGGATTTCTGTATTACTTTTGCAGGCTGATTTAAAAACGGATTATTATTATTTGGTGGCACGTTTTCAGATCATTCATTTCTAATTCCTAATTTTTAATTTCTAATTGATATAAAAAAGATGGCAACTAACAGAACGTTTACCATGATCAAGCCAGATGCGGTTCAGGACAACCACATTGGCGCAATTACTCAAATGATGGAAGAAGGCGGTTTCCGCATTGTAGCCATGAAAAAAACGCGTTTAACGCCGGAGCGTGCTGGTGAATTTTACGCGGTGCACAAAGAGCGTCCGTTCTACAACGACCTGGTTTCTTACATGAGCAAAGGCCCGATCGTAGCCATGATCCTGGAGAAAGACAACGCGGTAGAAGATTTCCGTACGCTGATCGGCGCTACTAACCCTGAGCAGGCTGCAGAAGGTACGATCCGGAAGCGTTTCGCAAAATCGATCGAGTCAAACGCCGTTCACGGTTCTGATTCTGACGAGAACGCTAAAATTGAAGGCGATTTCTTCTTCGGCGCTGACGAGCAGTTTTAATTTTTAGACACTAGATATTGGACGCTGGATTTTAGGCGTTAATTTTTTTGAAATTCCTGTAGAGACGCCCAATTTGGGCGTCTCTACGTTTTTTATCAGGAAACCATACCGTTTTCAGATCAAACCTCACAGATTTTTAAAACCTGTGAGGTTTTTTTATTGCCGGAAATCAAGTAAATCAAATAAATCCTGTTCAAGACAAAAGAGCAAAAACCAGTGTCTAATATCTGGCATCTAAAAAATAACTATCTTTCAAGCTACAATTAACCAAACGAAACCCATGGCCGAGGAACAAGGGCATTTTAAGCGCGAACTGAAACTTTTTGATGCTGTAATGATGGTAGCCGGAACAATGATCGGCTCCGGAATTTTTATTGTAAGTTCCGATATTGCCCGCAACGTGGGCAGTTCCGGTTATTTGCTGCTGGTTTGGTTACTTACCGGTTTTATGACCGTAGTTGCCGCGCTGAGCTACGGCGAATTATCGGGTATGATGCCTAAAGCCGGCGGCCAGTACGTGTACCTGCGCGAAGCTTATAATTCCATGGTTTCCTTTTTGTATGGCTGGACGCTTTTCCTGGTTATTCAGACGGGCACCATTGCGGCGGTTGGTGTGGCGTTTGCGCGTTTCACTGGTGTGCTTATTCCCTGGTTTTCCGAAACGAACGTGTTGCTGGAAGTTGGCCGGTTCAAATTTACCACTGTGCAGCTTTTAGCAATTTGTTGTATTGCGTTTTTAACGTACCTGAATTCCAGGGGCGTGAAAAACGGCAAGCTGATCCAGAATGTTTTCGGCAGTACCAAGATTATTGCTTTGTTTGGGCTAATCGCCATTGGCCTCATCTTCGGCATTAATGAAGGCGTGGTGCAGCAGAATTTCTCGGATATGTGGCACGCCAAAGCTACCGTAGTTGAAAGCGGCGCGGTTTCCTCCATTTCTTCGCTGGCGGGCTGGGGTTTAATTGCGGCTATTGGCATGGCCATGGTAGGTTCTTTATTTTCTTCCGATGCCTGGAACAACATCAGCTTTTCCGGCGACGAAGTAGTAAATCCGGAAAAAAATATTGTGCGCAGTATGGTTATTGGAACGATGCTCGTAACCGGCATTTATCTGTTGGTGAATGTGGTTTATTTATTGGTGCTGCCGTTAAAAGGAATTCCTGAAGGAACTGATATTTTAAGCCGCGGTATTCAGTTTGCCAGCAACGACCGTGTAGCAACTGCCGTGGCCGAAGCCGTGGGCAGCAGCAAAGCCACCATTGCTATTGCCTTGCTTATTATGATCTCGACTTTTGGCTGTGCGAACGGCTGTATTTTATCGGGCGCACGGGTGTATTACGCCATTGCGAAAGACGGGCTGTTTTTCCGGTCTATGGCGAAGCTGAACAAAAAAGGCGTGCCTGCCAATGCACTTTGGTTGCAAGGTTTGTGGGCTTCTTTGCTTTGTCTTTCCGGCACCTATAGCAACCTGCTCGATTACGTAATTTTTGCGGTGCTACTTTTCTACATTCTCACCATTGCCGGCGTATATATTCTGCGCAAAAAACGGCCCGATGCGCCGCGCCCTTACAAAGCCTGGGGTTACCCGGTTTTACCGGCCATGTATATTTTCCTGGCGGGCATGGTATGTTTCATTTTGCTGCTTTATAAACCGTATTATTCCTGGCCGGGCCTTATTATTGTAGCCATTGGAATTCCGGTTTATTATTTATTCCGGAACACAATTCGCGCAAGTAAAGTATAAGGGTTGTTTTAGTTGATTTCTCAACCACCGTAGCGCAGGGTTTAAACCCTGCGCTACGGTTTAACGCTCCCTGCAATTGAATAAACTCCGGTTCTGGATCAGGCAATATTTCGGCTTTTCGCAGCGCGAAACTTCCGGTTTCCTGGTGTTGCTGGTTCTAATGGTTTTGTTTCTGATCCTCCCGTTTTTCACCAGACCGAAATCTGAAACCTACGACCCAACCCAAGACCGGGAAATTTTAGACAGTCTGGCCGTAATTTTAGATGCCCGCGAAGAAGTAAGGAAGAAGACTTTTTACGCCAAAAAGCCTACCGTTTCTTTAAAGCCTTTCAACCCGAACGCGCTTACCGAACAAGAGTGGATCGCTTTCGGCATGAAACCCTGGCTGGCCAAACGCATTCTGAATTACCGGAACAAAGTCGGCGATTTTAAAAGCAAAGCCGAAGTGCAGAAAATCTATGGTCTGCCCGATTCAGTTTACCAAAAGTTTGCGCCTTATTTATTGTTGCCTGAAACTGCTAGAAACGGTAGGGATTTTGCCGGAAAAAGTGGCGGTACTTACGAAGACCGCAAATTTGAAAGCACGAAAAAGCCTTTTAAACTACAAGCATTCGATATAAACCTCGCCGATACTACCGAACTGAAACGCATCCGCGGTATTGGTTCTAAACTTTCTGCCAGAATTCTGAAATATCGAGATCGGCTGGGTGGTTTTACTTCCGAAGAACAGATAAAAGAAGTGTTCGGGCTGCAACCGGAAACGCTCGATAGCTTGCGCAAATACACCTACGTGGAAAACGATTTCAACCCAAAGAAGATAAACCTGAACAGCGTTACTTTCGAAGAATTGAAAACGCACCCGTACCTGAAATTCAACCAGAGCCGCGCCATAATTGCCTACCGCGACCAGCACGGACCGTATCAGAAAATAGAAGATATTAAAAAGATCAAGCTCATGGACGAAGCTACGTTTGCAAAACTGCGGCCGTACCTTGCGCTTTGATCACTTTTTCGGAACTTCGCTGTACAATGGAGCAAATTTTAAAGTCGTATCAGCGCAGGCTAATCAATCTTTCGGGCAATAACCGGTCTTTGGTTTTGCGTCGTTTAAGCGCCGGTCTGCACCTCGATCTGCAAAGCTTCGATTTTGTAAATTCCCAACCCGCTTTCGAACTGCTCCGCGAAATTATTGCCGGTAAAAAACACGTTACGCTGGCCCCATTTGCCGATCCGAGACAAGCTGATGTAGCGCCGCTAAGCAGTAAACTGAAGGAAATTTTGCGCCGCATAGCTTTGCTGAAAGAGGAACGCGGAACCGAAGAATTGTTCGTGGGCTGGCCTTTTGTAACCGGCAAACTGAACGACGGAACCTTGCTGCGCGCGCCGCTTTTATTCTTTCCCGTTAAGCTGGAACTGAACGCAAAACAGCAATGGATTTTAAGCCGGGAAAAAACTTCCGAACCGATCTTTAACCAGAATTTTCTGCTGGCTTATGCGCATTACAATCAACTGCACGCCGACGAAAATTTACTTGATTTCGACTTCTCCGATTTCCCGAAAGACGCCTTAGAGTTCCGGACAAAATTGTATGAAGTGCTTAAAAACAGCAGTCTGCAACTGAACTTCAATCAGCAACTTTTCGAGGATAAATTGCTACCGTTTCGCAGTTTAACCAAAGCCGAAATGGAAGCGCAATACAAGCCCGGCGAACTGAAATTATTTCCCGAAGCGGTACTCGGAATTTTCCCGCAGGCTGGTTCGTATTTAATGGCCGATTACGATGAATTGCTGCAAAAGCCGGAACTGAATTCTTTTGAAGCGCTTTTTAAAACCGAAGTTGAAACGAAGAACTTAACCGGAAATTTAGAGCAGAATACCTTTGCCGTTTTCGATCTGGATGCACCGCAGGAATTGGTTTTGCAGGAAGTGAAACGCGGAAGATCTTTGGTGGTACAAGGGCCGCCGGGCACCGGAAAATCGCAGCTGATCTGCAACCTGGTAACTGATTTTGTAGCGCGCGGAAAAACGGTTTGGGTAGTGTGTCAGAAACGCGCCGCGCTGGATGTGGTTTACAGCCGCTTAGTCTCAAAAGGGTTCGGGAATTTTGCAGCTTTAGTACACGATTTTGAAGCCGACCGCCGAAAAGTTTTTGCGCAACTAAAGCTCCAGATTGAGGAAGTTGAAACGTACAAAAAGCAGAATAATCAGCTGCCCATTGTGTTTGCCGAGCGGAAGTTTTTGGAAACCAGCCGCCGCATAAACCAAATTCTACAAACGCTTACCGAGTTCAAAACAGCTCTTTTCGATGCGTCGGTTTGCGGCTGGCCGGCTAAGGAATTATACCTGAAAAGTTCGCTTAAAAATGCAGCATTGAATCTGCCGGAATTCCGGGTTTTTACTGCCGAAACGCTACCATTTTTCCTGCCACAACTCGAGCAATATTTAACCGCCACTCAAGATTTAGATGCACCGGATTTTGCTTTAACCGAACGAAAAAGTTTTGCAAACTGGAACTGGCCGGAACGGAAAAAACTGGAACAGTTTGCCACTGAAATTCCGGAGAAATTTGCTGCGTTTTTCAAGGAACTTCCCGAAGTAATGCAGCAGAAAGGTTCGGCTGTAGAAACTTGGAAATTGCTGCAAAACGAAGCGGCGAACTTAGAGGCATTGTGCGAACTTTTGCAAGCTGATCTAACCGTTTTATCGCTTTTTCCGGTTTTGTTTCAGCAACCTGCGGCGCAACTGGAGCAGGTTGGCAAAACGCTTAAAAAACTGGAAAAAAGCTTTGCCGAAGAACCAGTTTTCTTAAACGAAAATGAACTACAAAATGCGTTAAATGAACTTGCGGTTTACGAACAAAGTCGCGCTAGTTTTTGGCTGAAAACGAAATGGCAACTTGGCTCCAAAACTAACTTTCTGGGACTTTTAGAGCAGTTTTACCTATCGTTTTCTGAGGTCGGAATTTCTGCGTTAAAGAAGCGTCTGGAGAAATTACAGGAACGGCAAAAGCTGCAACATTATCTCGGTCAAATTATGGGCGATTCGGTAATTTTTTCTTCGGAAATAACTGAACGCGAAAGCCAACTTAGCACGTGGCAGAAAGCTTTGGGAGCGGCACAACTAGCCCGGAAACTGCAGTGCAAAAAACTGCTTTCTTCCGACGCGAAAACGGTATTGTTTCAGGTCAAAAAACTCCTGAAAGCACTTCAGACTGTAGAAAATTCAGCTGCAAACTGGGGAGGGTTTTTAACTGAAAATCAGATCGAAAAGCTGGCAGAAAGCACAAACTTTCAGCAGGTTTTCCTTGAAAGTTTAGCACAATATTTTGAAGCCATTGCTGCGCACGATACGCATTTTGGAAACTTCAGTACAACCGAAAAAACGGTAGCTAAAACGCTGCAAAAACTGCCGGGAACGGTAGCAGAAAAGCTGGAAACGTTTCAGAATTCGGTTTTTCTGAACTGGATTCTGGAACTGGAAAATAAATATCCGGTGCTGAAAATTGCAGGAGAAGAAATTGCAAATCTGGAAAGCGAACTGCAGGAATTGCTCTTGCAGAAACAACAGCTCAGCCACGAAATTGTACTTACCGGTCTTCGCGAAAGAACGTACCGGAACCTGGAGAAAAACCGGCTTGGCAATGTAACATCTTACCGCAAACTTTACGCCCAGGTCAGCAAGAAACGCAACCTGTTTTCACTGCGCAAACTACAGGCAACTTTTAGTAATGAAATTAACGATCTGGTACCTTGCTGGCTCGCTTCCCCGGAAACAATTTCGGCCGTTTTTCCCCTTTCGCAACAACCCGATCTGGTGATCTTTGATGAGGCTTCGCAGGCGTTTTCGGAGACCGGTTTGCCGGCCATTTTCCGGGCTAAACAAGTGGTGATTGCCGGCGACGAAAACCAGCTGGCGCCAACCGACCTGTACCGTACGCGCTGGCAGGAGGAAGACGACGAAACGGAAGAATTATTTGTGGAATCTCTGCTGCAACTGAGTAGCTTGCATTTGCCGCAACACTGGCTCACGCAGCATTACCGCAGCCGCTTTCCGGAACTTATTCATTTTTCCAACCAACATTTTTACCGCAATAAACTGCAACTCATTCCTGATAAACAGGATATTGAAAAAGGCATTCCGGCTATTGAATTTTTAAAAGTGAACGGGCTTTGGGAAAAGCAGACGAATAGACCGGAAGCGGAGAAAGTAGTGGAATTGTTGTTCAAATTGCTGGCGGCAGGTCAGGAAGATATTGGCATCATCACGTTCAATTTCGCGCAACAAAGTTTGCTCCAGGACCTGGTAGAATTTACAGCGGCAGAAAGAAAGATTGCCTTGCCGGAAACCTTGCAGATCAAGAATATTGAGAACATGCAAGGCGACGAAAAACAGGTAATTATTTTAGCTGTTGGTTACGCCGCCGATGCCAGCGGGAAAGTGGTTTCGCAGTTTGGCAGCCTGAGCCAGGCCAAAGGAGAAAACCGGCTGAATGTGGCCATTACACGCGCAATTTCGAAGCTTTACGTGGTTTCAAGTTTGTTTGCGCAGGATCTGAAAGTTGAAAATGCGAAGCACGAAGGTCCAAAATTACTGCAGGCGTTTCTGCATTTTGCGCAGGCTGTTTCAGAAGGAAAGTTTAGCTGGAAGCCTTTGGAAACCGAAAGCGTGAAACACGAATTTTTCCTGAAAGATAAGCTTTTAAATGAAGCAAAAACGGTAGGAGAATTGAGCAAAAAACTGCCCTTCGCCGACTTGGTTTTAAGTAAAGATGAAAAATTCTGCCAGCTTTTCCGCACCGACGATGATCTGTATTTCGGCCAGGTTTCAACAAGGCAAACGCATTTCGATGTACCTTTCCGGCTGCAAAAACGTAACTGGCCTTACCGCACGTTTTACAGTCGCCAATACTGGCAGAATCCGGAAAAAATGGTGCAGGAAATAGAAAAAACCACATGCTGAAATACAAACTTTTTACCATTTACATTTTTTTACAAACGGCTTTATGTGGCTGTAAACAAGATAAAAGCCGCGCAGATTTTGCAACCGTAGATAATGCTTACCAGGTAACGCAGCTGGCAAAAATGAATAAAACCGAAGTGGCCGAAAGTTCTGGTTTTGCCTGGGCCGACGATGCCGGCACGCTCTGGACGCATGGCGACGGTGGCGGAACGAACACGCTTTACAAAGTAGATCTGAAAGGTAATTTGCTCGAAGCTAAAACCATTCCGAACACCATTAACGAAGATTGGGAAGATATCACGAAAGATAAAAGCGGCAACCTTTACATCGGCGATTTCGGGAACAACAACAATAAAAGGCGTAACCTCCGTATTTTCAAAATCAATTTTCAGGATACTTCCCACGTCGATACCATTCAGTTCCGGTACGAAGACCAGCAGGAATTTCCGCCCCAAAAGAAAGACCGCAATTTCGATTCGGAGGCTTTTTTCTGGCACAACGGCAAACTCTATTTATTCAGCAAAGACCGCGGTCGGGAAGAGCTGGTAAAAGTGTATGAATTACCTGACCAGCCCGGTAATTATGTAGCTAAGAAAGTAGATGAACTGCAAATGAATTCCATGATCACCGGCGCCGATGTGAGTCCGGATGGGAAACATTTTGCCTTGCTTGGTTACGGTAAAATCTATCTTTTTGAGTTAACCGGCAACAAGCTTTTCGACGGGAAAAAATACTGCATTCCGGTAGGCAAATCGGGGCAGGCCGAGGCGCTGGTTTTTGAGAATAATAAAGATCTGATCTTCAGTAACGAGAACGGGAAAATTTTCCGGGTAAAGAAAAAATAAAAAGTTGGTTTGGCGGTACGTTAAGCACTTTTTTAGCCTGAAATCCTACCGTTTTTCTACCTCATTCATGCGTTTGTTTTCCGGTAGTTTTAGCGGCTGAAAGCGTAGCGTTTTTTCTGTTGCGGCAGGTTTTTATTGTCGGGTTTTTTAACGCAAAAGCATACCGTTTTTTGCGGATGCGGGAATTTTGCTCAACCAAATTCCCCGATTTCAGTTTAAACAAATATTCAGGAAATTACGCATTCACTCATTTATTCTTCACGCAACAGCAGCTATGCAGGAAACTATCTTAATTACCGGTGCTACCGGCACGGTTGGCAACCAGGTGGTAAAAAAACTTTCGAACTTAAATGTAAAAGTGCGGGCCGGCGTGCATTCCATTATTAAAGGCGAAAATCTGAAATACCCGAACGTGGAACTTTGCGAGATCGAATACCATAAACCGGAATCGCTGAAAGCGGCTTTTACGGGCGTTGACCGCATTTTCATGATCACGCCCATGTCTGAAGACCAGGTGGAAATTGGCAAATTGCTGATAGATGCCGCCAAAGAAGCCGGGGTGAAACACGTAGTAAGACTTTCGGCAGCGGGCGCTGAAGCGGAGAATGGCATTCAGTTGGGCCGCTGGCACCGCGAAGTGGAAAAATATCTGGAAGATTCGGGCTTGACCTATACCATTTTGCGGCCGGCTTCTTTCATGCAGAATTTTGTGAATTACTACGGAAACAGCATCCGGACCGATAATAAAATATACCTTCCGTTGGGCCATGGCAAAGTAAGTTTTATTGATGCCCGCGATATTGCCGATGTGGCCGATTGCGTGCTTACCAGCGATAAATTTTACAACCAAGCCTTATACATTACTGGTCCGGAAGCGCTTACAGGAGAGGAAGTTGCCCAAGCTATTTCTGAAGCCACCGGCCGCCAGATCGAGTTTGTAGATGTACCCGAAGACGCCGCCCGGGAGGGAATGAAGCAAATGAACATGCCCGACTGGATGGTGAATGCCATGATGGAATTGCATCAGATCTGTAAAGCCGGCCACGCCGCTACCGTAACCGATACCACCGAAAAAGTTACTGGCCATAAAGGGCACACCTTTCGCGATTTTTGCCACCAATATGCCGATTGCTTTTAGCCAAGAAAGCTTGAAAAACGGTAGGAGTTTTGGCTGAAAAAGTCAAGGCTCGAATATAAAACTTCAGCAACAATGCAGAATTTCGCTATTTTGCTGGAGTTTTTTTTATCGAAATTGTCTTTGGAATTCTGCTGCGTTCTGGGTAGAAAACGGTTGCTGCAATGTTAGTGTTTTTCGGTGTTTCTGTGAATTAAAAGCAGGGAAAAACGCTATGATTTAAAACAAAAAACTGACGGGTAAATGGAAGAATTGTTTGCGGAAAAAAGAGAGTGGCTGTAAAAATGTACATAAAAAAAATCCCCGGCAATTTACCGGGGATTTTTCATTTATAGCTAGTCAGAAAATTAATATTCGTCGCTGGTGTTGCGGTTGCCGCGGGTATAACGATAATCTTCGTCCTGATCGTAACCGCCATGCGATGAACTGCCATAAGAACCGCTTCTGCCGTAGCTGCCACGACCCGAATTCTCATCAGAACGATAAGAAGCGCTGCCGCCGTAACCCCCGAAACCGCTTTGTGAACCTCTTCTGGAGCCCATTTCTTCGTTGTAAGAACCGCCGCGGTTGCCCTGGCCATAAGAGCCATAGCCACCCTGGTTGCTCATGCCCCGGCCATAACCACCTTGGCCGCCCTGCGAACCATAACCGCCTTGCGAACGATTTCCATACGATTCATTTTCATCGCGGTAGCTGCTGTAACCGCCGCGTTGCTGACCGTATTGGCCACCTTGCTGGTTACCAAAATTTCCGCCCTGGTTGCCCCAGCTTCCGCGTTGCGAAGTGCCATAATTATCCTGGTCATAACCACTTTGCTGGCCGCGGTTAGATCCCCAGCCACCCTGGTTGCCATACTGGCCACTGTAGCCGCCGCCCTGATAGCCTTGCGAGCCATAACCGCCTTGCGAAGATTGGCCGTAACCGCCACGTGTACCATAATTATCCTGGTCGTAGTTGCTCATGCCACCGCGTTGCTGGTTTTCCCAGTTGCCTTGGCGGCCCATACCACCGCGCTGCTGTTGGTTATAATTTTCCTGGTTATAATTGCTCATGTTGCCATAGTTAGAAGAACCATAGCCGCTTTGCGAGCCGTAACCGCCCTGGCCTTGTGAAGAACCATAACCGTATTGGCTGCCGCCGCCTTGTGAGCTACCGCTCATGCCACGGCTATAATTGCCCTGTCCGCCGGAAGTACCGCCCCAGTTACCTTGGTTGCGGTTTTGTTCGCCCCAGTTTTCGCGGTTGCCTTGCGAGCCGTAACCGCTTTGGGTAGAACCGCCATAGCTCATCTGGTTACCGTAGCTGCCAGATTCATTGCCATAGCCACCATAGTTGCGTTGGTTCTGATTTTGATCTTGGTAAGCACCCCAGTTATCTCTCTGGCCTTGCTGACCATAACCACTGCCAGATGAATATGAATCATAATTTTCATCGTTTTCCATGCCGGAGCTATAATTGCCCACGTTGCCTTGCGAACCCCAGTTCTGGTTGTAGCTGCCATAGCCGCCCTGGCTCATGCTGCCATAGTTACCTTCGTTTTGTGAGCCCATATCAGTATTATCTGATGAGGAAGACGATGAAGAACGGGATGATCTGGTACCTGATTTAGCAGAACCGCCGGAAGTACCTGCGGTAGCAGATCTGCCGGAAGATTTTCCGGTGGTCTGGCGGCTGGTTTTTGAAGTTGGGGAAGAAGAAGTTGAACCAGATTTTGACTTTGAGCCAGTTGAAGCAGTACGGCTGCTGTCTGAGGAGGTAGTTTTTGAACCGGTTTTGCTGTTGGTAGTGCTACCCGATGACGTGCTGCCAGAAGCGCCGGTGTTACCGCTGTTAGTGCTCTGCGTACCGCCCGACATCATAGAAGAAGAGGAGCTGCTCATGCCGGTTTGGCTTGTACCCGACATTGATTTAGAATCTGAGCCACTGCCTGACATAGAAGACTGACCTGAGTTTTTTTGATTTTCTGCCATACTGATTTTTCTCCTTTTAAATGATGATGAATGATGATGAATAAATGAACAGTAAAGCCGGTAAAGCAGTATTGCCCTGCCGGAAACCGCCCCAAATTTTAAGCCGGCTTGTGAATCACAAGGCTTAAAATTTGCGCAGCGAATTAGCTATACGCTTAATCCTCAGTCGGGTTCACACTTTAAAGTAAAATGTTTGCTAAAAAGATGTCAGGAAATAAAGCGAATTTAAGAGGAAACGCCGCGCGGCCCTTACCAGGTTATCATCTGTTTTTGGGAAATTGGTTATTGCAGCAACAGGTCGAAAAAAACAAGGCTTCGTCCGAAAATAAAGAGATAAGGATTTGATTTTTAGCGTGCTGAAAAACGTGCTACCTTATTTATTATGCTTCAGCAGAATTTAAATTAAAGCAGTTGAAAAATAAGACTTTAGCAGCTTCATCTAAAAAGGAAAATTGGCAGTAAAACGCTATGGTTTCAGGGGTAAAAAGTGCCGGATCAGGTAATAGTAAAAGCCGGGAGGCAGAAAACAGTTTAATTTTGAGAAGTATTTGTAACAACGCTGTTTTTATTTGAAATAAATCCGTACCTTTGATGTATTATTAATAATTATTTTTTTTATGAAAACTGGTAAAGTAAAATTCTTTAATGAGTCAAAAGGTTTCGGTTTCATCGTTTCTGATGAGAACAACCAGGATATCTTCGTTCACCAGAGCGGACTTATCCACGAGATTCGCGAGAACGATCGCGTTTCTTTCGAAGTAACTGAAGGTAAAAAAGGTTTGAATGCGGTTAACGTTGAGCGTATCTAATTACGCCCTCGTTTGAGGATATATCCCTAAAGTGAAAGATTCAGCCGGCTCCCCAAGAGCCGGCTGTTTTTTTTTATAACCGTTTTCTGCGTTTCAATACCTGTGCTACTTCTTCCGGCTTTTTGCCTTCAGTACCCAGATCTATCATTTCCTCAGCTTCCTGCACTTCTTCGTGTTCCGGCTCCGGAACATCATGTTCATCGGCTTCCAGCGGTTCGTAATTTAAGCGCACCAGAATAGGAAAATGGTCGGAACCAAAAAAGGGAAGACGCTTCATTCTTATAAGCCGGAAGGCCGGATCGTAGAAAATATGGTCTAAAGAATAGCGGAAAAACGGCACAAACGCGTTATAGGTATTATAAAAACCACGGCCTATTCGCGGATCTAATAAACCACTGATCCTACGGAAAAGCCTTGTGGTGTAACTCCAGGCCACATCGTTCAGGTCGCCGGCAACTATACTGGCATAAGGTGTTTCCTTGGCTTTCTTAGCTACAATTAAAAGTTCAGCCTCGCGTTTATCGGTGTGTTTATCAAAATTAGGCGGCTGCGGATGCACCGTAAAAAGATCGAATTTCTTGCCCGTCGGCAGTTCTATAATGCAATAGAACGACGGAATTTCGTCTTCTATTAAATAGCGTATTTCATATTCTGTGATTTTGAATTTGGAATACAGAATCATGCCGTATGTGTTTTCCAGCGGTTTTTTTATGGAGTAAGCATATACCCGGTTCAGGCGTGAAATGGCATCCGCCCAGCGCTGGTTCGGCTCGTTTATCAGCAGAATATCCGGGTCGTTTTCGTGTACGATTTTCAGGAATTTATCATAGCGTTTATTGCTCATCCGCACGTTTGAGATCATAAAGCTGAAGGAATTTTTCGGAGCTTTAATTTTACTCCGAAGCGCCTGTACCGGAGCCAGCCAAGTGTAGCGGTACACGTGCAGCATTTCGTTAATAAAAGCCACTGCCAGCAACACCCCAAAAAGAATTTCCGCCCGGTGCCTGATCTCGAAAAAAATAAGGTATAGAACCAGTACCACCGCCGAAACGAAAGCCACCTGCATGCGCGGAAAATCGAGTACCCGGATCCACCAGTAATGCGTTTTAATAAGCGGCAGAAACGAAAGCAGGATCATTATAGCGCCTACCACTTCTAAAGCAATTTTCATCTTTCTCGTCCGGAATATAGTGTTTATGGAATACCATAGAAACCGGTTTGTGGTTGCTGTTTATTTCCAAGAAAACGCTATTAATTTAACCGGAAAAAGTGTCTTAAAAAAAGAAAACCGGCCTGCTGCTGCAAACCGGTTTTTTTAATCTCAAACCATAGCGTTTTATTCCTGCGTTTCTACCCGAACGCCTACCGACATAATGCCAGGTAGCGGATCGCGGCGCATGTATTGCTGCAGTTTTATGGTATAAGTACCAGGCTGATCAAAAGTCTGGTCTTTAATAGCCAGCACCTGGTGGTCGAAAATGTCGCCGGCTCCATCGCCAAGTGGTTTGCCCGATTTTTTATCCATCAGGTATAACTCGTGCAGATTGGTAGAAATCGTTTTTCCGTCGGGGCCAATTAGCGTGTGCTTCATGTAAAGATTATAGTATTCATAAAAGATCGCGTTCCGCACATTAAAGTAGATCGCGTATTTTTTAGAAGTATCTTTTACCTCGAATTTATATTCCCGGATCGCAGCAATGGGCCAGGAATTGTTTTCCAGGTCCTGGTTTTGCTCGAAGATCCGGTTCTTATCGCAGCTGCTCAGTAAAAAAGTGAGCATTACAAATGCCGGAAGCAGGTATTTTTTCATAGGTTATTCGGTAGGTTTTGGCGGCCGTGGTTTATTAAAGTTGCGGTTCCGGTTGCGGTTACGGTTCTGGTTGGCGCGGTCAGGGCGGTTATCGCCTGCCGTTGCTCCTTCAGCCGTATTTTCGCGTTTCTGTTCTGGGCGTTCGCTTCTTTCAGCTCTTTCAGGGCGTTCCGGCCGCGGCGTTCTTTCCGGTCGGGGTCCGCGGTTTTCCCGGTTTGGGCGGCGATTTTCTGTGCCTTCGGCTCTTTCCGGTCTTTCGCTACGTTCTGGTCTGGTTTCGCCGGAGGTCTGTTTCTGCGGTCTTTCCGGTCTTTCGGAGCGGGCTACTTTCGGGCGATTTTGCTGCTTGATTTCTGCCGCACGTTGCACCCCTTCAACCAGACTTTGCAAACCGGCCGGTTTCTTTTTCTTCTTCTTTTTACCTTTCGATTTAAATTTATCGTCCAAACGTTCCAGACTACCTTCCAGCTGTGCCGCCAGCAATTCTTTATGGCTTGGCTCTTTTATGGCTTCTACCAGGTTCTCCGGCTGCTGCCCATCGCTGTTTATTTTCTGAATTTCCTTCACGCGAGCCACCGGCACCGGATGCCAATTATTATCGCCGCGGAAACCAAACCACATGATCTTTTTAAAGATGTCGGTTTTTTGCAGGAAAGCTTCGCCTTTCTGGGTTTGCAGCGGGCGGTTCACCGTCGGAATATCCTTCAGGGCGTCCATATACGTTTCCAGCTCATAGTTCAGGCAGCATTTTAAGCGCCCGCACTGACCCGAAAGTTTGCTCGGGTTCAGCGATAAATTCTGGTAACGCGCTGCCGTGGTAGAAACACTTTTAAAATCGGTAAGCCAGGTAGAGCAGCAAAGTTCGCGGCCGCAGGAACCAATTCCGCCTAAACGGCCGGCTTCGTGGCGCAGACTGATCTGGCGCATTTCCACGCGAATTTTAAATTCATCGGCCAGTTTCTTGATCAGATCCCGGAAATCTACGCGGTCTTCAGCCGAATAATAAAAAGTAGCTTTGGTTTTATCGGCCTGGTATTCCACATCCGAGAGCTTCATTTTTAAGCTGAGTTCCTGAATGATCTGGCGCGCACGGTACATGGTGCCGTTTTCCTGCAACTTTACCGCTTCCAGTTTTTCCAGGTCTTTTTCGGTGGCAATGCGGTAAATGCTTTTTATTTCTTCGTTGTTGTCAACTTTCTTTTTCAGCATTTGCAGGCGCACGAGCTCGCCTTTCAGCGAAACGTACCCTACGTGCTGGCCATTCGGAACTTCTACTACCACCGGTTCGCCGGTAATAAGTGCTATTTTATTGGTATTCCGGTAAAAATCTTTGCGTCCGCCTTTAAAACGAACTTCTACTATATCAAATTCTTCAAACGACGTAGGCATTTCCATGTCGCTGAGCCAATCATAAACATTGAGCCGGTTACAACCGCCGGTACTACACCCGCCGTTGCTTTTACAGCCGCCCACTTTCGTGCCGCAGCCGCCCCCGCTCGAACAAGAACCACATCCCACTTTTAAGTCTCCTTTATATCGTTTAGGGTTGTATACATTTTTAGCAATTAACAAATATAGTTAAATATATTGCCTGCCCGAACATTTTACTGAAGTAACTTAACCGGAAATTCTCACTTTTTTGCTCCAAAACGGTAGCGTTTTCCGGTTAAAAACTGTTTATAACCAACAAAAAAATGCCGGGTTTTCGTTTCAGTTACAAGATAATTTTCAGCGGTTTAACCATTAAAAAACGGTAGGTTTTGAGGCTGAAAAACTGCCGGGCTTAAAAACAAAAAGAGGAAGCTTTGGGGCTTCCTCTTTTAATAAACAATGACGAATTTGAACATCTTGCTTACAATATTCTTATACGAACGCTATAGCTTAAAGTTTTAAAATTACTTTCACGCAGTTGTCGGTATATTTTAAAGCCAGGTCCCATGTAAAGGCAAAGGTACTTATGACAAAGGCTTAAATATCTAACGCCAGAAAAATCGTCGGTTTAAAACGGTATGGTTTAAGCCCGAAAAAGTGCCCATCTATTTTTTCTTCGCCGGATTTTTCTTTGCCGTAAGCTGATCGATGGATTTATCGAGTTCCTGCCGCTTCAGGTCACGGGTAATTTCGATCAGTTTTTCGTCCAGAATGCACTCAATGGCGTTTTGCAGCAGCGGGAAAAACTTCAGACATTCTTCTTCGCTTAGTTCATGTACATCTTTGCTCAGGATCTGGAACATATCGCGTTTTTCAACCAGATATGGCGGCAAATGGTGTTTTAGCAAGGCAATACGTTTGTGCATCGGCGATGCAAGGTACTCAAGTTCGTTCCACTTTTCATCGGCGAATATCTGTTTGTGAGCGTCTTCCAGCAAGTGGTCGAAAATGCGTTTCAGGTAAATGAACGAACCCAGACCAATATTCAGCGTTGCCAGACCTACGGCCCGGTTAAATTCATTGTAAAGATCGGTTCCCAGAATGCGTTTGTATTTTTTGAGCGAATGGTGAGCCAGGTCCATCAAACTCGGATATTGCCCGATCTTGATCAGGATATTGTCTTTGATGTAGAAATTGAAAAGCATTAAATGGTTCTCGTTGCGCGAGCATTTCAGCTTCACGGTAAAAACCTTCTTGTGCGAAAAATATTTGGGTAAAGTAAAAACCCGCTCCATTAGTTTCGAGGAATTGGAGGTGTAAGCCACACCCGGCACGTAATCGGTCAGGTTATCGAAACCGGTAAAAGTGCTTTCCTTGTTGCAACCCACGCAAAACATATCAATTTTTCCGCTGAACCGCAGGATATCTACCAGTTTGTACTCCAAAGCAGAATTGAGCTCCAGTTTATCGTAGAGGGGCATTTTGAGAAAGAGATCCTCGATTTTTAACGTTTTGTTGTCCATAGCGCAGACCGGAAGTTTGGTACAGAAAGCCGGCAGGTTTTATACGCAAAAGCGCTTGGGTTTGGGTAAGAAAAAGTAGGGAAGACGTTGATCCTGAAAGTTATTCCATTTTTAAAGCACCAAATTCGAGCTTGAAATTTATGAGCAGTTCGTTCAATTCTTCGATCCGCCGCGCATTGATGTCGGCAATGCATTGGTAAAAGAACTGGTCCGGGCCGGTAGGCGCATCTGCCGATTCATCGGAAATGATCTGGCAATGTCCGTCGCGGTAATTCAGCCAGCCATTCTGAGAATCGACGTACGATTTTTTATAAGCCGCCGCTTTGGGTTTTTTAACGCTGTTCAGGTATTTCAGAATGGTTTTATCCAGTTCGGTTATTTTTTTGCTGCTTTGCTCAAAAACATTATAGATTTCCGCGCGCATCTCCGGTGTGGTTCTGATGTGCACAGAATCGGTTTGGGCAAAAACGGAGTAGCTAAAAATGAGCACGAAGCATAAACCTGCTACTATTTTCAGGAGAAACTTCAGAATAATTACTGCCATTGAAAAACGGTTTAGCTTACATATCCTTAATATACGTGTTCATGAAATTTACAGAAAGGCACTTGTTTTTAGCTTCAAAACCATAGCGTTTTTTAGGGGAAAAATGCACCGCTAATTCTTCTTATCTTCAGCCAGCTGAATTTTACGAAGGTTAACCTGTTTCCCGTTCTCGAATGTTTTTACCATCGTAGGCCTACCGTTTTCATCGAAATATTCCCAATCGCCGAAGTAGAACCAATGAATTTCCGCCGCCGAAACATCGAGCTGACTTTTACCCTGCGAACTTACTTTGCCGTTTTCGTGAAAGAACTGGTTGTAGCTGATATTCTTGCGGTATTTCTCTTTGCGTGCAATTTTGCCACCTAAGTAATATTTCCATTTCCCGCATTCAATGCCGTCTTTATACCGCCCGCCATATTTATAAACCTGCGTTCCCAGCGTATCGGCAAACTCCCAGCGCCCGTGCCTTTGGCAGGCTTTGTTGAACTGGTTTGTTTTGCAGGAGGAGAAGCTTAGTATTAAAATGAAAAGCAGAACAAAGCTTAGGAATTTCATAGAAAACAGGGTTTCGAATTGAACTACACCTCCTTTCTAAAATTAACAAGAAGAAATTAAATTAACAAAGCAAAAGCAAAAGTTAGAGGGCAGGAAATGTTTAAACTATTCAAACTCATAAAGGTCCAAACCGCTTTCCGAAAGCAGATAAACCAGATCTTCGCCCACCAAAGCTTGCTTGTAATTTTGCACCGGCGGCACGTCAAAAGCGCGTTCGGCAAAAGAATAGAGGTTGAAAAATCGCAGCTTGCCGCCGGCCAGATAATACAGCTCATCGCCCCGGAAACCAATGTACGAAAGCTCCGGAAACGGCAGCGTTTTCTTGTAATTGCCCAGGTTATCGAACACGTAAATGCCGGTGGTTTTATCTACCATATACACCATATTCTGGTATTCTCTAATGTATCGGATATCGGCTTTTTTGCGGTCGAAAGTTAAGTTAAGCGGCGTGGTGCTGACAATTTCCGAAGTGCGCGGATCGTATTTCAAAAGCGAAAATTCACTTTCGTTAAAAAGCCAGATGCGTTCATCGGCGGCCGTGGTTGCTACTTTTATCAGGCCATCGGTAATGTCACGCAGCCGAATATTAGCAATGTTGTTCAGGAAACGGTCCAGGAGGGTAATTTGCTGCTGGTCGTCGTAGAAAAGCAGCACTTTCATCGCGTTCCAGGCTTCAACGTTGCCAATATTGCCGGTGCGCGGCGGTGAGTATGTATTGATCAATCGCCCGGCGCCGTTAAACTGATGTACGTTATTTTTGCGGTCAGTCAGGTAAATATTATTCAGCCGATCTATGCTCATCGCGGCCGGTTGCGAAACATCCAGGTGCTGACGAATGGAAATAGCCTGGCCGCGGCTTTCCGGAGCGAGGAAAAACGATAGGGTAAAAACGCAAAAAAGTAAAACCAGCGCGGCTTTACTTTTTTTCTTCGTTCTCGAAATGTTTAAGTTCCAGGTTCTTTCCATCATAAACGGCGTAAGAGCAATAATTGACCCATTCTCCCAGGTTTAAATAGCGGCTGCGTTCCCCGATCTTTATATCAAGCGGCAAATGCCGGTGGCCGAAAACGTAATAATCGTGGTGTTCGCGGGCTTCAGTTTCTTTGCAGTAAATTACGAGCCATTCTGCATCTTCGCCGTGGAAATATTCATCTTCCTGGGTGTTGCTGATGCGGCTGCGGCGGCTCCAGTAATTGGCCACTCCAATGCCCGTATTCGGGTGAATGCGGGCGAATAACCACTGCGAAAGCGGACTGCTGAAAACTTTCTTCAGCACTTTATACGTGTAATCTTTAGGGCCTAAACCATCGCCGTGACCAATATGGAATTTCTGATCGCCGAGCATTACCGAAATTGGTTTGCGCAGCACCGGAATATTCAACTCCTGGGTAAAATAATCGAACATCCACATGTCGTGGTTGCCGGTAAAGAAATAAACCGGAATGCCGCGGTCGGTCAGTTCCGCTAATTTTCCCTGTATCCGGATAAAACCTTTCGGAATGGCGTGGCGGTATTCAAACCAGAAATCAAAAATATCGCCTAACAAAAAGATGGCCTGCGCTTCGTCTTTAATTGCATCCAGCCACCGCACGATCTTTTTTTCCCGCGCTAAACTGCTGGCTGCATCGGGTACCCCCAAATGGAAATCGGAAGCGAAAAAGATCTTTTTGCCGGGCTCCAGCTTAATCTTCGATAAGGTCATCGATCAAAAATAATACGAGTTGTTTCGGGCCGTGCGCACCCAGAACCAACGTTTTTTCAATATCGGCCGTGCGGCTCGGGCCGCTAACCATGCTCAGCATAGAAGGCAGTTTCGGGGCATATTTTTCGCGTACCAATTGCAAACCTTCTTTAATATCGGGCACCAACTGGCTGGTATAAGCCACCACCAAATGTTTTTCCGGGTAAATAGTTAAGCGCCGGCCCCCGGAATTGGCCGAACTTACCAGAATGCTGCCGGTACGAGCCAGCAAAGCTTCACAAGTCGTTAAACCGGCTTCGGCATGTTTCAGAAAGTCTTTTTCGTCGCCGCTGAAGTTAATGCCCGCGCCAAAAAGCTGCTTCTTCAGGCTCGATTCCCAGACAAAAATGTGCTGAATATTGTTTTCCTGCTTGAACTCGAAAAGCTGGTCGTAGAAATTCTCTTCCGAATCGCAGTAAATGAATTTGCCGCCGGTATTCAGGAAATTCTGCGCAAACACGATCGAAAGGTCTTCGTCGGCCAGCGGCGGATAAACCGTAGAATTAAAATCGGGGGTAGGAGGCACAAAAGGCGCTGACTTAGCCAGCGCCTCCCGTACTTTCCGTAATACAATATCCTTAGACCGTGCTTCGTACATTGTTTACTTATTCAGTATAAAATTATAGCGTTTTTATTTATCGAACGAATACGTCTGGCCCGGTCTGATATTCGAATCAGTCCCCGGTTCTGAAGCAGGATTATATCGTCCGTTTGCTTCGGTTTCCGTTGCTTTCGGGCCGTTATCCAATTTTCCATCGGAAGGACCTTCGGTTATATCTTCGTGCTCATTCTTATTCGAAAGCGGGTGCGCCTGTTCCTGTTGCACTTCGCTGGCAGTTTTGCTGCGATCTGTACCGGCCGTGTGCGCCTGGTATGCCGTTAATTTGGCAAACGGACGCGGACCAACCAAACGCTCCAGGTCATTCTGGAACAGGATCTCTTTTTTCAAAAGCTCCTGCGCTACCAGTTCCAGTTCGCGGCCTTTTGAGCGTAATAATTGCTTGGTGTGCTCATAAGCATTACTAATGATCAGGCGAACTTCTTCGTCAATAGTTTCGGCGGTTGCTTCGGAATATGGTTTGTTGAAAGCCATATCGCTCTGCTTCGAATCGTAGAAAGAAACGTTGCCGATCTTATCGTTCATACCATACATGGTTACAATGCTGTACGCCATTTTGGTAATGCGCTCCAAATCGCTCAAAGCACCGGTAGAAATTTTTCCGAAGATAATTTCTTCCGCCGCGCGGCCACCTAAAGCCATGCACATTTCATCTACTAATTGCTCGGTAGTGTATAGGAACTGCTCTTTTGGTAAATATTGCGCATAACCCAAAGCGGCAATACCACGAGGCACAATGCTCACTTTCACCAACGGATCGCAGTGCTCCAGGAACCAGCCGGTAATGGCATGACCCGCTTCGTGGTACGCCACGATCTGCTTTTCTTCCGGCGAAATGATCTTATTCTTTTTCTCCAGACCACCAATTACGCGGTCAATGGCATCGTTGAAGTCCTGCATTTCTACCGCTTTTTTGTTCCGGCGGGCAGCAATTAAAGCAGCTTCGTTACAAACGTTGGCAATTTCGGCACCAGCAAAACCTGGGGTTTGCGCCGCCAGTTTCTTAGCATCTACATCCGAAGCTAACGTGATCGGCTTTAAGTGTACATTGAAGATCTCCGTACGGCCTACAATATCTGGTTTATCAATCGAGATCTGGCGGTCGAAACGTCCCGGACGCAGCAAGGCTGAATCTAAGGTATCTGGTCGGTTGGTGGCAGCCAGAATAATTACGCCGGAATCGGTTGAGAAACCGTCCATTTCTACCAGCAGGGAGTTCAGTGTATTTTCACGTTCGTCGTTACCACCAGGAACCTGTCCGCGGCTACGGCTACGACCAATAGCATCGATCTCATCGATAAAGATGATACACGGTGCTTTGGCTTTGGCTTGTTTGAAAAGGTCGCGTACGCGGGCAGCACCCACCCCAACGAACATTTCCACGAAGTCGGAACCGGATAAAGAGAAGAACGGAACATCAGCTTCACCGGCTACAGCTTTGGCTAATAACGTTTTACCCGTTCCCGGAGGACCTACCAGTAACGCACCTTTAGGGATTTTACCACCCAAGATCGTGAATTTGGTCGGGTTCTTCAGAAATTCTACAATTTCCTGGATCTCTTCTTTCGCTTCTTCCAGGCCGGCTACGTCTTTAAACGTGATCTTAACCTTGTTTTCAGCATCGAATAAAGCGGCTTTAGATTTGCCGATGTTGAAGATCTGGCCACCCGGTCCGCCGCTGGAAACGCGACGCATCATGAACCAGAAACCAACCATAAGCAAGATCAAAAAGCCCCAGCTGGTCAGGAAATCGCCAAAACCGGTCCGTTTTTCCATGTTCAAGCTGAGCCATTCTTCACGCGGTATCTTTTCTTTCTCCTGAAATTTCTCGAGGTCTTCTTTAAAAATTTCCGGCGAAATAATGGTGAAATGGAACTGCGCACCCTGCTCTAAAGCAAAAGCTCCGCGGTTAGCCAGGTCGTTCTTATACTTTTCGTTTTTAAGCGCTTCATCTTTCAGCGTAACTTCCACCACTTTGTCGTTCACGATGTTAATTCGCTGCACATCGCGACTTTTAACCATGTCTTCGAACCGGCGCTGATCGATCTCGACGGTGGTGTTGCTACGGTTAAAATATAGAATGCTGAATATGAGCAGGGTTAACGCCGCTAAAACCCACATTTGCATGGTAGGTTTTGGAGGTGTGGTAGGAAGGTTTATTTTTTTCTTTTTGTTATTCGGGGTTTTATCTGCCATTGGAATTAAATCAGTTCTAAAAACTAAATGGTAACAGGTATGGTTGCGTTTTATTCAGCTAATAACGCAAAAAGCCGCCGATTATTGGTCTGCGATCTGTTTGATCTGCGCGTCGCCCCAGAGTTCTTCCAGTGCGTAGAACTGACGTTTGTCTTTCAGGAAAATGTGGGCTACCACACTTACGTAATCGAGCAGGATCCATTCGCGGTTCAGGCGACCTTCACTTTGCCACGGATCTTCCTTGGCAATTTTATAAACTTCTTCTTCCACTGATTTGGCAATGGCATCGAGTTGGCTATCGGAGTTGGCCGAACAGATCACGAAGTAATCGGAAACGGCGTTTTTTAAGGATTTCAGATTCAGTACTGTTATGTCAGTAGCTTTTTTTTCCTGCATACCTTTTACAATAAGGTCTGCCAAGATGTCCGATTCATCCTTAACTTTCGGTTGTGTCATTTCTGGTTATTAAATTTGTTCTGTAAAATTAGCAAATTCTTTGGAGAATATTTCGCCTCAAACGCGCTTTACGGGCCATCAATTCGTTTTTCTGCCCGAATGTACCTCTACCAATACGGTAGCACAACAATTATTAATCAAAAATGAAGCCACGGAGGGTTGTGTCATCCTTACGGAAAACCAGACGGCCGGCCGCGGACAGCGCGGAAACAACTGGGAAGCCGGCGCCGGACAAAACCTGACGCTTTCGGTAATTTACAAACCCGTTTTTTTAGCCGCTTCCGATCAGTTCTTTTTGAATATTGCCGTTTCGTTGGGAGTAGCCGATTTTCTGAAACGTTTTTTGCCCGCCGGGGTTCTGTTAAAATGGCCCAACGATCTTTATTTTCTTGAAAAAAAGCTTGGCGGCATTCTCATCGAAAATAGCATAAGTGGTTCAACTTTGCAAAGTTCTGTGATTGGCATCGGCCTGAATGTAAACCAGGCAACTTTTGAAAATCCGAATGCGGTTTCCTTAAAGCAGATCTCCGGGCAAACTTTCGATCTGAAAAAACTGACCGCAATATTGCTCGAATGCCTGGAAAAACGGTATCTGGAATTGCAGAAAAACTCACGGCTCCAAATGCAGCAGGAATACTGGGGGCAGCTTTTAGGCTTCGGTGAATTTCGGTTGTTTGAAGCCGGCGATAAAATTATGCAGGGCAAAATTGTAGGTACCGATGAATATGGAAGACTGCAGCTGGAAACCGAAAAAGGAATGCAGACTTTCGATCTGAAAGAAATTAAATTCCTGTTTTCCTAAAGTTTATAAAACGCTATGGTTTTGCCGGCAAAAAGTCTGGCAAAGCTTTATGTTTTCACCGGCCGCAAGACCATATTTACTTTCACGTTCACAGTTTCGGCAATGGTTTCGAAAAGCAGGCGCGGAATTTTAATGTTGTGGTCGGAGATCTTTACCGGAAAAATAGCTTCCAGCGTTAGTCGGTTTTTGTCGGAAATAATTACGCCCCCAATGGTTCTTTCCTGGGTTATGCCGTGTATGGTAAGTTTGCCAACGGCCGTTACGGCGTACGTTCCGGGAATTGCAAAATTGGTGCTATCCAGTAATTTGCCTACAAAAGTAGCGCGCGGGTATTTTTCACTTTCCAGGTAACTTTCGTTGAAATGCTGCTGCATGAGTGAGCGTTCAAATTCAAAACTTTCTATGGGAATACTGAACGCAAAAGAACGATCATTCAATCTTAAAGCGCCGCCCAATTGGGTTGAATGCGCTTCTATATTCTGGATAGGTGCTTCGGAAAGAAAATAAACGTGCCCGTTATTGGCAGTATAAGTCTGCGCCGCTGCCTGAAAAGTTATTATCAATAAGAAAACGGTATAGAAAATACGCCAAAAAGTATGCATATAAGTTAGTGGCCAGGCTTTCGGGTTGTAGATACTACAATTATAGAAGAATTACTACGGATAACCTAAACCACTTGGTGAAAGCACTTTATTGAACTGTCTGGCAATAAAAAAAACTGCGGGCTGGTTTAATCCAGTCCGCAGTTAATAACCCGGAAGATGATACTGTTAAGGGGTTGTTTTAATTACTAGGCTATTCAAGCTTACTGCACCACAATTTTCTGGTGGGTAGTGGCAGCGCCGTTTTGCAGGGAGATCAGGTAAATGCCTGGCTTTAAGTTATGCTGTTTCAGGT